>JAYSUK010000251.1:0-3733 GCA_043719085.1 Burkholderiales bacterium | reverse complement strand
GCACGGGTAGACTACCCTCGGCGTTCATCCGCATCTCGCCCTCCCCCTCAAATATGGATACCAGAAAATCCAAACGACAATTTACCGCAGGTCATATTGCTCGCCTCCGCCTCGCAAACGGGAGAAAAGAAAAGTGAATATGCCGGTAGACTACCGGAAAATTTTTGGCATGATTTTTGCTTAAATTAACGCAACGCCCCATAAATCCGCTCAGCCAACTCCCCTGAAATCCCCGGCACGCGTTTGATGTCCTCGACGCTCGCGGCGGCAATCCCACGCACGCTGCCGAACGTGCGAAGCAGTTCTCCGCGTTTCTTCGGGCCGATTTCTTCGATGTCATCAATCGCTGAGCCTTCGCGATTCTTGGCGCGTCGTGCGCAGGGGTGCCATGCGAGCAAGCTGTTCATCGGTAAGCGGTTGCGCGTCAGGGTCAGCCAAAGCAGCAGCAACTATCTCAGCGTCCGCGGCTACCGTCGGGATGTCAATCAACACTGTGCGATTTTTGCGAACATACGAGGACATATCGTAGGAAATTTGTGTGTGCGGGTAACTGGTTGCCCACGCGGGGCCATAGAAGCGACTACAACAGAATCGCGTTCTTTAACTTCGCCATTTTTTTGTCGAGCGTCAAGGTCGCGAATCCCTCTTCGTTGTACGCAGCCGCAATCAATCGATCCATCAATCCGCAACCTTTGGTGGCGGCCAGCACTTCAAGCGTTGATTGGCCGCGCGATGCTTCGACCAAACCGCTCTGCAACACACCAAGCAGCGCCGCGCGGGCATCGAGCTTTTCTACGCCGTAGTGATGTTGCAGCGCGATGTAGGACTCACCGATCACCTGATTCGACGCCACGATTTGCGCACCTTGCTTTTCGATGAGCACCGTCAGCTTGTCAACCGTCCGCTGAAATTGAATCTGCGGCACACCGGTGGCCAGCCGCACCAGTACCGAAGTATCAATCCCGAAGCGCTGGGTCATACGACTGGGCTCTAAAGGTTCCGATATCAAACGGCTTTGCATCAGGCTTCACCTTGCCGCGCAGCATTGCGAGCCGTGAGACATCAATCCTCTTCGGGCGAAGCATGAAGCCATCACGCCCCCGAACGATCTCCAACCGATCACCGGGCGCAACGCCCAACTCGGCAAGCACCGCCGCCGGGAAGGTGACCTGTCGTTTGGCCGTTAAGGTGACGTACATGGCGTGCTCCTGTTGTCTGTCTGACAGAATTTTACCTTACCTAACTCAATTTTGGTAAGGCGAAAATTCTAGTTTGTAGGGTGTGTGCCGCAGTGTGCACCGAGGCGGCACGAGGACACTGGTCGTGTTCGGAACACTCGGTGCGCACTCTGATGCGCACCCTACTTGCTGTGGGGCGGAACGCTTGCGGTTCCGCCAAACGTAGCGTCAGGGCAGCAATAAATATATTGCCTTCGGCGATGGTACGAGGCGAAACCGCTAGCGTTCCACCCTACGCGAGCTAGTTTGAAGGTGTGCGCCGCAGTGCGCACCGAGGCGGCACGAGGGCACTGGTCGTGTTCGGAACACTCGGTGCGCATTCTGATGCGCACCCTACTTGCTGTAGGGCGGAACGCTTGCGGTTCCGCCAAACGTAGCGTCAGGGCAGCAATAAATATATTGCCTTCGGCGATGGTGCGAGGCGGAACCGCTAGCGTTCCACCCTACGCGGGCTAACGGGAGGCGAGATTGTGCATCAATGCAACGCCCCATAAATCCGCTCAGCCAACTCATCTGAAATCCCCGGAACACGCTTGATGTCCTCTACGCTGGCCGCTGCAATCCCTCGTACGCTCCCAAACGTGCGCAGCAGTTCACCACGTTTCTTCGGCCCAATCCCTTCGATGTCATCAATCGCTGACCCCTCGCGATTCTTGGCGCGTTTGGCGCGATGGCCGATGATGGCGAAGCGGTGCGCCTCGTCCTGCATTTGCTGGATGAGGTGCAGGCCGGGGTGGTCGGGGGCCAGGCGCACGGGATCAATGCGGTCGGGGAAGATGAGTTGCTCCATGCCTTTTTTGCGCTCGACGCCTTTGGCGCTGCCGAACAGGATGATGTCGTGCAGCCCCGCCTCAATGAGCACGGCGGCGGCGATGCCGACCTGGCCTCGGCCACCGTCGATGACCCATACGTCGGGGTGCGGGACTTCGCTTTTGGCGATGCGTGCGGCGCGGCGGGTGAGCGCTTCTTTCATCGCGCCGTAGTCGTCGCCGTCGCTGACCGTTTCGATGTTCATGCGACGGTACTGGCTGGTCTGCGGGCTACCGCCGTCGAACACGATGCAGCTTGCGACGGTGGCTTCGCCCATGATGTGTGAGATGTCAAAACACTCCAGGCGCTGCGTGCCTTCGGGCAGACCGAGCGCTTCGATCAGCGCGCGCAGACGATCATTGCCAGTGTCGCTTTGGCGCAGACGTGAGGCGATGGCGAGGCGCGCATTTTCTTCCGCCATCCTGAGCCACACGCGCTTTTCGCCGATGGGATTGCAGAGGATTTCGACTTTGTTTTGCACCTGAGTGCTCAGCGCCTCGGCGAGCGCGGCGACATCAAATTCCAGCGTGGACACAATCGTACGCGGCACTTCGCGACCGATGTAGTGCTGACTGATAAAGCTCTCCAGCGCCTCGATCAACTCGTCCGGCGTCATCACTTCGGACGTGACCATTTTCACCGGAAAGAACGTGCGGTCGCCGACATGCTGACCGCCGCGAATCATTACGATGTTCACCGCGATCATGCCGTGCTCTTGAATCACCGCGAGCACGTCCACATCGCGCTCCGCCACGCTCGACACAAATTGTTTGCTGACCAGCCGATTCAGCCGCGCAATTTTGTCCCGCGTGCGCGCTGCTTTTTCAAACGCCAGCGTGCTCGCCGCCTCCTCCATTTGCGCTTGTAATTCGAGCATCACTTCGCTTTGATTGCCACGCATGAACATGGCCGCACTTTTCACGTCGGCTTTGTAATCTTCAGCTGTTATGTGGCCGACGCAGGGTGCCGTGCAGCGCCCGATTTGCGCCAGCATGCAGGGGCGCGAGCGGTGCGCAAACACGGTGTTTTCGCAGGTGCGCAGTTGAAACACTTTTTGCAGCGTCTGGATGCCTTCGCGCACGCTCCACGAGCTCGGAAATGGTCCAAAATACTGGTTACGTTTGTCCGGCTTGCCGCGAAAAAATCGCAGTTGCGGATAGGCGTCGCCGGTTAGGCACAGATACGGGTAGCTTTTGTCATCGCGAAACACGACGTTGTATTTCGGCTCCAGCGTTTTGATGAGGTTGTTCTCAAGCAGCAGCGCTTCGGACTCGCTCCTCGTCACGGTGGTGTCGATGCGCTCGATTTGCGAGATCATCATCTGAATGCGCGCGCCGTGCCCCGTTTTGACGAAATAACTCGAAACGCGGCTCTTGAGATTTTTCGCTTTACCGACGTAGAGCACCGCTTCGTCCGCGCCGATCATGCGGTATACACCTGGCCGCGCCGGGAGCGATTTGAGGGTGTCTTCGATGCTGGCGCTCATAGAGCGGCTGAGTATGCGGTGATCTTCAACTTATGGCTAAAGTCTATATTGCAATGGGGGTAACGGCTAAAAAAGGCAAAAGTCGACTTTTTGATATTTACGCGTCTATGCCCAATGTAATAGGGCGTTTCACGAATAAGTTGATTGGCCAATTCGCATTCAACGGTTGCGTTGCGCCAATTGTCCCCAACCTCACTCG
>JAYSUK010000026.1:0-2395 GCA_043719085.1 Burkholderiales bacterium | reverse complement strand
CGCCGGCGGTTCGGGCAATTACGGTGGTTCCACCGAATCGCATACGCCCAGCGAGCATCAGCCGGTCAAGATCGGCGTTGCTCTGCGGGCTGTAGATTGAGCAGCATGCAGTGTCCACCGATATGCTGATGCCAGCGGCGTCGAGCCCCAAAAAATGCGGGCACAACCAGATCACCGGCTTGGGGTTGTCGCCTTCTTGAAACTGCCGCCATTGATATTCATCGTGCACCGATACATAGTCGCGGATGCGCTCACCACTCGCGTTCCACAAAAAACCGTGCTCAAGCGCTGCCTGCATGTAGGCGCGGAAATGCGCTCGCGCTATAGTTTCGCGCTCGGATTCCGTGAGCTGCGGAAAGCATAGCCGCAGATTAATGAGTGCCACGCGACGACGCGATTTCGCAAGCCACCAGCCGATGGTGGATAGCGGGCCGCTGATCGAAGCGATTACGCGAAGGGGCAACAACGCGAGTAGTTTGCTGCCGAGCAGCGCGGCGGTTCCAGCGAGGGTCACAACGCGGCTCCAGCAGCGAAGCGGGGTCCCTGTTGATTAGCCTCGAGAATTGCGACTAAAAAAGCGATCAGAACGGAAAACTGTTTGAGCGAAGCGAGTTTTTTCTGTTCCGCTTCTTTAGTCGCAATTCTCGGAAATGGGCCAATCGTCGCCAACGTAACTTTGGCCTTTTTTTGGTTACTTTTTCTGGCGAAGCAAAAAAAGTAACTGCCACGCGGCATGAGCGGCGCGTGGCAAACGAACCCCGCCTGCGAAGCACGAACTTGGTTGGTATCAATTTGAGGTGGGTTAAAAACCCACCTTACGAATTTACGATTCACACGCTTCCCCGAGCAGGCAGAGCAATCCCCACCGGCACTTTGTATCGGTTGTAGCTCCATAAATACTGATCCGCTGCCAATCCAATCGCCCGCTCCACGGCCGCGTTCAACTCGCGCGCAGACGCCTCTGCATCCTCAGAGAATGGGGATAGTGGTGCAAACACCAGGCGATAACCAGCGCCCGCGGCCAGTCGAACACAAGCCACCATCACCACCAACGCCCCGGTGGTTTTCGCGAACTTTTGCGCCAAGGTCATGGTGTACGCCGGTCGTCCAAAAAAATCGGCCCACACGCCGTCTCCCCCCTTGCCTGCATCGGGCACCTGATCGGGCAGCAGGCCCACGGTTTCGCCGCGGCGTAGCGCTTTGAGCATAGCCCGAATGCCGCTCATCGCGGCAGGCTCGGAGCGAATCTGCAACCGGTCGCGACCAGCGCGCATCATGGGCTCAGCCCACGCTACACGCGGTGGGCGGAACATGGCAGTCAGTGGCATCTGTGCGCCGATGAACAATGAGGCGACTTCAAAGGTGCCTAAATGCGGCGTCAAAAAAATTACGCCACGTTTGGCATCGCGCGCGGTGAGCACAGCATCCCAGCCTTCAACGATTTTCACCCGGGCCAGCAACGCTTCGTCGGATGTTCGCCACAGCCCGACCGTTTCAATGGCCATTTGACCGATCCCGGTCGCCGCCTGCGTCAACGTCACCGAGTCCGCGTAACCCGCGACAGTCAGGTTCTCGTGCAGACGATTTCGCATGCCGCTGGAGAGCAACATTAGCCGCCCCAACGCCGCGCCGATTTTTGCCTGCGTGGCGAGTGAAAGCCCCCCCAGCCATGTGGCAAGGGTTGACGCGATGCGGAAAACAAAGTCTGACAAGGATCGGGGTGCTATTAAATGAAGCAGTGATTGCTCTAGAATTGTAGGCAGCGCGCGCTGAGTTTCTCGACTACTTGCGGGGCGGGCGCTGGTGATTTTTGCTTTTGAGTGAAGTCCCCGTCCTCCTCTGCTAAAGCGTCGCCGCTCGTGAAATCTTGTGATTCGCATCGGCTCGCTAGAGTCAATCCGAAAACCCCAACCGTCTACCTTAGACGTTTGCAGACAAGGCAACACATTATGAGCGACTATCTCTTTACCTCCGAATCCGTCTCCGAAGGCCATCCCGACAAAGTCGCAGATCAAGTCTCCGACGCCATTCTTGACGCCATTTTCAAACAAGACCCACGTTCCCGCGTGGCCGCTGAAACGCTCTGCAACACCGGACTGGTCGTGCTTGCCGGCGAGATCACCACCAATGCCCACGTTGACTACATACAGGTGGCGCGCGATACCATCAAGCGCATCGGCTACGACAACACCGAGTACGGCATCGACTTCAAAGGCTGCGCGGTCATGGTCTGCTACGACAAGCAGAGTAACGACATCGCGCAGGGCGTGGATCACGCGTCCGACGACCATCTGAACACGGGCGCGGGCGATCAGGGCCTGATGTTCGGCTACGCCTGCGATGAAACGCCATCGCTGATGCCTGCGCCGATTTATTACGCGCATCGCCTGGTCGA
>JAYSUK010000250.1:0-3746 GCA_043719085.1 Burkholderiales bacterium | reverse complement strand
CCCCGGATGGTTTTGCGGGCGAGCTGTTTTTTCAGAAACATTTTGATAAAGCGTTGCCCAAAGGTTTGAAGGCGCTTGATCCGGCTCTCGATCCAGATCATTCGCCTATGGTGGCAGTTGCAGACGCGTCGGGTCTGATTGCCTCGGCACAATGGAACGTCGTTGAATTTCACACCAGCAATGCGCTGGCAACGCGAATCGAGCGTCCGGATCGACTAATTTTTGATCTCGATCCAGGCGACGGGGTTTCGTGGGATCAAGTGCGGCAAGGAACCGAGTTGGTGCATGCGTTGCTCCGCGAACTCGATCTGGTCTGCTTCGCTAAAACGAGCGGTGGCAAAGGGATGCACATTGTGGTTCCGATCAAGCGCGAATACGAATGGACGGTCGCCAAGGACTTTTCCCAAGCGGTGGTTACCCATTTGGCTCGCATTCTCCCCACGCTGTTTGTGGCGAAGAGTGGTCCCAAGAATCGCGTGGGAAAAATATTTGTCGATTACCTCCGTAACGGACGCGCTGCTACAACCGTCAGCGCATGGTCGGCTCGGGCGAGACCGGGCGCGGGTGTTTCAGTTCCCATCGCTTGGGACGAGCTAAGCGCAGTTAAAGCTGCGAACGAATGGTCGGTTGCAAACATTGGTTCGCGTCTTGATACAGGTAACGAGCCCTGGCACGGCTACGAAAAAATCGCCAACCAATTAACTTCCGCTATGCGCAGGTTGAATTTTCGACCGCGTGCGAAACCCATCGTAAAGTGATGCGTAGTCAGGGGCGAGCGTGGCACGCCGTAGCAGCGCGGCGGTTCTCTCCGTGTCCTACTCAACTCGAAGTGCGTTGCCTACGTTGCCTGCTAAAGCGCTCAAAGACCATACAAGGTGGTCTGCGCTGCGATCTATCAGGACCTGTGCTCACCGATCACTTCAATCAAACTCTCGAAAGCCAATGATGGATCAATCCAACACCGCCAAAGCCAACAGCAAGGAAAAAAGGGAAACCGCCAAAGACGCGAAACTGACATCTGACACAGCAACAAGGAACTCCCAGACGGCATCCGGCACCGCCACAGCAGGGGTTCCGAGCGCGGCTAAGACCTCTGCCGGAAATACGGCGAAAAAGCAGCATTCCAACGCTTCGAATCAAAAGTAGCCGGAAGCGATAAGCGGAAAATTTTTGCCTGCAGGTAGGCGTGCGGATGCCAGCTTAATCGCGGCATGTGATCGAGCACTCTACCTGACTATAATTACAGTGTCATTTGTACGGTGAGCTCGCCATCAAAAGCCTCCGATCCCCGCACTCACTCCGACACAACGCACTATCCGCGTCATGACTGTTTCATCCATCAGCCTTCGTGTGGGTGTCCGCGATTTATGCGATTTCACCGCGCGTGAGGGCGATCTTGACGTGCGTTTTGGCATGTCGCCCAACGCAAGGGAAGGCGTGGCGGGCCACACCACCGTCATCGCGCGGCGCGGCGCGGATTATCAAAGCGAGGTGTCGCTCAAAGGCACCTATGAGCAGCTGACGGTGAGCGGTCGCGCGGATGGATACCACCCGGCGCACAACCGCCTGGAAGAAATTAAAACGTTCCGTGGCGACTTGTCCCGGCAGCCCGACAGTCAACGCCAACTGCATTGGGCACAGCTCAAAGTCTATGGCTGGATGGTCTGTGATCGGGATGATCGCGCGTCCATTACGCTGGCACTCGTCTACTTCAACATCGACACGCAAGCAGAGGTGGCGTTCGAGCAAGTAACGTTGCGCACCGAATTGCACGAGTATTTCGTGGCGCTGTGTTCACGCTACTCCGTGTGGGCAGCACAAGAGCGGGCACATCGCTTGCGACGCGACGCTTATCTGACGGAGCTGACGTTTCCTCATGAGAATTTTCGCGGAGGACAGCGAGCACTGGCGGTCGCCGTGTTTCGGGTCGCGCGTTCAGGCGGTAGTCTGCTCGCGGAAGCGCCAACCGGGATTGGCAAATCGATCGCGACGCTATTCCCGATGCTCAAAGCCATGCCCGTGCGGATGCTCGATAAGGTGTACTTTCTCGCGGCGAAGACGTCTGGGCGGCAGCTTGCGTTGGACGCCATGGCACGATGTGCGGGAACAAAGGCTTTTGTTGCGGGTGACCCGCCGGGAGATGCTGAGCAGCGCAGCCCCGTTCGTGTAGTGGAATTGATTGCCAAGTCGAAGGCGTGTCTGTACCCCGGCCAAGCGTGTACGGGTGCCACCTGTCCGCTGGCAGCCGGCTTTTTTGATCGGCTGCCGATGGCCCGCGCCGAATGGGTGGCCGGCAATGCTGGGGAAGCCGACGCAGTGCGTAAGGCGGCACACCAGCATCACATTTGTCCGTATTACCTGGCGCAAGACCTGGTTCGATGGGCCGACGTGGTGGTCGCCGATTACAACTACTATTTTGATAGCAGCGGATCGCTGTATTCAGCGATGGTCGAGGGTGAGTGGCGTGTCGGCGTGCTGGTTGATGAGGCGCACAACTTGATCGAGCGCGCGCAAATGATGTACTCGGCCGAATTGCGCCAATCACAGGTAGCGATGCTGCGCGTGCAGGTTCCGGCGCTCAAGACCACGTGGGCAAGGCTGCTGCGGATTTGGCGTGCGCTACGGTTGCCTGAAGGCGAAAGCTACCGCGTGCTTGATACGCCGCCCGGCCAATTCTTGAAGGCGCTGCACACATCGAGCGTTGAGGTCGGTGCGTATCTCGTCAACTACGCAGATGCGAATGCGCAACTGCGCGATTTCTATCTCGCTGCACTGCACCTGCTGAAGCGTGCTGAATCTTTCGACGGCAACAGTGTGTTCGACGTAACCGACAGCGCACGCCATGGAGGCAAACCTGAGGCGGCTTTGATGCTGCGCAATGTCGTGCCCGCGCCGTACATCGGCCCGCGCGTCGCGGCAGCCGACAGCGTGACGCTATTCTCGGCAACGCTGACGCCGGTCGGCTTTTATCGCAGCATGCTTGGCATACCCGAGAGTGCTGCGGCGCTGCAAGTGCCGTCGCCGTTTTTGGCAGAGCAATTGACCGTCCGCGTTGCGCGAAATATTTCGACGCGATTTGTTGATCGGGGTGCATCGCTGCGTGCCATTACGGCGTTGATCGCTGAGCAGCAAGTGCAACGTCCCGGTAACTATTTGGCTTTCTTCAGTAGCTTCGAATATCTTGAGCTTGCTGCGAATGACCTTAGCGCGACGTTTCCGGCGGTCGCGCAGTGGCGCCAAACCAGAGACATGAGTGAAGCGGCTCGCGAGCAATTTGTGCGAGCCTTCGTTGACGACGGGGCAGGTGTGGGGTTTGCTGTTTTGGGCGGCGCGTTCGGTGAAGGGGTTGATCTGCCCGGCACCAAACTCATCGGGGCATTCATCGCCACCCTGGGCCTGCCGCCCGCGGACCCGGTCACTGAAACGCACCGCAAGGTTGTGGATCGCAGATTGGGTAAGGGTTATGAGTACACCTACACCTTGCCCGCCTTGCGCAAGGTGATTCAAGCAAGCGGTCGCGTCATTCGCACGCTCGATGATCAGGGTACGCTGCATTTGATGGACGACCGATTCGCGTCCGCCGCCGTGCGGCGGTTTCTTCCTGCGTGGTGGCGTATCGGCGTGTAAGCGCGCAGGTTGCGCTGCATCGGCCAAAGGGCGGGCAGGGTGCGCGCGCCCAGCGTGGACTCGAACGCGAAGGTTTCTGAATTCTGGATCGCGCGAAACGGACCACCATCGCGAAGGTG
>JAYSUK010000249.1:0-10729 GCA_043719085.1 Burkholderiales bacterium | reverse complement strand
TGACAGTTGAGATCCCGAAGTACACGATCAACCACGCGCGAGAGAACCACTGATGGCGGCCTTGAAATGGACGGACACGCTGGAGATTGCGATTCAGTTAGCTGATGCAAATCCCGACGTTGATCCAGCGCAAGTGCGATTCACTGCGCTGATGGCGATGGTGATGGCGTTGCCGGAGTTTGACGACGTACAAGACCGTTGCGGCGAGCGGATTCTGGAAGCTATACAGCAATCCTGGATTGACGAAAACGCCTGAGGTTTTCGGTTCACCACTGCCCAAAGCCACTCGTTACGGGTGCAAGGCTTCGGTCAATCGCCGCACGCCTTCTTTTAGTTTGGTCATATTCACGGCGTAGGCCAAACGCACGTGTTCACGCGCGTGGTATTCGCCGAAATCGATACCGGGCGCAAAGGCAACACCAGTTTTGTCGAGGATAACGTTCGCGAATGCTTCGCTGTCTGAGGTGAAAGCGCTGACGTCTGCATAGACGAAAAATCCGCCGTCGGGAACGATCGGAATTTTGAATCCAATTTGTTTTAACGCGCGAACGAAGTAGTCGCGTCGCGCCTGAAATTCGGCGCGACGGGATTCTGCAATGGCGTAGCCTGCGTCGGAAAAGCAGGCGAGCGCTGCGTGTTGCGACAACGAGGCCGGCGAAATGTAGAGGTTTTGAGCGAGCTTTTCGAGGTCGCGCACGTGGCGCTCCGGCGCGACCAGCCAGCCCAGCCGCCAGCCCGTCATGTTGAAATATTTTGAGAAACTGTTTACCGAAAATGCTTCGTCGGTGTACGCGAGTACGGTCTCCGGTTTGCGTCCGTAGTTCAAACCGGAATACGTTTCATCTGAAATAAGCGCGCCGCCATGCGACGCAACGCAATCGACGATGCGTTTCAGTTCGCCTTCGCGCAAGCTGGTTCCCGTAGGATTTGACGGGCTGGCTACCAGCACCCCTTTGGTCTTCGCGCCCCACGCGCGATCAATCTGCGCTGCCGTGAACTGATATTGCTCGTCCGCTCCGGAGGCAATCGTCTTTGGCACGCCCTCCATCACGCGCACGAAATGGCGATTACACGGATACGAAGGATCAGTCAGCAAAATTTCATCATCACAATTGACCAGTAGCGCGCAGGTGAGCAGCAGCGCAGCGGAACCGCCTGCGGTGACGATGATGCGCTCTGGTGCGATGTCGAGGCCGTGTACGCGCTTGTAGTGCCCGCTGATCGCCTCGCGCAACGGACGAATGCCCAGCGCGCTGGTGTAATAAATATGACCACTGGTGAGTTGCTTTTGCGCCGCGTCAATCACCGGTTGCGGCGTCGAAAAATCGGGTTCACCGATTTCCATGTGGATCACGTCGCGGCCAGCGGCTTCAAGCGCGCGAGCATGTGCCGCGATCTCCATGACGTGAAACGGTTCGATGTGGGCGAGGCGGGAGGCTAGATTGGTCATGCAGATAGGGGTGAGGCTGGTTGCATCGCGCAGTTTGAACTAACTTCGCGTTGCAATCGCAAACTGGATTCTTTTTAGCAGTTGCACCCAGCGCGGATCGGTGTGATGACGATGGAATATCGGATGCGAAGGCAACTGCATGAGCTGCGGCAGCTTACTGTCCGCGAGCGCCATCGCGTGTTCGAAAAACGCACCCGTATCCGGCCCGCCGCTCTCGACAAACATGCGCACGTAGAGCTGAGCGTGCTGGGAGGCTTGTGTGAGGCGACCGTGTGCGAGCCATCGCTGCCGAGCACCCGCTGTGCGGTCACGCGGAGCCGATCACCGACCTGTTGCACGCTGCCTTCAAGCAATGCATCAACGTTGAGCGCCCGCGCAATCTCTCGCACATCCAGCGTTTGTCCCTTAAAGCGAAAGCTAGAAGTTCGCGCGATGACGCGGGCGTCTGGTACGCGCGTCATCGCATCGATGATGTCCTCGGTCAGGCCGTCACACAGGGGATCAAAGTCTGGATTGCCGGTGAAATTCGCCGCCGGCAACACGGCGATGCGCGGCAGCGGCGGCAGTCCAGGCGGCGTGGCACGTCGAATAATCGGCACGTAGCCGCCACTCTGAATTTCAAAGCGCAGCGCGGCGCGTGCACCTTCGTCTTCGTAGTAGCGATCCAGAAGATCACGCAAACGGTTGACCGACACGCGCACGATGCCGTCGGTGGCCGAGTCGTAGGTCGCGGCGTCGCGCTTGAACACTTCGAGCGCAATCGTGCTTTCTTTCAGCCGCGCTGAGCCCACCGCAACGCGCCCGTCAACAAGGTAGCGCAGCAATGCGCGCTGCCGCGCCGAACGACCAAAGCTGCGACTGTCGAGCACGTGCGTGAGCTCGGCTTCAATCTGGTCGACAGGGGGCGTGAAGGACATGGCAACGGGGAATCGGTTTTGGCAGGCAGTTGAGTCGGCGATGCACGTGCCTTAAGTACGCATGTCCGCATGTTCGCATGTTCGCAAGTTTGTCGTTCAATTTTTGAGGTCGCGAAAAACGTGGTGCCGTGAAGAATGGAACGGAACAGCTTTCGCTTAAGACGTTTATTTAATAGAGGCTTGACGCTAAAAATCGTTGAAATCGACTTTCAATGAATACTGACGCTAGACCCCGTAAAATATGGGCTGCAAGTAAAAGCTGATGCCGATGCGTCAGCTTGAACTTGCTGTTTGCCGCAAACTCAAAATGGCATGTCCAGCCGTCGCCGCCCACTGTGCGAGTTTCGCGTCGGGATCAACGGCCACAGGCACGTCCGCCATCCGCAGCAATGGCAAATCGTTGATGGAATCACTGTATGCCGTGATTACGAAATCGGCGCGGGTCTGGCCCCGTGCCGCAAGCCACGCGTGCAGCCTTAAGACCTTGCCTTCGCGCATATTCAACTGGCCTTCGGTGCGCCCTGAGAAAATGCCCGCAACAATTTCGGCTTCGGTGGCGATCAGGTGCTCCACATTGAGGTGCTGCGCGGTGAGTTCGGTGATGAAGCGATTCGTTGCCGTCGTGATGGCAACGACATCGCCTAATTCTTGATGCTTGCGCACCAGATCGAGCGCGGCTTGCGGGATGCGCGGTACGATAACGCTTGCGAGAAATTCGCGGCGTAGCGGCTGCCAGTCGTCAACGCTGCGCCCGGTGAGCGTGCCCACGTAGAACTCGCTGAATTCGCGCACTTGCACGGTACCTGCCTTATAGCGGGCATCCATGTCGGCGTTGCGTGCAGAAAATTCGTTGCGATCAAGGATGCCCCGCTTGATCAAAAAATCACACCACAGCACATCGCTGTCGCCGGTGAGTAATGTGTTGTCGAGGTCGAAGAGGGTTAGCTTTTGGCGGGGCATTTACGCAGTTTTTGGGCTATCTATTTACGCTGTGGAGAGGTTCCACCGCGATTGGTCACAACGGAGTCGAGCCTTCGCGGTACAACCGCTCCCACAAAAACGCGAGGGTCATGCGCTACGCAAATGCCAGGCTTTGGGACGACAGAAGGTCTGAATGCCGTAGGTGGAAAGCGTCAGCCCAACACCCGAATCGCCGTAGCCGCTCCACGGCAAACGAGGGCTCACCCGATCACAGCAGTTCCAGTACACGCTGCCCGCATTAACCTTGGAAAGCACCGCGTGAGCTTTAGATTCATCTGGCGTAAACACACCCGCGGTGAGCCCATATCGCGAGTCATTCATGAGCATCACCGCTTCGTCGTCGTCGCGCACTTTTTGAATGCCGATGATCGGGCCGAAGCTCTCCTCGCGCATCAACTCCATTGAGTGATTGACGTTTGCAAACACGGTCGGCGCATACCAGTTGCCGGGGCCAGGCAGGCGATTTCCACCTAGCAATAGCGATGCACCCTTTGCTTTTGCATCGTTGACTTGCGCATCGAGTACATCAAGCTGCGACGTGCGCGTGATTGCGCCGAAGTAGGTGGTGTCGAGCGTCGGATCAGCGAGCTTGAACGTCTTGACGGTTTCGACAAAGTGACTGACGAACTCATCGTAAATCGATTCATGCGCATAGATGCGCTCCACCGAGCAGCAGCTTTGCCCGGTGTTGTACATCGCGCCATCGGCCAACGATTCCGCTGCATTTTTCACATTTGCATCAGCGCGCACGTAAGTTGGATCCTTGCCGCCGAGCTCTAGTTGTAGCTTGATCAGACGCGGGCCAAGCGCCTGCGCAATCTTCGCGCCGGTTGCGTACGAGCCGGTGAAGAACAGGCCGTCAATGCGTTGCTCAAGCAGCGCCGCACCCACCTCGCCACCACCGATAAGCGGAATAAATATGTCTTTTGGAATGCCCGCTTCATGCAGCAAGCGCGCGATTTCAAGACCGGTCAGCGTGGCAAATTCGGACGGTTTGTAGAGCACCGCGTTGCCAGTCAGCAGCGCAGGAATGAACACATTGCCGCCGACGAACCACGGGTAATTCCACGCTGAGATATTGCCGATAACGCCGAGCGGCACGTGCTCAATTTGCTCACGCATGCCACCTTCGTTGAACACGGTTTGCGTACCTGTTGCATCAGCAACCGCACCAAGGAAAAAATCGATTCGGCCGAGCAGGCCGTTCAACTCGTTACGCGCCTGACTGACCGGCTTGCCCGTATCCTGCGTCAGGGTGCGCGCAAGCGATTCCAGATCGCGAACCACAAGGGCGCGAAAACGCGCAATACAGGCTTTGCGCTCCTTGAGCGGGACTGCGTGCCAGCGCGGTTGCGCGGCGCGCGCCTGAGCGGCTTTTGAGGCCACCGTTGCGGCGTTGTCAGCGGGAACCTCGGCGATCTGGGCGCCGGTGGCGGGATTGATGATGGATAGAGTGCTCATGAGTACAGACATTTGGAGTTTTTTGGCGCGACTATCGCTCGCCCTGAGGATGGCGCCAAACGGTCGTATCAGTGTTCCTGACCATCAAACCCTTCGCTGCGCTCAGGGCAAACGGAAATCGGGGAAAGGTTCCGCCAGCTTCTACATTGCGGAAATGAACAGACGTTCGAAATCAGCACTGGTGCAGGGGCGGGGATTGGTTTGATGACAGATGTCTTTGGTGGCAATGTCCACCAGTCGCGGCAGATCGGCGCTGGTCACGCCGCGTGAAGCAAGTCCTCCGTCAATACCGATCTGTGCCTTGATTGCCCTAAGCCACGGTACAAACGCCTTGCCGCCACCGGATACTTTGCAAACGTGCGCAAGTTCCTCAAACTTTTCGGGCACGACCTCATAGTTCCACGCTAGTACCGTGTCGATCATCAACGCATTGGCCAGACCGTGATGCAGGTCACGCACCGCACCCAGCGCGTGCGCGCACGAATGCACGGCACCCAGATCTTTTTGAAAGGCGATCGCGCCCATCATCGACGACATCATCATGTCGCTGCGCGCCTGCAAGTTGCCAGGCTCCTTCACGGCAGTGACTAGCGCCGCTGCAGCGAGCCGAGCGCCTTCGAGGGCGATGCCATCGCATAGCGGGTGGTAGGCGGGTGAGAGATAGCTTTCGATGTTGTGCGTGAGCGCGTCCATGCCCGTGGCTGCGGTCACGGCTGCGGGCAAACCGACCGTAAGCTCGGGATCTGCGAACACACATTTGGCAAGAATTTTTGGGCTGAAAACGACACGTTTCAGATGCGTGTCGTCCTCGCTAACTACCGATGAGCGACCGACCTCGGAGCCGGTGCCGGATGTGGTCGGCAGCGCAATGAAATAGGGCAATTCATTCGTGATCGCGCGAACCTGCGGATGATCCCACACGTATTCGAGGATATTGCCGTCGTGCGTTGCGGCGACGCCGACGATTTTTGCCACGTCCAGTGCCGCGCCTCCGCCAAAACCGATCACGCAATCGGCGTTGTGCGCCTTGAACGCGGCAGCGCCGTCCATCACCTGTGAGCAGGTCGGGTTGCCGAAAACGCCGGAGTAAACCGCGACGTCAAGGCCGTTTAGCAATGTTTCGAAATCGGCGAGCACTGGCAACGCACCGAGCGCCTTGTCGGTGACGATCAGCGGGCGTTTGCAGCCCTGTTTGAGTAAGTGCGCAGCAACCAACTTGCGCGCCCCGATGCCAAACTTGATCGGTGTCGGAAAGGAAAAAGACGAAATGCTCATAACTAAAAATTTCCGCTAAGTTTCATGAAAAGGCAGATTCAACCCGGCGCGGTGAAACGTGCCTGCGCTAAAGCAATTGGGTAGGCGTGAACTTGGCACGCTTGGCGTTTCGAGCGACGCCAAGTCCGTCGCCTACTGATGAAATGTTAGACGTTAAATAATCTCAAAATACCGCTTCAGTTCCCAATCAGTCACACCGTCCTGCCACTGCCGCCATTCCCATTCACGGGTCGCAGCAAAATGATCGACGAAGGTGTCACCCAGCCAATCGCGCGCGATGCTCGACTTGCGAAAGTTCTGTGTTGTTTCGATCAGGCTGCGCGGCGCACGTGGAATATTTTCCGCGCCCTGATTGGTGCCGGTGATCGGTGGTGCTGTGAGCTTCAAGCCTTTCTCGACACCATCCAGACCCGCCGCAATTACAGCAGCCATGGCTAGATAAGGGTTCACGTCGGCACCAGGGCAGCGCGTTTCAAGGCGTGTGGCCTTGGGCGAACCGGCGATCACGCGAAAACTGGCGGTGCGATTGTCGAGTCCCCATGTGGGTTTGACCGGTGCCCAGAAACCATCCACCAACCGCTTGTAACTATTAATGGTCGGCCAGAACATGGGGGCGAACTCCATGAGGCAGGCCACTTGCCCCGCAAGATAACTCTCGAACAGTTTGCTCATTGAGCGGGGGCTCGTAGCGTCGAAGAAGAGGTTTTTTTTGCCGTCCGACAGGCTCTGATGAATGTGGCCGCTGCAACCGGGATACTGCTGGCTCCACTTCGCCATGAAACTCGGCATGATGCCGTAGCGCTTGCCGATTTCGCGAGCGCCGGTCTTAAACAGGATCGCGCGATCCGCCTGCTCCAGCGCGGTGCTGAACGCGATGGCCACTTCGTAAACCCCTGGCCCGGTTTCTGTGTGCAAGCCTTCAATGGGCACACCGAAGGCGAGCATGTCGTCCATCAACGCGTTGAAAAATTCGCGGTTGTCAGCCATGCGCAACAGTGAATAACCGAACATGCCAGGCGTCAATTGGGTCGGGTTGACGCCTTGCTTTTCAGCCCAGCTTTGGGGTGTTTCCTTGAAGTTGAACCACTCGAATTCCATGCCCGTCATCGGCGCGAAACCCATTTTCTCAGCGCGTTTTAACACCCGCTTGAGTGTTTGCCTGGGGCATACGGCGTAGGGCGATCCATCGGCGTTGATGAACTCGCCCAAGAAGAACGAAACGTTGCTGTCCCACGGCACTTTGCGGTGCGTGCCCAGGTCGATCTGCGCGAGGGCATCGGGAAAGCCGTGCTGCCAGCCGGTCACGGTGGCGTTGTCATAGCAAAGGTCTTGCGAGTCCCAGCCAAACACCACGTCACAAAAACCAAATCCGCTCTCCACCGCGCCGAGAAATTTGTCTTTGTGCAAGTACTTGCCACGTAAAACGCCGTCGATATCGCTCACCGCGACCTTGACTTTGGTCTCGCCGGATTTGCGGATGGCCGCGACGTTGGGGTGTTCGTTGGTGGTTGCCATGAAAGCTCTCTTCCTGCTTGCGGTGATCGCTATGTTGCCTTAGGCGGGTGCGCCTGAGGGAATGCCCAAGTCCTTTAGTGCAAGCGCAACCGCATGTACTGCCTGCTCCATTTCGACCGGGCCAATGGCACCGATGCATCCGACGCGGAAGGTTTCCACTTGCGTGAGCTTACCGGGATAGAGAATGAAGCCACGTGCTTTCGCCGCATCGTAGAAACGCTTGAATTCGTAGCTGGAGTGCGCAGGCGCGTGAAACGTAACTATGATCGGTGCCTGAATCGCGGTGTCGAGAAACGGTTTGAACCCAAGCGCAGCCATGCCCTGAATCAGCGTCTGGTAGTTGCGGGCGTAACGAGCCAGACGTGCCGGCTGACCGCCTTCTTCTTCAAACTGCGCAATGGCTTCGGCGAGCGCAACAACCACATGCGTGGGCGGCGTAAAACGCCACTGGCCGGTCTGTTCCATGTAGGCGTGCTGGTCGTACAGATCCATCGCGAGGGACTGGCTTTGCCCGGCGCATTTCTCCAGCACGTCCTTGCGAATGAACACGAAGCCCATGCCGGGCACGCCTTCAAGACATTTTCCGCTGGCTGCAATAAGCGCATCGAAACGCGTTTTGCGTGCGTCAATTTCGATGGCAGCAAAGGAGCTCATCGCATCCACGATAAGGCCCCTGTTGAATTCGGCGCAAATGTCGGCGATGTGCTGCATTGGATTGAGCACACCCGCGCCGGTTTCGCAGTGAACAAGTACAACGTGGGTGATGCTCTGGTCGGCCGCGAGCGTGGCGCGTAAGGCGGCGGGCGAAACGGCTTCGTCATCCGCGAACGGCATTAAAGTACAGCGGCGGCCCATCAGTGTCGACAGCTTCGCGGCGCGCTTGCAATACGCGCCGTTGTCGAGCACCAAAATGTGTCCGCTGGCGGGCACAAGCGTTGCGACGGCGGCCTCAATGCTAAAAGTGCCACTACCCTGCAACGGCACCACGACGTGACTGCCTTCACCATGAACAATCTTTAGCAGGCTTCGGCGCACGCGGGCAGTGACTTCATTGAACTCAATATCCCACGAGCCCCAGTCGCGCAGCATCGCGAGCTTGGTGCGCAGGCTCGTCGTGAGTGGGCCGGGGGTGAGGAGAATCGAATCGTGCGACATTTCTGTTGTTCCTACCGTGTGCCGCGCCACGCTTGGGTGCGGCGATCAACCAGCCGCGCAAGCAGCATGAACGCGCCTGTGGCCAATGCCGAGATTGCAGCGATCATCACTGCCATCGCCGCCGCTGCGCCCATTTCGCCGGCTTCATCAAGATTGAGAATGGCGATGGAAGCGACCTTGGTTTCGGGTGAGTAGAGAAACACCACTGCCGAAATTGTGGTCATCG
Organism: Burkholderiales bacterium; assembly: GCA_043719085.1. Taxonomy (GTDB): domain Bacteria; phylum Pseudomonadota; class Gammaproteobacteria; order Burkholderiales; family Casimicrobiaceae; genus Casimicrobium. The sequence goes on along the minus strand of JAYSUK010000249.1, from coordinate 1,749 downwards.
CGTTGATGAAAAAGTAGCGGGCAATATCAACCATGGCTGGCGTGCAAATCGGTAGCGTTACGCGCCAGAAGGTTTTGTACCACGGCACTTTGAGCGACGCGCTAACCGCCTCAAACTCGCCGTCCAGCGCTTTGAGTGCGGTCACCGCCGTCAAGTGCCCCGTAGTGTAGAAGTGAACTATCGTGCACAGCGTGAGAAGGGCGGTGGTGTGATAGAGCCCGTGCAACGGATTCGACGGGGCGTTGAAGAAGAAGATGTAGCCCAGGCCCAACACCAGACCAGGCACCGCCATTGGCAACATTGCGAGCATCCGGACCGGTGCGCGCAGCCAGCCCGCACCTTTGGTTTTTTCGAGTAAATAAGCCGAGAAAAATACCAGTGCGGTGCCAAAGAACGCCGTGCCCGCAGCCATCTTCAGGCTATTTACGAAGCCTTCGCCAACCTCGCTGTCAACGATACCCAGCATGTAGTGACGCAGACTGGGCGTCAGGTTGTATGGCCAAAAACTCGCGAACGAGGCGAAGATCGCCATACCAAGCATTGCCAGCATCACGACCGAAATCAAGGTGCAAAACGCGGTCATCGCGATGTCGTAGCCACGCGATGGCGCGGGCCGATACGGCACCGCGCGTGCGGTGAGCATGGCCGTCTGCTTTTTGCTGACGTAATGATCAACCGCGAAGGTGAGCACGGCGGGCAGCAACAGCAACAGCGCAACCACTGAACCTTTGGCGAAATCCTGCTGACCGATCACCAGTTTGAACACGTCAGTTGCCAGCACGTTAAAGTTGCCACCAATCACTTTAGGGATGCCGAAATCAGTCATCACCAGCGTGAAGGTGACGAGCCCTGCGGAGAGCAGGCCGTATTTCGCACCGGGCAACGTGATGGTGAAAAACTTGCGCGACGCTGTTGTCCCCATCGCGGCGGCCGCTTCATAGAGGCGTGCATCGGCGAGGCTCAGTGCGGTAATCAAGATCATCAATGCATGCGGGAACACCGAAAAACATTCGGCAACCACAATGCCCGGTGCGCCGTAAATTTGCGCTATACCCACGCTTTGCATAGCGGCCTTGAGCACACCCTGATTGCCGAACCAGTAGATCAGGGAGATCGCAGACAACAGCGATGGTGCGAGCAGTGGAATCAGGCTGATGCCACGGAACATCGATTTGAATGGCATGCAGGAGCGAGTAATGGCGTAGGCGAATCCGAACGCCAACGGCAGCGTGATCAACGTGACAACGCTTGACACCCAGACGCTGTTCCACAAACTGGTGAGCAGCGCAGGTGTTTGCGCGTACGCGATGAAATTGGACAGACCCGCGAACTCGCCCTGCTTGTTTTCCAGCGATTGCATGAGAATCGCGCCGAGCGGAAGCGCCAGGAACGCGATCAGGATGAGCGCAACGAGCGCCAGACTGACGTGCGCGAGGCGATCGGTCCAGTGCGTCGATTGCCGAACAAAGCGCGGCAAGATTCCGCTGATCGCACCCGCCATGGCTAGAAAATCCGCAGCCGTTCAGGCAGTAATTTAAGTCGCAGCGGCGAACCCACAGCGAGCGATTGCTCCGTCAGGAAATTCAGTGAAAGGTAGACCGTGAGTTTGTGTGGAGCGAATGCGGTCGTGTTGACGTGAACGTGACAGAACGAGCCGAGAAACTCGATTTTTTCGATGACCGCGTCGAAGACATGTGGATCGTCCGCCGCGAAACTGGCAGTTGCACCGCCCACGGGACGCGCGAGTAC
>JAYSUK010000248.1:0-10740 GCA_043719085.1 Burkholderiales bacterium | reverse complement strand
GATTGCGCCAGTCAACGACGAACGGCTGCATGTCACCCGTGTCGGTGATGAGACGTCCGGAGAAAGTGGCTTTGAGACTTGTTATGTCCACGCTATTTCAGTCCTGATATTGGAATACTCTTTTGGAGCTTTTGTAGGGTGGGCACGCCGTGCCCACTACACGTTGGCAATCGCGGCCTTCTCGGCAATTCGACGCCATGGTGGGCACGGGTGCCCACCCTACGTATTCCCGCCGAAGCAAATATTACGCGTCGGCGCTAAAACCGATTGCCTTGACCAGCGGCGCCCAGCGATCAGTGTCCGCCTTGAGCATCGCTGCCAGTTCAGCGGGCGATGATGATTGCGCCTCCAGACCGAACGTGGCGAGGCCGTCGGTGAATTCTTTTGATGCGATGGCTTCGCGACAGGCCGTGTTCATTTTTTGAACCACATCCGCAGGCGTTTTTGCGACGGTGTAGAGGCCGAACCATTCGCTGAACGCGAAGTCTTTTAAGCCTTGCTCGGTGTAAGTTGGAATTGTCGGTGCGAACTTGTTGCGCTTCGCGCCGGAGGTAGCCAGCAGGCGCGCTTTGCCACCCGCGACGTGTTGCAGGATGTCGCCGACCGGTGCTGACACAGCGGTCAGGTTACCGCCGATCATTTCGAGGAGCGCTGGCTGCGAGCCGCGATAGGGTGCATGCTTGAAGTCAACACCCGTCGCGCGCCCGAGCAAGGCACCGATGAAATGCGGCACTGATCCCGCAGCAGGCGAGCCGAAATTCGCCATGTTCGGATTGGCTTTGCACCATGCCACAAATTCGTTCACATTGGTCACGTTGGCAGGCACGGCCGGGCCGACCGCAAGACCAAAATCAAATACGGCCGCGAGCGAAACTGGCACCACATCGCTGACCGAATCGTATGGTAGTTTTTTGAAAATGTGTGGATAAATGCCGAGCATCGACATCGGCGTTTGCATCAGCGTGGTGCCGTCAGGTGGCAGGCTTTTCATTGACTGGATCACGATCTGACCGCCCGCGCCGGTGCGGTTCTCCACCAGCGTGTTCTTCGCATACGTCCCGCGCAGCTTCTCTGCCAGGCGGCGGCAGGTGGTGTCCGATGTACCCCCCCGGCGGGAAGCCGGTCACCACTTTCAGCGTGTCAATGGCTTGCGCCTCGGCCCGGAGCACAAACCCCGTGGACGACAGAGCAGCCAGCGCCATGCTACTTTGCACAAATTCACGACGGTTGATGGACATGGTGTCTCCTAAAAGTAGCTTTTTTGGGGTTGAGTTTGTAGCGCTGCAATCCGTATTAAGTTAATATATTAACTAAATTCAGTATTCGCCGCAAGCGGTGTATCAAATTCAAATCGGGTAAGCGCAAATGATCGGCGACATGGCTCAGAACGTCAATGGCAATTGCGCGGCCGGTGACGCGGTGAGCACCCATCGGCGACATCTCGCACTAGAACTCCTCGCCACGCGCGAACGTTTCATGCAGCACTTCCGGCCCGTGCTGACCAAACATAATGTGACGGAGCAACAGTGGCGGGTGATACGCGCGCTGGCCGCGAACGGTGAAATGGAGCCCGGCGAAATAACCAAGCGATGCGTCATCCTCAAACCCAGTCTCACCGGCATCCTGGGGCGCATGGACGAACTCGGCTGGATCAAGCGGCAGAGTCACGCGGACGATCTGCGTCGCAGCGTAGTGCGCCTGACCGCCAGCGGAAATTCCCTGCATCGAAAGATTGGACGGGAGGTTGAGACAACGCACGCGACTATAGTTAACGCACTGGGTGCCGATGAATTTGAGGCGCTGCACGTGGCGCTGGATCGGTTTAATGAGGCGATGGATCGATTGGGGTAGTCGTTGAAGCCAAACCGCGACCCCAATCTCCGTTCGCCCTGAGCCTGTCAAAGGGTTTTGCCTACCGCTGCCAGGGCTGCGTTAAAGCCGTCTGATAGACCGCCAAATCCTCTGCCGAAAAGCAGCAGAAGATAACCTCGTTTACTGTACGCTGCTCACGAAAAAACTCCCGAACTGTAGTCACAGCAGTCCTCGCCGCCAACTCCAGTGGATATCCAAAAATCCCGGTACTGATGCTCGGGAAAGCGATAGATTGAACGCCTTTCAACTCGGCGAGTTCAAGGCTCCGTCCGTAGCAGGACGCGAGCAATTCAGGTTCACCGTTTGTACCGCCACGCCACACTGGGCCGACCGTGTGGATGATGTATTTGGAAGGCAGACGATAGCCTTTAGTGATCTTCGCCTCGCCGGTTTTGCAGCCACCCAGTAGACGGCACTCGTGAACCAACTCGGGCCCGGCGGCACGATGAATTGCACCGTCCACGCCACCGCCACCTAGCAGTGACGAGTTCGCGGCGTTGACTATGGCATCAACAGGTAGAGTCGTGATGTTCGATTGAACAGCACGAAAGATAGTTTTCATTCCGCCACCTGACATGCCCCCAAAAGTCATGGATGCACGGAAGCGCTGTCGCAAGCTCACACAAACGTCGCCGCCGAAACACCAAATCTCTCGGCGAGTGCCCGTACCTGACGAATGTTTAATTCACGCTTGCCCGCCAGAATTTCAGAGACGACGCCCTGACTGCCAATCTCCGGTAATTCACTCTGCTTGACCTCGTGCTGATCCATCAAGAACTTTAGCCCCTTAACACCAGTCGTCTCCATCATCGGAGTGTTTTGTGAGTCATAGTCCGCGATCAAATCGCCAACTATGTCGACCAATCCCATTGCGGGGTGGCGTTCGTCACCAGCAGCGTCATCAAGTAAAGCTTCCAGCGTGGTGACCATCCGCCGGTAGTGCGCCTTGCTGCGGATGGGCGCGATTTCAGTGGCGCCGATCTTGACGCTACGGGGCGGCACGCGACACCAACGGAAACGCGTTTGGCCGACGAATCGACGCCACAGAAAGATCAACGTCTAGCTCAGGCCAGTACAAATGATCCGGGCTCGGCCACTCTACGTTTGAAAGCTGCTCGATGGTTGCGCTGCGGAACCACGGAAACTGGGCGAACGGGAGAAGCACTTCCTCGTCGGCAAGCAGCAACCAAAGTCCGTGCTGCGAAACGTTTGTAACTTCAAGGGCCAAAGTGACGGTGCCAGGCATTGTTGATTTCCTCGAAATGTGATTCGACGATGGTTTGGGCGGCGCGCAGCTGACGGGCGTCAAGACCTGTTGAAGTCGCCAAGTGAACGTGTGGTGTAAGCCAAAATTTTGCCTCGCCATCGGGATGCGCGACATGCACATGAATGCGCGTCTCTTCTCGGGAAAAAAGAAGAAGCGAAACTGCCCATCGCGGAATACTGTTGGTGCCACGGCGCTACTTTACACCCGGTGCTGGCGTCCACGAAGACAACGCCCCGCTAGTAACATCAATGCCTACCCCAATCCGCTTTAATTGCCACCATGCCCACCTTCCCCGATCCCCGCGAAACGCGTTCTTCCTCCGAACGCGAAGCCGAGCTTTTTGCCCGTCTGAGCCCGCAGATTGCCCACGCAAAAACTGCGACGACAGCATTCGCAAAATCACTCGCAATCGTTGATCTTGCAATCATAAATTCGCGCGCTGCCCTGGCAAAACTACCGGTGATCCGGAAGAGCGAATTGCTTGAGCAGCAGCAGGCTTCGCGCGCGGCTAAAGGCGACCCGTTCGGCGGTTATTCGGCGTTGGGATTTGCTGGATGGAACGCGCACGCAGCCAAAGCGGCGCGGGTGTTCGCCTCACCCGGCCCGATTTATGAGCCGGAGGGTCACGGCTCGGCGGCTTACGCTCGCACTGCGCGCGCGCTCTACGCGGCGGGCTTTCGGGCGGGTGATCTGGTGCATAACACGTTCAGTTATCACATGACGCCGGGCGGCTGGATCATGGATGCGGGCGCGGTGGCGCTGGGCTGCACGGTGTTTCCGGCGGGCGTGGGCAATACGGAGCAACAGATCGCGGCGATGTTGGATTTGCAGCCGACGGCCTACACCGGCACCCCGTCGTTCCTGCGCATTTTGCTGGAGAAGGCGGACGAACTCGGCACGCCGATCACGTCGTTGAAACGCGCGTCAGTCTCGGGTGAATATTTTCCGCCGCAATTGCGCGAAATGTTGAAAACGCGCGGCATCGTCGGTACGCAGACTTACGCCACGGCTGATCTCGGGCTCATCGCGTACGAAGCTCCGGACGCCGAAGGCAACGTGCAGGGCATGGTGATTGATGAGGACTTGATCGTTGAGATTGTGCGACCCGGCACCGGTGACCCGGTTGCGGACGGCGAAGTGGGCGAGATCGTGGTGACGACGTTCAATCCCGACTATCCGTTGATCCGGTTTGGCACCGGCGACTTGTCGGCAGTGCTGCCCGGCCCTTGTCCAACCGGTCGAACCAACATGCGTATCAAGGGCTGGATGGGCCGTGCCGATCAGACGGCGAAGGTGAAGGGCATGTTCGTGCATCCGTCGCAGGTCGATGCGGTGGCGAAGCGTTTTCCGCAGCTGGGTCGCGTGCGGCTCGTCATCACTAATCCGGATCAGAAGGATGCGATGGCACTGCATGCTGAGATCGCGTCCCCCGACGATGCGCTCAAAGGCAGAATTTCAACGGCGCTACGCGATGTAACCAAGCTCGGCGGCGAGGTAGTTTTGGCGGCGATGGGAACGTTGGCGAACGATGGAAAAGTGATCGATGACGCGCGCAAATACGAGTGACGATTTCGCGCAGCGTGGAAATACATCTTTTTGTTGAAAACGCCACTGTACATGGTCTAAAGGCAATAAACGCGAAAAATCGACTTATGCCGTTTTGGGCCGCATGCCCAATTAAAATAGTAATCTCACCCCGAAGTTGATGCGTTTGATGGAGAAGTGGATGAGCGATATTTGGCCACTCGACGTGGTGCTCGAACGAGACGGAATCCGGCTGGAGCCGCTCACGGATGCGCATGAGGCAGGCATTGCGGCGGCGGCGGCCGACGGCGAGCTTTGGAATTTGCGCTTCACCGGTGTGCCCGAACCCACCGAGACGCGAACGTGGATCGCCACTGCACTGGCTGGTCGCGAAACGGGGATTCGGCAAGCGTTTGCGGTGATCGCTGTTGCGACAGGTACCGTCATCGGAAGCACCAGTTTTCACGACATGGTGCCCGCGATCAAGCGCGTTGAAATCGGCCACACTTGGTACGGCAAATCGCGCCAACGCAGCAACGTAAACACGCTGTGCAAACTGATGCTCATGCAGCACGCGTTCGAAACGCTCGGATGCGCGGTGGTCGGATGGCGCGTGAGCCACATGAATTTTCCGTCGCAACGCGCGGTGGAGCGGCTGGGTGCCAAGCGTGACGGCGTGCTGCGTCATCACGCGCCGATTCGCGATGGCAAGGTGCGCGATACGGTGATGTATTCGATGCTGGCGGCGGAGTGGCCTGTTGTTAAGGAAAGACTTGAGGCGAAGATAAGCCTCGGTGCCGGTGAAACGTCGGTTAGTGGCAAAGTCACGTTGCAAGCGATCACATCGGACATGCTGCGCCCGCTGATTCGCCTCAATCCCGGAGCCATCGGCGAGCGCATGGTAGCCACCAATGCGACCTCAATCGCACAGGCAGCCTACAGCGCCAACGCGGTGCCGCGCGCCATTGTGGCGAACGACGTGCCGGTGGGCTTCATCATGTTGTATGACGCGACTCTCGACCCAGCACTCGCAGTCAAGGACGAAGTACTCGCGGGGAGTATTGCCATTTGGCGGCTGATGATTGACTTTCAGCAGCAGGGCAAAGGTTACGGCGAGGCGGCCATTCTTGAGGCCGCGCGTTACGCGGCAACACGGCCCAACGTTACAGAGGTTCGCCTATCGTACGTACCCGTCGAAGGCAACCCGTCGCCGTTCTACAAAAAGCTGGGCTTTGTGGAAACGGGTGAGAGGGATGGCATCGAGATTGTCATGGCGCAACCGATTGCATCGATGCTGCGTCGAGGGTAGGTGGGCAGCCTCTGCCCACCGGGGGGCGCGCATCGACGATTTGCGTTTAGTAACGGTTCGGTGGGCACGGGGTGCTCACCCTACTGGAACTTCTGCGAAAATCCTTTCCATGCTGCTCGACTTTTTCTATCACCTGCGCCATCGCGGCCTGAAGCCCTCCACGCGGGAGTTTTTGACGCTGCTTGAGGCGTTGAAGGCCGATGTGATTTCACCGTCGATTGACGATTTTTACTTTTTGGCAAAAGCCTCGCTGGTCAAGGACGAAAGCAAGTTTGACCGGTTTGATTTTGCGTTCGCGGAATACTTCAAAGGCGTGGCCGAACTGGTCGATTTGAAGACCGCGATTCCTGAAGAGTGGCTCAAGAAAATCCTTGAAAAAACCCTGACGCCGGAAGAGCGCGAAAAGCTCAAGGCGATGGACTGGAATGAGCTGATGGAGACGCTCAAAAAGCGGCTCGAAGAGCAAAAAGAACGGCATCAAGGCGGCAGTAAATGGATTGGCACTGGCGGCACCTCACCGTTCGGTGCGTATGGCGAAAACCCGGCGGGCATCCGCATCGGGCAGGACAAGAGCAGGAATCGCAGTGCGGTAAAAGTGTGGGACGAGCGGCAGTTCCGCGATTACGACGATAACGTCGATTTCAATACGCGGAACATCAAGGTTGCGCTGCGTCGCCTGCGCCGCTTCGCGCGTGAAGGCGCGGTGGACGAGCTGGACCTGCCGCACACGCTCGAAGAAACCGGCAAGAACGCGGGCATGCTGTCGATCCAGATGCGGCCCGAGCGGAGGAACGCGGTGAAGGTGTTGCTGCTGCTCGACATTGGTGGCTCGATGGATGACCACGTTGAGCAGGTTGAGGCGCTGTTCTCTGCGGCCAAAACCGAGTTCAAGCGGTTGGAGCATTTTTACTTTCACAACTGCCTGTACGACTTTGTGTGGAAGACTAACCGTCGCCGCACCACCGAGCGCACGCTGACGATGGATCTGCTGCACAAATACGGCCCTGACTATCGTGTGATCTTCGTCGGCGACGCGGCGATGAGTCCGTACGAAATCGAGATGGAAGGCGGCAGCGTCGAATACACCAACAGCGAGACCGGCAAGGTGTGGCTGCAACGCATGACCAACCATTTCAAGCGCGTCGCCTGGCTAAACCCGATGCCACCACGCTCGTGGGAATACACGTACTCCACGGACATCATCAAGAAGATCATGAACGAACGCATGTATCCAACCACTGTGCAGGGGCTGACCGATGCTATGAAGGCGTTGACGAAGTGAGTGGCGATGCGAGCAGACGCTTTGTTCCCGGAATCGCGACGGAAGGCGGCGCAGAGACCGAGCTCCACGCAGCAGCATGGGAAGGAAACGCTGCTGAAATCGTTCATCTCATTGAGGCGGGTGCGTCTGTGAACGCGGTCGATACGGCGGGCGAGACGGCTCTTCACGGTGCCGCCGCTTGGGGCAGAGTTGATGCCGTTTCGGCTTTAATTCAAATAGGCGCAGACGTTTCTATCGCCGAAACCGCTGGCCTAACGGCACTGCATTGGGCCGCCAGTCACGGAAATCTGGAAACTGTACGAGTGCTGCTGGACGCTGGCGCAGATGCGGCAGCGAAAGACGTTCGCGAACTGACGCCTGAAGATTTAGCTCGTAAGCGGGGTCGCACTGAGATCGTGGGCCTGCTGCGCGAACGTCGCCAAACGCGACATCTGGCCAAGTAGCTCGTAGGGTGGAACGCTTGCGGTTCCACCGAATGGGGTTGCGCGACGCACCACGCGGTTGAACAGCCTTCGGCGAAAGTACGAGGCGGAACCGCAAGCGTTCCACCCTACGGCGCTGCGTTATTAGATTCGCGGGGCATGCAGAAATTTTTGAGATTGACTGGAGCTCGTAGGGCGGAACGCTTGCGGTTCCGCCGAATGGGGTTGCGCGGCGCCGCTACGGTTGAATGGCCTTCGGCGAAAATACGAGGCGGAACCGCAAGCGTTCCACCCTACGCCGCTTCGCCAATTGCAGCTACAACTCCGTGCGCACCTGCCAAAGCTCCGGGAACAACACCACATCCAGCACCTTGCGCAGATAGTCGACGCCCGTCGTACCGCCGGAGCCTATCTTGTGGCCGATCATGCGCTCGACGGTTACGACGTGATTGAAGCGCCAGCGGCGGAAGTTGTCTTCTACGTCGACCAGCTTTTCCGCGAGGTAATACATGTCCCAATGCTTCGCGGTGTCGCGATACACACTGACCCATGCGGCGAGCACCTCCGCATTGGCTTGCGGCATTTCGTCGAAGCGGGTGCGCAGCGCACTCTCGGCGAGCAGCCCGCGTTTGCACAACGCCTGCAACGCCACGTCGTACAGCGAAGGGCTTTCGATCAACGCCGCCAGTCGCGCATGGTGTTCGGGCTGTTCGGCGAACGGCTTGAGCATGTAGCGCTGGCGGTTGCCGAGCAGGAATTCGATGGTGCGGTATTGCCAGCTTTGAAAGCCGCTGGCGCGACCAAACGCATCGCGAAACTCAAGGTAATCAGCGGGCGTCATCGTCTTCAACACCTCCCACGCACCGCTCATCTGCTCCTGCGCACGCGACACGCGGGCGAGCATTTTCATGGCCGGCTCGAAGTTGCCTTCACCCATATGCGCAATCGCACCCATGAGCTCCTTGATGATCAAGCTCATCCACACTTCTTGCACGTGGTGGATGGTGATGAACAGCGATTCGTCATGCGCCTCGGTGATCGGTGCCTGCGCGCCGAGCAGTTGTTCGATGCGCAGATAGCTTGAATAGCTGAAGCTGTCCTTGAACGATTGGTGGGCGTTTTCGGCACCGGTTTCGGCTGCCGTGCTGGCGATGCCGTCACCACCAAAAGGACAGGATTGGGAGGTCGATTTCATCGTTCAGTTTCCGCATAGTTGTTCTGCTCCCTCTCCCGCAGCGCGGGAGAGGGTTGGGGTGAGGGCCAGGGCATAGCGGTGCAATTTTGATTCTGCTAGTCCAAAGCCCTCACCCTCCGCCCTCTCCCGCGCTGCGGGAGAGGGGACCAAGCCGTCTACGTCACCTTGCCTCGCGCTCGAAACTCTGCCCGCTCGTATTCACGAAGTTTCATTACATCTCGCAGGTGCGCCGCTGCGCCAACCACATCATCTTCCGTGACATACAACGGCGTAAAACCAAAGCGCAAAATATCAGGCGCACGGAAGTCCCCGATCACGCCGCGCGCGATGAGCGCCTGCATGATGGCGTACCCCTCAGCGTGACGGAACGAAACCTGTGAACCTCGAATTTCGGCGTCGCGTGGCGTGGCGAGCATCAGCCCGAACCCTGCGCACTGTGATTCAACCTCGGCGATGAAACGCTCGGTTAAGACGACCGACCCAGCACGCAACGCCAGCATATCCACCGTGAGCCACATGTCGAGCGCCACCTCAAGCGCCGCAAATTGCAAGATCGGCGGCGTGCCCACCGTGAAGCGCTCGATGCCGCGAACTACGCGAAACAACGGATCAAACGCAAACGGCGCCTCATGCGCAAACCAGCCGGAAATCGGTGCGCTGGTGCCTGCTGCATCGAGCGTGTCGAGATGACGTTTTGCCGCGAAGACGAACGCAGGAGCGCCCGGCCCGCCGTTCACATATTTGTAGCTGCAACCGACCGCGAGATCGGCGTTGCAGGCATTGAGTTCCACCGGAAACGCGCAAGTGGAATGCGCCAGATCCCACAGCATGAGCGCGCCTTTCGACTGCACGCGCTCGGTGATCGCTTTCATGTCGTAGCGCTCGCCGGTTCGATAATCTACTTGCGTCAGCATGACGACTGCCGTTCGGTCGCCAAGAGCCGCAATCGTCGACACCATGGCGCCACGTTTGACGAATTGAAGATCAATATTCTTCTGCGTCAACAAATCACGAATGCCCTGTGCGATGTAGAGGTCCGTCGGGAAGTTGTCGATGTCGGAGATGATGACGTTGCGTTGCGGCTGATCCTGCTGCAACGCCAGCGCAGTAACCAGCGCTTTGAACAGATTCACCGACGTCGAATCACACGCAATGACCTCGCCCGCATTGGCACCGATCAATCGCGCGATCTTGTCGCCGCAACGACGTGGCGCATTGACCCAATCGGCCGTGTTCCACGAGCGTATGAGGCCGTTGCCCCACTCCGCTTCGACGGTCTTGGCAACTGCCGCAGCGGTGGCTGTCGGCAGCACGCCGAGCGAGTTGCCGTCAAGGTAAATCACGCCCTCAGGGATCGAAAATTGCTGGCGGAACGCGGTAATCGGTACGAAGGTCATGCGGTCTCATCTCGTCGAAATCAAGGCAGTATGATAAGTCTCGCGAGGCGTCAACTTTCTGCCGCATAGCGCACAATGCGCAATCGACATAACTACTGAACGAGCCTTATCTCATGCGAAACCTTGCCCTGCTGCTTCATCTCTGCGCCGCGATCATCTGGCTGGGCGGCATGGTGTTCGCGCACTTCTGCCTGCGGCCCTCGGTGGCCTCGCTAGAGCCGCCGCAACGTTTGAGCTTGATGGCGGCGACCCTGACCCGATTTTTCGCCATCGTGATCCCGGCGATTGTGCTGTTGTTGGCCACGGGCGGGTATCTCTACAGGGGGCGCGAAGGCCTGGCAGCGCCCCTCGGGCTGCACATCATGGTCGGCGTTGGCATCGCCATGTGCCTGATTTTTGGGCACCTATTCTTCGGTCCGTTTCGGCGAATGAAGGCGGCGGTGACTAGTGAGACCTGGCCGACCGCTGCGAC
>JAYSUK010000247.1:0-10759 GCA_043719085.1 Burkholderiales bacterium | reverse complement strand
TCGCGGCACTCGCGCAATCGGACGAACATCAGGGCGTTGTGGCGCTGGTCGAGGCGTCGGCCGATGGCTCAACGGGCGCGGATTTTGATCAGGTGTTGGCCGCAGCGCTCAAACGGTCGCGACCGCCTCTATTTTTGTTGCTTGATCAGATTCAAGACCCGCACAATCTGGGCGCATGCATTCGCAGCGCAGACGCTTTTGGTGCTGATGCGGTGATCCTGCCAAAGCATGCATCCGCGCCGCTCACCGCTGTTGCGCTGAAAGCCGCGAGTGGTGCCACCGAGACGACGCCGGTGTGTACCGTCATCAATTTGGTGCAGTGCATCGAGACCTTGCAGCAAGCCAGTATTTGGGTGCTTGGTGCTGAGATGGAAACGGATGCGACGCTGTTCAATACGACGCTCACGGGCCCGCTCGCGTGGGTGCTCGGCAACGAAGGCAAAGGCTTGCGTCGACTCACGCGTGAGCGTTGTGATGCACTGGTTGCCATCCCGATGGTAGGTGCGGTCGAGAGCTTGAACGTGTCGGTGGCGACTGCGGTTTGCCTCTATGCCACACAGGCGGCGCGGCACGCAAAAAAGTAGTCCTTCGACGTTGTCTCGAAGGCACAGGATAAGCGATGTCCCGCATTACAGCGCGCGGCAACAAGGGTACTATTAGCGCTTCAGATTTGTCGTTGAACCCATGCTCGCGTTCGTACTCAGAAGACTTATTCAAGCAGCACTTGTGATGCTTGTCGTTGCATTCGTTGCGTTCTCGTTGTTCAACTACGTGGGCGATCCGATCAACATGATGTTGGGACAGGATGCCACGCCAGAGCAAAAGGTTGAACTTCGCGAAGCGCTTGGTTTGGATAAACCCGACTATGTGCAGTTTGCAGCGTTTGTCGGCAACGCGGTTAAGGGCGATTTTGGTTTGTCGTTGAGGCAGGCACGCCCGGTTTCAACGCTCATAAAAGAGCGTCTCCCCGCTACGCTCGAACTGGCGTTTTGTGCGGCCATACTTGCTTTGGTCGGCGGCGTGGTAATGGGGGTGTATACCGCACTCAATCGCAACGGAATCTTCTCGCAGTTTTTGCTCACGATTTCGCTCGTTGGTGTGAGTTTGCCAACGTTCCTGATTGGCATTTTGCTGATACTCGTATTCGCCGTCACGCTGCAAGTGCTGCCGTCCTATGGACGCGGTGACCCCACTCAAATCGGCTGGTGGAGCACGGGGCTTCTGACGACCGGTGGCTTGCGTGCGCTGGTGTTGCCATCGATCACGTTGTCGCTTGGCACCATGACGCTGATCATGCGTTTGGTGCGCAGCGAAATGATGGAAGTTTTGCGCACCGATTACATCAAGTTTGCCCGAGCCCGCGGCTTGACCAACAAGGCGGTCAACTACGGTCACGCGCTTAAAAACACCTTGGTTCCGGTGATGACTATTACTGGCTTACAGCTTGGCTCAATCATTGCGTTTGCCATCGTCACCGAGACGGTGTTTCAGTGGCCTGGCATGGGCTTCCTGTTCATCCAGTCGGTTCAGTTTGCCGACATCCCTGTGATGGCGGCCTATCTGGTGTTAATTTCAGCCGTGTTTGTCACGATCAATCTGATCGTGGATTTGCTTTACTACGTCGTGGATCCACGATTGCGCATCGATCAAACAAGCACCGGTCATTAATTTTTTTTTGCGAGGCTCAGGATGTACAACCCTAGCAAAGTATCTGACGCAATTGCCGAATTTCATAGCGACCTTACCGCTATTCGGCGTGACATTCACAACAACCCCGAGCATGCTTATAAGGAGACGCGCACCGCAGCTATCGTCGCGGAGCGGTTGACGGCGTACGGTGTCGACGAGGTTCATAAAGGTATCGGTGGCACCGGCGTCGTAGGCGTCATTCGTGGCAATCGTCCGGGAACACGCGGCGTGGGTCTTCGCGCCGATATGGATTGCCTCGCCATGTCTGAGGAGACACGACTGCCGTACGCGTCAAAAAATCAGGGCTACATGCATGCCTGCGGCCACGACGGACACACCACGATGTTGCTCGGCGCAGCGCGGTTTCTCGCGAAATCACGCGATTTTTCGGGCACGGTGTACACCGTATTTCAACCCGCTGAAGAGGGGCAGGCTGGTGCAAAAGCGATGATGGATGATGGTCTGTTTACGCGCTTTCCGATTGACGTTTTTTACGGCTTGCACAATGCGCCCTGGGTGCCGCTCGGTTCGATGGCGGTGCGCAACGGGGCGATGATGGCCGCCGCTGATCGCATCGAGATCACGATCGAAGGCAAAGGCGGACACGGTGGCATGCCGCAATTCGTGAGCGACCCGATTTTGGCCGCAGCCCACGTGATCACTGCGATTCAATCCATCGCCTCACGCAACGCCGATCCTGCTGACTCGGTTGTCGTGTCCATCTGCGCCATGGAAGCAGGCGTGATGAACACCTACAACGTAATTCCACGCGAAGTGAAATTAATTGGCACCGTGCGCACCTATCGCAAAGAAGCGCAAGCGATGGTGATTGAAAAATTGAAGCTTATTGTTGCGAACACCGCTGCTGCGTTTGGCTCTATCGGTAGCGTCAATTTCATCTACGGCTATCCCGCAACAATCAACCACAAACGTGAGGCTGAGCTTGCTGCTGAAGTCGGACGCAGCGTGTTTGGTACGGACAACGTCATCACTGAAATTTTCCCAAATACAGGTGGGGAGGACTTCGCGTTTTTCCTCGAAGCGGTGCCCGGTGCGTACATCTGGGTGGGCCAACAGTGCGACGGTAATTTTCCGATTCATCATCCGAAGTACGACTTCGATGATCGCATCATT
This sequence comes from Burkholderiales bacterium, assembly GCA_043719085.1. GTDB lineage: Bacteria > Pseudomonadota > Gammaproteobacteria > Burkholderiales > Casimicrobiaceae > Casimicrobium. The sequence continues at coordinate 7,936 of JAYSUK010000247.1, read as the reverse complement.
CCGAATGGCGCTGGGCTGCTGGCGGCGATTGCACAACATGAATTGCAAGGCTAGTTCACGCGATGAAGTTAAACGACCTGCCGCAAAATTTTGTCGACGATCTGGTTGCGATCCGTCGTGATATTCACGCGAATCCCGAGCTTGCGTACGAAGAGGTTCGCACCAGCAGGCTAGTCGCGGAAAAGCTTCGTTCCTGTGGCGTAGACGAGGTACACACTGGCATCGCAAAGACCGGTTTGGTGGGCGTGATTCGCGGCAAGCGGTCAGGTGGCACCATTGGTTTGCGCGCAGACATGGATGCGTTACCCATGCAAGAGAAAAACTCTTTCTTGCACGCATCCAGGCAAGCGAAGGTCATGCATGCGTGCGGCCACGACGGCCACACCACAATGTTGCTCGGCGCTGCGCAGTACCTTGCCGCCACACGTAATTTTGCGGGCACCGTGCACTTGATTTTTCAGCCGGCTGAAGAGGGCGGTGCCGGTGGTGATTTGATGGTCAAGGAAGGGTTGTTTGACCGCTTCGATTGTGACCGCATTTTTGCGGTTCACAATCGACCTGATTTGCCGATTGGCAAATGGGGTACACGGGCCGGGCCATTTATGGCGTCTGCCGACTCGTTCACCATTGAAATTACTGGCAAGGGGGGGCATGCCGCGCGTCCGCATCTGGTGTGTGATCCGGTGGTCGTCGCCGCAACACTTGCGCTCGCCATGCAGACCATTGTGTCGCGCAACGTCAGTCCGCTCGAATCTGCGGTGGTCGGAATTAGCGCCATTGAGGGCGGCAATTTGCCCGCATTTGCCGTGGTTCCCGATACCGTAAAAATGACTGGCACTGTTCGCACTTATGACCCCGCGACGCAGGATTTGATTGAGGCACGTATGGGCGAGCTTGTTGCGGGCATTTGCGACGCGCATCGCGCCAAAGGCACGTTGCAGTTCACTCGCCTTTATCCGCCTGTCATTAACACGACGGCGGAGGTGGAGTTCGCACGGCAGGCTGCGGCTGAGGTGTGGGGCGAAGAAAATGCCAACGCTAATTACTCACCGTCGATGGGCGGTGAGGACTTCTCGTTCATGCTGCAAAAACGCCCGGGTTGTTACTCCGTAATTGGGCAGGGAACTGGCGGAGAAATCATCCCGATTCACAATACCCGTTATGACTTTTGCGACTTGATCATTCCCAACGGCGTGCGCTATTTTTCGCGGCTGGCGGAGCGCGGACTTCCTCTTTAATTTGCATTCATAACAGTAAAAAAACAGGTAACCCTTGGAAGCAATCTCCCGATTTTTTGATGGCGACGTGTGGTGGAGTTTCAAGCGTTCACCCGTGACAGTGATCGCAGCGATTCTGGCCGCGATTTGCATTTTTGGTGCGGTGCTAGCGCCACTGATCGCGCCGCACAACCCCTACGACTTGGCGCAGATTTCGCTGCTTGACTCCAACCTGCCGCCCGCGTGGGAGACCACGGGCACATCTAAATTCCTATTGGGTACAGACCAACAAGGCCGCGATATTTTGTCGACCATCATGTATGGCAGTCGCGTGTCTTTACTGGTGGCGGTGTCGGCGGTTGCGATGTCGATTGTGATGGGCGTAAGTTTGGGATTGTTGGCGGGTTACGTCGGCGGTCGGGTCGACAGCATCATCATGCGCATCGCCGATATTCAGCTCACCTTTCCAGCGATTTTGGTGGCGCTGTTGATTAGTGGCATCGGGCGGCAATTTGTGCCGCGCGAAATGCAGGATGCAATCGCGCTGTACGTCATCATCTTCTCGATTGGCCTTACGGGCTGGGTGCAGTATGCACGCACCGTGCGTGGCTCGACGCTGGTTGAAAAGAGCAAAGAATACGTGCAGGCAGCACGCGTGATCGGCGTATCGCAAACGCGCATCATGTTCAGCCACGTGTTGCCCAATGTGCTCGGGCCAGTGCTGGTGATCGCCACGCTGAACATTGCCAATGCAATCATTGCAGAAGCCACGCTTTCGTTCCTTGGCGTTGGCATGCCGCCTACGCAACCGTCGCTGGGCACGTTGATCAGCGAGGGGCAAAACTATCTGTTCTCCGGGGAATGGTGGATCACCGTGTTCCCTGGTATTGCTCTGATCGTTATGGTTATCTCGGTCAATTTGGTGGGTGACTGGTTGCGCGACGCGCTCAATCCAAAGCTGCGTTAGCGCGCTGTTATTACCAATACTTTGTGAGTTTTGAGTGCCATGAGTCAGCCCCTGCTTGAAGTAAAAAATCTGCATATCGAGTTCCCCACGCGTCGGGGTATTCTCAAAGCCGTAGAAGACGTATCGTTTGCCATCGCGCCGGGTGAGGTGCTCGGCGTTGTGGGTGAGTCCGGCGCGGGCAAGTCGCTCACGGGTGCGGCCATCATTGGCTTATTGGAGCCACCGGGGCGCATTGCTGGCGGTCAGATTTTGCTTGATGGCAAACGCATCGACAACTTGCCTTATGAGCAGATGAGAAAGATTCGCGGCCGACAAATCGGTGCGATTTTTCAGGATCCCCTGACCTCGCTTAACCCGCTCTACACTGTGGGTCGGCAATTGATCGAGACCATCACCACGCATCTGGAACTCAGCGAAACCGCCGCTCGTGATCGCGCGATAAAACTGCTGGAAGAGGTCGGCATTCCCGCCGCGCGCGAGCGCATTGAACACTATCCGCATCAGTTTTCGGGCGGCATGCGCCAGCGCGTGGTAATCGCGCTAGCGCTTGCGGCCGAGCCCAAAGTTATCATCGCCGACGAGCCCACCACTGCACTCGACGTATCTATTCAAGCGCAGATCATCACCTTGCTCAAAGGCCTGTGCCGCAATCACGGCACGGCGGTGATGCTGGTCACCCACGACATGGGCGTGATCGCTGAAACGGCTGATCGCGTGGCGGTGATGTACGCCGGTCGCGTGGTAGAAATTGGGCCAGTGGCGGATGTGATCCACAAGCCGCAACACCCGTACACCATCGGCCTAATGGGCTCGATCCCCGAGTTTGAAAGCAAACGCGACCGGTTGATTCAGATTGATGGGGCGATGCCTCGGCTGGACGCGATTCCGCAAGGCTGCGCGTTTAATCCCCGCTGCACACAGGTGATGGACATTTGCAAAACCGCCCGACCCAACCTGATGCCTGCTGGGGCAACGTCTGCCGCCTGCTGGTTGCATGAAACGCGCTTTGAAGGGGCCGCAGCATGAGCCCTTTAGTCCAACTTAAAGGCGTCAGCAAAACTTTCGACGTCTCGGCCCCGTGGCTTAACCGCGTAATCGAGCGCAAACCGCAAACGTTTTTGCACGCGGTGAGCGAGGTCAGTTTTGAGATTAAACGCGGCGAAACGCTGGCGCTGGTGGGCGAATCAGGTTGTGGCAAATCCACCGTGGCGCGCCTGGCGGTGGGCCTGTACGAGACGAGCACCGGGCAGGTGCTTATCGACGGTCACGACATGAAGGCGTCGAACCAGGGCACCGACGCCGCGCGAGCCATGCGGCGCAAAGTGCAGATGATTTTCCAGGACCCGTACGCCAGCCTGAATCCGCGTTGGCATGTTTCCGACATCGTCGCTGAACCGATTCGAACCCACAAGCTCATTCCCGATGGCCCGCTGCTCGACAAACGTGTGGCGGAGCTGCTGGGATTGGTCAAACTCACGGCGAAAGACGGCGAAAAATTTCCGCATCAATTTTCTGGCGGTCAACGCCAGCGCATCTCAATTGCCCGCGCGCTCGCCAGCAACCCCGAGTTTTTGATTTGCGATGAGCCCACGTCCGCGCTCGACGTGTCGGTGCAGGCGCAGGTGTTGAACCTGATGAAAGATTTGCAACGCGAGATGGGGTTGACCTATCTCTTCATCTCGCACAACCTGCAAGTGGTGCATCACATCGCCGACCGGGTGGGCGTGATGTACTTGGGCCGCATCGTGGAGATCGGCGACAAAGACGAAGTGTTCGGCGCGCCGAAACATCCGTACACCCGCATGCTGCTAGACGCCATCCCCGATTTGCACATGACCGGAAAAGCCCGCACCCCGGTGGCAGGCGAAGTGCCAAACCCACTCAATCCGCCCAGCGGCTGCGCCTTCAATCCGCGTTGTCCGAAACGCTTCGAGCCTTGCGACAAAACGAGGCCGCCGTTGGTGTCGTTCTCAGGGCGCGAGGTAGCGTGTTTTGCGGCGGTTTAGCAAAAACCACACTGCGAGACAGATTTAATTAGATGCGAAACGCGCGACGAGTCTGAACCGCCAACGCCCCGCCTGTTGACTACCCTCTTTGCCCATGTTGAGAACTCATTTGGCGGGAGGTACGCAAAGCTTCACGCCTTCGCCGTCCCAGCCTTTTTCGAGCAGCGATTCATAGCGTTTAACGTCGGTAGTGAAGCGATGATTAGGATCGTCCGGAAAGCGCTGACTACCTCGAAATGCGCGGTATACCGGCAATAGGCCGGCAGCGCATGAATCTGCCACAACGCCACCCAGAACGGGCAAATAGGCATATGCGTCTACCGCCTCGTCAACCGGCTTTCGTGGCACCGAGGCGTTGCTTCGGTTTAGCGCGTGCAATGCAGCGCGCTCCGAGTCCAGTAGGGTGTAGAAATGCGAACCACGACTTCCACCTCGTGCCACTTGATCAAAATAGAAACGCGTCAAACCGGTCGCCTGATCGCCGCCATCGACCAGCACCGAGAATGACTCGCCCGTGCGCAACCAATTGGGCTGAAGGTCGAGCATTGCCTTGTCTGCTTCTCGTGACGTTATGAAGTAATAATCAAGCGGCGCATAACGAAACTCCGTCATGGTTTTGCTAACGCCGCGCACGCCGGCACTCAGCACTGCTTGACCGGCTGGCGACGAGGCACCGCTTGGTCCGATTCCTAGCTCTCCGCTAAAGTGAGAACCCCAGCAGAACACCTGACCAGTGCGCAACAACGCACAGGTATGCGCGAATGCAGCAGAAACAGATACTGCATCCGTCAAATCGACCGATGTTGGCGTCAGGCTGACGCGCTCGTTGCTGCCACTTCCTAATTTTCCGTTCGCGTTTTCTCCCCAGCAAGATATTTCGCCACCAGGCAACACCGCGCAGGTGTGACGGTTGCCAGCGCTGACTGCCGTTGCCTTGGTCAATCCGGCCACCTCAACCGGAACGTTGCTTGCAACTTTGCTGCCGTTGCCGAGTTGACCAAATGTGTTGTCGCCCCAGCACCACACGCCGCCGCCGTAGCGCAGCGCGCAGCTGTGGCTCCCCCCGGCCGTTACTGCGATTGCGTTGTCGATGCCCTTGACAGCAACGTGCAGCGTGCGGTTTACTTCAGCGCTGCCATCGCCGAGCTGACCAAAAAAATTGAAGCCTGCGCAGATTACAGTGCCTGACTTTGCCAACGCGCAGGTATGCTGACCGCCAACCGCGATCTGCGCAACGTTGGTGAGTCCGTTGACTGCGACGGCGGCGCTGCCGCTTATTGTTGTGCCATTGCCGAACTGTCCGTAGTCGTTCCAGCCCCAGCATACGACGCTACTGTCGGATCGAATCGCACAGGCCGTGCTGAAATTTTTTGTGCTCCCGCGGGCGCCGCCGACGGCAATCGCCTTGGCAGTGCTCACGCCGACGATGTCGACCGGGGCGAGGCTGAGTCGTGACGTGTCATTTCCAAACGCGCCCCAATCCCAAAAGTTATTACCCCAGCATGCGACGGCTCCATTGCGACGCAACGCACAGGTGTAGGCAGTTCCGGTCGCAACGTCAGAAACGTCAGACAGGCCGGTGACCTCGACGGGTGAGTTGCGATCAAACAGCGTTCCATCGCCAAGTTGTCCCGAATCATTGGTGCCCCAGCATGAAACGGTATTTTGGGCGGACACCGCGCAGCTGTGCGTGAGTTGAGAATTTACCGCGACTGTATTGGTGAGAGCACTGACTTTGACGGGAATTCTGCTAAACGTGAAGCGTCCGACGCCCAACTGTCCATAACTACCGCCGAAGCCCCAGCAGCGCACGCCGCCATTGCGAAGGCGTGCACAGCGGTGACCTGCGCCAACACCAATTGCCACCGCATCAGAGACGCCCGCCACGGCCACAGCCACTGCACTGCCCAATGACGCATCGGAATTTAGCCCTCCCCAGCACGCCACCGTGCCGTCGCCCTTCAACGCACAGACCGAGCGATCAGACGCGGCGATCGCCGTCACTCCGCTAAGTCCGACGACCTCCACCGGAAACTGTTGGTATCTCGTCGTGCCATCGCCGCTTTGGCCGTATCGGTTGTCGCCCCAACAAACAACGGTGCCCGTGTCGCGCAGTGCACAGGCGAAATACTGTCCCACAGCGACAGCGGTTGCACCCGACACAGTATCAATTGGCGTCACTCCGACGGTCGCGCCGGAAGTTCCATCGACGTGCAGAAAGAACCGATCCCAACCCCAGCATGCAACCGTGCCTCCAGAAAGCACAGCGCAACTCTGGGCGAAGCCAACTCCGACGGAGACAGCACGCGCCAGGCCTTTTACCGGGGCTGGGGTTGCACGATAGCGCGTGGCGGTGTCACCTAGTTCGCCGTTCAGGTTTTCGCCCCAGCAGGATACCGCTCCCTCTTGTAGCACCGCGCAGCCGTGATCCTCACCAAGGGCAAGGGTTGACGCATTGGCTAGTCCTGGCACTGTCAATGGGATTGTGCTCCAGCGCGTGACGCCTGAGTCAGCGGGCGCGTAGATATATCCCCAACAGGACACGCTGCCTGCCTGGCGCATCGCGCAGGAGGTCCCTCCGCCCGCGTAAATTGCAGTCGCGTCGGTTATCGCATACGTTGCAACAGGAAGGGCGCTGGTAGAACCCGTTCCATTACCCAATTGTCCAGTCGAGTTTAAGCCCCAGCACAACACGTTTTGTTTTTCAGTCAAAGCGCAGGTATGGTAACTGCCTGTTGAAATTCCTACTATCCCGGTTTGAGGCTCAAGGGCTCGCGCAGGTAGGGCTGCGAGCATGCCCATCGACGCCGCAATGGTTGCGGTCGCTCCAACACAAGATGCGACGTCACAAATCGTTCGCGCGGCGACGGTTTTTTGCGGACAAATGCGACTTTTGTAGTTCATAGCAGGCATGGTGGCTATGGAGAGATCAAATCACGTTTCAAAGGATTTTGGTAAATAGCGCGTCGAACTGAAAATGGACGAATAAAAGCAGTTTTGACCGGTGCGGCGGGTCCCAAGCGATTACGACCAACTGCGCGCTTCGGTCGCCACAAATTTTTGGCATGGACACACAGATTTTTCCTATGTCGACATTGTAAAAAAACAAAGGATAGCCCCCATTCTAGCTAGCTATAGGAGAAAAGCTGTTGCCTGTCCGCAACTGGAGGATGACGTGGCAGTGACACGCAGAGCCATCTTTTTTTATCGCAAGAGATACCATGCTCAAAAGAGGAGACGCTCATGAATGCTCGAATCAGTCGCATTTTGATAGTTATGGCAAGTACTGTGGTGTCGGTTTCAAACTCGGCTGTGGCGCAACCCAGCACCCCGTTCCCCGAAAAGCCGCTGCGCATCGTGGTGACCTTCACCACCGGCGGCGCACCGGACACGCTGGCGCGCATCTTGAGCGAGAAGCTCACCGCCGCATGGGGGCAGACGGTGATCGTCGACAACAAGCCGGGGGCGGGCGGTAATACCGGCGCAGATTTTGTGGCAAAGGCTGCGCCCGACGGGCACACCATTGTGGTCGGCACCGTCGGCACGCATTCGATCAACCCCGCGCTGTACGCCAAAATGCCCTATGACGCGGTGAAGGATTTCACGCCGATTACATTGCTCGCGACCACGCCGAATATGCTGGTTGTCCACAACGATGTGCCTGCGAAAAACTTGAAGGACTTCATCGCGCTCGGGAAGAAAGAGGGCAAGATGACCTTCGCCTCCAGCGGCTCGGGCACCAGCAT
>JAYSUK010000246.1:0-3786 GCA_043719085.1 Burkholderiales bacterium | reverse complement strand
CTTGCAGACTTGTGCTCAGGGCCCAAAAATGCAGCGGTAAAAACAGCGCAAGTGCGATACCTGAAATGCGGTGAACCACAAACGCCCAATACCCCGCGTTACCACGAGCGCGCCAGTCGTTGCGCCGCATGCTCAATGGTTTGTGCTTGCTGCTAGCCAGCATAAACACCCCAGACCGCACGCAATCCGAGAAGTGTCAGCAGCAGCGTGACGACCAGCAAAGCGATGTGCAGCGATCGTCCGCGCCACCGCATCCATTCTTCAGCAATTCGCGCGAGTCCAATTGGTGCATGAACCACCACGCTCAACACGAATACGACGTAGAAAATGGCGAACGGCAAGTTGCCACGCGTGCGTGCAAGAATTTCCGCCGCAGAGAGCCCACCGCGCATGGCGTACAAGATCGTAATGAGATGCACCAGCACGCAGAGCGCAAGCAGCATTGCGCTGATGCGCTGAGCGTACCAAAGCCTGGCCTGCGTCGATGCGCTCAATCCAGTTGTCCCCGAATGGCCGCGCGTGCCGTGAGCCGCTTGAGTCCGCTAATGCCTGCGGTCGGCGAAATGCCCTTTGGGCATCGCTCAGCGCACGTTGTATGAGTGTGGCAGGCGTGGCAGCCTGCGTCACCTGCAACCGCTTTGAGCCGCTCACTCTGCGCCGAGTCGCGCACGTCATTAACCAGCGACCAGGCGCGATTGAGCGCTGCGGGGCCGAGATAATCGGGTCGCCAGCTCACGGTATCGCACGACGCGTAGCACACGCCGCAGCCAATGCATTCGATAGCCGCATCTACTTTTTTGCGCTCGGGTGAGTCCGGTTTGACATTGCTGAACTCATCGTTACGGGTCAAGGTGCCAGTAAACTGCCCTTTTGCGCGCGCCCACTTGTCGAAAAAATCCGCCATGTCAGTGGTGAGATCTTTGATGATCGGCAGGTTAGACAGTGGTGCAAGTTCGAGCACGTCATCTCGTTCCCCATCTGTCACTTTTGCTACATGCGTGCGGCAGGTCCAACGCGCCACGCCGTTGACCGACATCGCGCATGAGCCACACATGCCGACGCGGCACGAAAAACGGTAACTCAGCGACGGATCGATTGATCGCTGCACGTAGCTCACCACGTCAAGCACGCTCTGGCTTGCCAGTCGTGGCACTTCATAGGAAACAAAAGCGCCTTGTTGGCCACCGCGCCAAATCCTGACCTGCAGGGGGCGCATCAGCCACAGCCTGACGGGATCAAGTGATCATTCGTGAAGCGAGGGTTGACTACAAATTTCATAAGTGGATTATGGCGGATGCCATTCATCACGAAAAGCGAATAATTGTCGCTGTGAGATAAAGATTTTCTTTACTTATTTGTAGCGCTCTCCGATCTGCTGACGGTCGCACCGTCAAATCACTCCACGCGAAATTAGCGACCATGCCTTCAATACGTGTTCTCAAAACATTTCTGGCCGTTGCACGGCATGGCAGCTTCGCGGCGGCGGGCACAGAAATCGGCCTCACAGCCGCAGCCGTGGGCCTGCAAATGCGTGCACTTGAAACTGACTTGGGGCAAACACTGTTTGACCGATCAGGCCGCGGCATCGTGCTTAACACCGCAGGGCGCGCCACCGTCACGCCCACCGTGGATCTGCTGCAGCGTTACGAATCACTGGCGAGGGTTGACGCGGGCGGCCTAAGCGGAACGGTGGTGATGGGGGCGCTGGTGTCCGCGCTAATGGGCGCTTTTTCAGGGGCGCTGTGGCAGTTGAAGCGTGATCACCCGCTGCTGGAGGTCAAACTGTTTGCAGGATTGTCCGCTGATTTCGCGCCACGTGTTGAAAACGGAGAGTTGGATGCAGCGGTGACAACACAGTCACCGCGAGCCTTGCCGGCAACGCTTCACTGGACACCGCTGTACGCCGAGCCGATGGTGCTGATCGTTCCGTGTCGTCCGCATTTCAAATTGGCGAGCGACCCGCTGGAGATCTTGCGCACGGCACCGTTTTTACGCTTCGATCGCAGCACGTGGACGGGGGATCTCGTGGCCAACGTGCTGGCGAAGTCGAAAGTCAAGGTGGTGGAGGGCCTTGAGGTGAACTCAGTGGAAACGATAGTCGCGTTGGTGCGTCAGGGCTACGGCGTGTCAATCGTGCCCAAGCTCGACAACGTGAAATGGGCGCGCGACACCGATTTGAAGATCATCAGCATTGCGGGAAACCGGATTGAGCGGCGCGTGGGACTACTCGAACGAACGCAACATTCGCGCCGACAATTTACCAGTGAAATAAAAAAGCATTTCAAGTCGCGCAGCAAACCTGCCGCCGTCGGCAGTTAGCAGTTAGCACCTAGCCAGCAGTAAGTCGACGCAGTGTTTCGCGTCGACCCGTGAATCAGCCAGGTGTGGGTCTACCGCGAACTTTTAGCGTCGACGCTCCAGGCACCGGCGCCCCATGCAGCGAGCGTCAACAAGCCACCGATCACCGCGATGTTCTTCATGAACATGAGCTGCTGAACCATTTGTTGCTCAGCAGGCATCGCCCAATAATTGTGGAATATGACAGTGGCGACCAGCGTGAACCCCGCCAGCGCAAGTGCTGCCCATCGCGCCCTGAAACCGAGGATAAGTGCCAGTGCGCCACCGACTTCAACGATGATGGCGATGATGGCGGCAACTTCAGGCAGCGGTGCGCCCTTCGATGCGATGTAGCCGACGGTGCCAGCGAAACCGCCAATCTTGCTGATGCCTGCGGGCAGAAATAGCGCGGCCATCAACAGACGGCCAATGAGACTAAGGGGATTGTGTAGTGAGTTCAACATGTTTTTCTTTCCGTTAATTTTTAGTGGTGAGCCACCGTTATACGCTTGTTCAGCTAGCCATGTCATTCAAGCTGTCCATCGTCGGGATGTCGGCGTCGATTCCCGTGCTTTGTTGCAAAAGGCGCGCTTGAATGTGGAGAGCAACATCCAGGATGATACGGGTGATTACAATTCAAATGAATCACTTGAAATTCACTTCATCGTTCGAATTTTTTGAATGTTACGTAACCGCCACCTCTACGCGAAAGTCCTCACGCCCGAGTCGTTCATCATGCTTGATGCGGTGGCAACGCAGGGCGGTTTTGCGCCCGCCGCGCGCCTGCTCGGACTGGTGCCTAGTGCGCTTTCTTACCGGGTGCGGCAGCTTGAAGAGGCTTTGGATGTGCTTTTGTTCGACCGCCGTTCACGCAACGCGCAGCTCACGCCCGCAGGTGAAGAATTGCTGCGCGAAGGGCGACGCATGCTGGCCGATGTGGATGCCATTGCGCAGCGTGTGAAGCGCGTGGCTACAGGCTGGGAGCCGATGTTCACCGTTGCAGTGGACAGCCTGATATCGCGCAAAGTGGTGTTTGAATTGTGCGATACATTTTTTAAATTGAACGCGCCGACGCGGCTGCGGCTACGCGGTGAAACGTTGTCCGGCACGTGGGAATCACTGACCAGCGGCAAAGCCGACATCGCGCTTGGCGGCGTGTTCGAAACCGGCAGCGTTCCGGGCATTGAAGTGAAACCGCTGGGCGACATGCCGTTTGTGTTTGCCGTTGCGCCGCGTCACCCACTTGCAAAAATGAAGGAACCGTTGGCCGACGAAATGATTAGCCGATATCGCGTGGTGGCGGTCGCCGATTCCACGTTACGTGGTCAGGGATTGACGGTGAATTTGCTGGCAGGACAGGAGGTGTTTACCGTGCCGACCATGCAGAGTAAGCTCGATGCCCATCTGCGCGGGCTTGGTTGCGGATTTTTGCCCCTACACCTGGCGCAG
>JAYSUK010000245.1:0-3790 GCA_043719085.1 Burkholderiales bacterium | reverse complement strand
GTGGTGCCCGGGCCAGTTGCGTTTGAGCGGCAAAGTAATCCTGCGACGGTTCGGTTGGCGGGGATTTCTCCGTCCGATGTACGTATCGTGAAGAAAGTGTCCTGACTCGATCAGCGGCACAATGTCGCATCGTGTTGCTGTGATGCCAAGGCAGGCTTCGGAAGCAAAGTTTGCACTTCTGCAAGCACAATCCCCCGCAGCATCATTGTGCTTACAGCATGCAACGTAGCCCCAACTTTCTCTGTTCACATGCCGTAGGTTTGACTGAGGTATTAAGTCGAATTGCTGCCGTCGAAGTTTGTTATTCACTCAGCGAATTCCTCGCCGATACTCGAAATTTCGAAGAAGCGACGGTTGATTTTGTCTACACGTCAGCAAAGATTGGGGGCAATACCTACGACCGGTTGGACACCGACAATTTGTTGCGGCTTGGGATCACGGCGGGCGGCACGAAACATAGTGATGCCATCATGTTGGTCAACCTGCAAACGGCGTTTGATTAGGTGATGAATCTTGCGCATGATCCCGCGCCGATCACGCTGGATGTTGTGTGTGAACTTCACAAAATGTTGATGCGCGATTTGTTGCCGGTAACACCTCCCAGCGCCCGGTTTTCGTTGAGCCCACACGCCTCAATACACCCGCTGACTTCATTTTGGTGAGGTGATATTTGACGCCGTCAGCGGTCAAGCCGACGCGCGCGGCTAACGCGTTTACGGTCAGAGATGGCTCGCTACGCAACTCCGCCCTGAGCCGCGTTTGAACGGCTTCTTGGGTAATTTCTTCGGTAGTTGCTGCTTCAATGCGGGCCACCGATTCTGGGGCGAACGCAAACGCTACCCACAGTCCGTTGTCCCACCGCAGCTCTGGTGCGACGAGACCCGCTTTGACGCGGACGCTACGCATCAGGTCGATGCCGTGCCTCTACAGCATGCGAAGATGCGCGGCTGTTGCGCCATGCACCGCATGCAGCGGAATGTTTTGGTCGAAGGTGATGAGTGTGCCATCGTGCTTGACCGCGAGCGCTAGCAAGTAAAGATCGGTGATTTGGTTGTGTCCGTGCACGTGTGTGAAATCGACCCACGTGTCATCGCGCAGCGACACGTCGTCTGGCCAAAATTCGTGATCGAGCGTGGCGCACGCATGCACGAGTTGCTGGCGCACGGCCATGATGCCCAGCGCACCGCGCCGCCCGTAACTCGGCAAGTTGAGTACACGAATTACGCCGTTCTCAACCAGTGGACAGGTGGCGATCTGGATGCCGGGCGTATCGATCAGCGCATTGGCTCGCGACGACGCCACATGCGCATCATCAAACAGAGCGATCCACACGTTGACGTCAAGCAGCATCCGGATTGACGTGGCGCCTGGTGCCATCAAAAGATATTTCGCATCGGGTTCGCGTACGGAATGACGTGAGGCAGGTGCCCCTCGCGACGCAACGGCGGGCGGCACCTCAAATGCCTTCGCGTTCCATCAACGCCCTAACCTGATCGATGGTGACCACTTCGTCGCGCGCGGGCAACAGGGCGAAGCGCCCGCGCAGCTTGGCTGCTGTCGACGGCGTTTGCGCGAACGCTGATGCATGCGCCTGCGCGCCCGTGCGAATGAGCGCGGACACCGCGTCCCCTAGTGATATCTGTTGGCGCAGGGCATGGTGTTTGGCTACATGCAGCGCATCTTCAGAGAGGTTGAGCGTAGTACGCATGGTGAGTTTGCTGGGCGGATGCCCGTGAGGGAACGACTAGCATCATAACATCAATTTGATGCATTTGTTTCGTATTGTTGGGATGCTGGGTATTTGGTGCTTGCCCAAGTCGGGCGAGTTGGAGAAGAAACGTATTTGATGTGCGAGCGGCGCGGGCCGTGCGAGCCGCGAAGGGCCAGCGCCACCCTCCTTTCGCGGCTTCCGCCGCTCCTACACTTGAACCCGTTTGGATTCGGCTGAGCCGGCTTGGGGGCATTCCGCGTCACTTTACCTGTGGGACACCACAGTTATCTACGTGTTTTTGCGTCGTAAGCACAGCGACTAAACGGGGCTAGTGCGCGCCCCCGCAAACCGCCGCCACGGCTCGCTCACCGCGTCCGCTCGCGAAACACGTTGCCAAAATGCATTCGCCAGCGCTCGCGCAGTTGTTGCAATGGCGGGTGGCAACGCGGCGCTTAGCTCGTTACTAAACGCGGTGAATTCGATGTCGCTGTGCGGGCCGGGGGCGAAGCGCATCGGCAGCATGTCGTAGCAGGGGGCAAGCGTCATGCGGCCTTTGGCGATGGCGTTGGGCGAATCGACGATGACGCCGAGATTACCGAAGTGCATGTCGGTATTGCCGATGAGTTGCCCGAAAGCGTAGAGCGTTTGCGTGGTGGCTAGCGCATCGAAGGCAATCCGTTTTTGTGCCGCGAGGCGAGCCATGGTGTCCGGCCAACTTTGCGGCGCACTGGCGACGAACGCGGCATGCACGGATGCGAGTGGCAAGAGATGTCTGCGGCCTCTGCTTGCTGCCTGCACACCACTCACGCGATCAATGCGGGTTGACTCAAAATACGTGCGCTTGCTGCTCGTCACGATGCGCGACTCGGGTGTGGCGAGGCCGTGGTCGCGCAACACGTCGCAGGCGATAGCCTCAGCGTGCAGCAGATCATTCCATCGCTTGCCAAACTGCGTGCCGCGAGGCGGGCTAAATTTCACCAACACGTCGCGAATGCGGCCACTGGCATCGCGTAATCGGGTACTGAATTTGGGCTGTTCGCCGTCAGCGCTGGAGCCTGCGACGCGGCCCTGGGTGGCCTCGTCGGCTAGGCCGTCGTACTGCATTGCCAGCGTGCTTGCGTCATCGAGTTGAGGCGTTGACTGCTGCGCCAATTGCCACGACTGCACCGCTGCTTCGCCAAGCAAAATAGCACCTGCATGATCGAGTGCGCCCGATTGCGCCGAGAAAAGCTGCTGCGCCAACGACCAGCGCTCGGGCTGCGCGTCCCAATCGGTGGCGACGGCACCGAGGCGGCTGCGAGACGCCCGACCGAGATACCCGCGCAGCTTAAGTGGCGTCATGAACCACGGCAGATCGCGAGCGCTGTTCACATTGATGCCGAGTCCTGAGCCGTTGCCGTAGCTGTGCAACACGTCGGGTTGCAGGTGGGTGGCTAGGGCAAATTCGGTCACCACGCCGTCGTCGGCCACCCAAAACAGCGGCCACTGCGCCGCCCCCGTGATCGAGGGCGCTGGGCGTGCGTAGCGGGTATTTTTGCCGCGGCCCACGACGACGATGCCCGAGCCGACAGCAGCCGCTTGACGTTTAACGGTGATCGGGTCTATGCCTAGCAACCGCGCAGCATCAGGCGCTGAGAGCGGGTCGCGGGCAAGCAAGGTGGCGAGCGGGGTCTCCATATATATTAGTAAATGTACGTTATTTTATTATTATAATCAATAACTTATCATCATATTTGCGTATTTAATGTGCGATTATTTGCAAGCACACCAGTAATGCGTACTAATCGCAACAACAGGTAACGTCATTCGTGTTTCGACGGGACTGACAGCCATACAACCGAGTAATTACTAGATTTTTTCTTCGCCGCCCCTGCGAAGGCAGGTGCCCAGCGTCTTTTAACGCATTCCAAAATTGCCACAAAGCACCCAAAGTCACTGGGTTCCTGCCTTCGCAGGAACGACGAAAAGTGTGAATTTCTTCTAGCGAGTAATTTCGGTTCGAGTCAGCTTGACCGCCTAGGCCCAACGCGCCCCACGCATAGCCTAAAATTGAGGCAATGTATCTTTAGCCACGCCATC
>JAYSUK010000244.1:0-3795 GCA_043719085.1 Burkholderiales bacterium | reverse complement strand
CCTCTGATCGCAGCTAGCGCCCCGGTCAATAGCAACACTTACCGCTGCTACTGCACGCCGTAGCGGTTGGGAATTTTGATGTTTTCTTTCATGTACTGGTTCATGGGCAGCTTGAATACGCCGCTTTCAAACCACCTGCCGTAGATGGCGCGAATTTGCCCGGTGGTGAACAAATTCGAGACGGTGACATCCATCAACTTGGTGAACGCCGGGTCATCCTTGCGATACATGATGCCGTAAGGTTCGACGGAAACATACTTGCCTACAAAGTCAAAAGCACCCGGATCCTTTGCTTTGGTGACCAGCCCAAAGAGCAGTGCGTCGTCGTTGGCGACGGCTGCCGCCGCCCCCGTCTCCATCTTCAAAAATCCTTCCGCATGATCCTTCGCGATGATCACCTTCAAGTCCAGATTGCGCTCTCTGTTGACTTGGCCCATCACCTTTTCGGTCGTGGTCTTCTCGGTCACCACTACAGTCTTGCCGCGTAAATCGCCCAACTCTTTCAGGCCCAGAGACTTACTGGCAAGTAAACGGGCACCGGCTACAAAGGTCGTGAAGCTAAACGCCACGTCCTTCTGCCGTTCGACCGTGTTGGTGGTCGAGCCGCACTCCACGTCAACACGACCCGTTTTGACAGCAGCAATACGATCGGCCGGTTTCAGCGCCACGTATCTCAGCTTGAGCGCTGAGTTTTTCAGATCAAGCTTCACCGCCTCGAAAATTTTCAAACAAATGTCTACGGAGTAACCCACAGGTTCGCCCTTCTCGTTGACGTACGAAAACGGCGCCGAACTCTCGCGATGGCCAAGCAAAAACTCGCCACGCTCTTTGATGCTTGATAGCGTATCGGCATGGCTCCATGCGCCTGCTGAAAATGCGACGGCAACCACGACACTTCGCATCGCGAAACTAACAGTCATACCAAAAACCTCTTGCCACAGCCGTGGCGACTCTCTGCCCATATTTGTCGATGCGACGTAGCACCCATGTCGCTTTGCGACACATCCAAACAGGCGCGCGATTGGATGGGGGGAGCCTATATTCAATCAGCATCAGGTAAATCTGCTGATTGCGATGTTGCATGGTGCGTGCCAGAAATGGCATTGGTGCAAACCCTGCAACCGGCCTACATTGCACACTTCGAAATTCAGAAGATAAACGTTATGGCCTCACCCGGTCTCTCCTACGTTCCCAACAACCCGCAAAGCCCTTGGCAGATGTACCTGCAACAGGTGGATCGAGTCGCCCCGCATCTTGGCCACCTCGAGCGATGGGTGGAAACGCTGAAGCGCTGCAAACGGGTGCTTGCCGTCGATATCCCGATCAATCGTGACGACGGCACCGTGGCTCACTTTGAAGGCTTTCGCGCACAGCACAACATGTCACGCGGTCCCGGTAAAGGCGGCGTGCGCTTTCACCCGGACGTGAGCATTGATGAGGTCATGGCGCTCGCAGGTTGGATGACAGTAAAGAACGCTGCCCTCAACCTGCCCTATGGCGGTGCCAAAGGCGGCGTTCGCGTTGACCCGAAATCGCTCACCCGCCCTGAACTGGAGCGCTTGACGCGCCGCTACACCAGCGAAATCGGCCTCATCATCGGCCCCGACAAAGACATCCCCGCCCCCGACGTCAACACCAACGACCAGATCATGGCGTGGATGATGGACACCTATTCGATGAACACCGGCGCGACTGCGACGGGTGTTGTCACAGGCAAACCAATCGCGCTGGGCGGCTCGTTGGGTCGCAAAGAGGCAACAGGTCGCGGTGTGTACATCGCTGCACGCGAGACCGCACGTGCCATGAATCTGGACATCACAGGCGCTCGTATCGTCGTGCAAGGCTTCGGCAACGTGGGCGGCATAGCAGCTCGTTTGTTCAAAGCAGCTGGCGCCATCATCGTCGGCTTGCAAGACGCAAGCGGTGCCGTGGTCAACGAAGGCGGCATCAACGTGGACGCAGCGCTGGACTTTGTTGCAGGCGGCGGCAAGCTCACCGAATACATCGGCGTCACGCCGATCACCGAAGCCGAATTCTGGGCGCTGAGGAGCGACATCTTCGTACCCGCCGCACTAGAAAATCAGCTCACCGAAGAGCGCGCAAAAACGATCTCAACCAGGCTGGTAGTAGAAGGTGCCAACGGCCCCACCACGCCCGCCGCCGACGACATCCTGCACGATCGCGGCATCCTGGTCGTCCCCGACGTCATCGCCAACGCAGGCGGCGTGACGGTGAGCTACTTCGAATGGGTGCAAGATTTCTCAAGCTTTTTCTGGACAGAAGCCGAGATCAATGACCGCTTGGAACGCATCATGGTGGAGGCCTTGAAAGCCGTGGTGCATACGGCGGAGAAGAACAAGGTGTCTCTCCGGACATCCGCTTTTATTATTGCTTGTACGAGGGTGTTGGCGGCAAGGGAGTTGAGGGGTTTGTACCCGTAGGTTCTGTCTATTTCGCCACCGCGCTACCGTCATCCTCGGCGCAGCCGGAGATCCAGCTCGTAGTCCCGTAGGGTGGGTTTCAACCCACCTCAAATTGGTACCCTCCAAGTTCGTTGCTCGTAGCGTTGGGTCGTTTGCCACCATCCCGCTCGTGCCGCGGGGGCAGTCACCTTTCTTGCTTCGCCAAGAAAGGCGACCCCGACGATTGGCCCGGCCTTCACTAAGGCTCCACCTTCGCTGCGATGCTCAGAAAAAAGCAGAACGAAAAAAACTCGCTATCGCTCAGACAGTTTTTCGTTCTGATCGCTTTTTTCTTTCCGCTTCGCGGGGCCAATCAACGGGGACCCGTCGGACAGATGTTTGATCGCTTCGCGATGAGGCTACGAACGTCTAGATGCGAGCATTTGGGTTGCGTCGTTAACGTTTGAGTTGAGCGGCGCCGTTTGGCATCCGCTTGAACGAAGGGTTAGACATCAGGCGCTGCGCCCGGCTACTCATAAGCAACCTCGATACCGCCGAAGTGGAACAAGGATTGCAAAACCTCGCGGACGAACGCGCTGTCCTGCCGCACCGTGGAAACGCTAATGTCCTTGAACTCCTTCTTCCGTTTGGAGCCATCGCTGAGCCACATGCTCATGCGCCAACCTGTCGGACTAGCACTGACTTGCGAATAGATTGCGTGCGCGTACTGGTTCCGTACTCGCGTGGCGACCTCCACGTTTGCAAGTAGTCGCAGCTCTAGATTCTTTTCTGGCCGATCGGACAGGTTTAGAAGCTCTCGAATCAATTCGATCCGTTGACCGTTGCCCTTGATACGGCCCAGAACGATGCTCGCGCGATCCTTGTCCTGCTGCGACACCACTGAGTAGATGTGGAGCACAAAGAGGTCAATGATGGCGTAAGCGCTCAGAAGCAAGCCGATCTCGGCGGCCAGTTCCCGGTCGTGGTCTAGCGCAATCGGGTAAAGGGACGAGGCCACGGTTCTGATGTCTAACGTGTTTTATGCACGCTTCGCGTGCATAACTTTTTAATAGTGCAAATCATGATTTGCTAGATTGCCTTGTAAGCGGCTGATTTCCCTACGATATTTTGGTTACAGCGTGTTGGCGTGAATATAACAAGGTGCGCGACGCAACCGTATGCTCACATCCGGGCTATCGTAATCGCCATCGCGCAGCGATCAAATATCGGTTCGACGGGTCCCCGTTGATTGGCCCCGAGAAGCGGAGGAAAAAAGCGATCAGAACGAAAAACCGTCTGAGCGATAGCGAGTTTTTTTCGTTCCGCTTTTTTCTGAGCATCGCAGGAAGAGGCCAATCGTCGGGGTCGCCTTTTTTGGGTTACCTTTTTTGGC
>JAYSUK010000243.1:0-10891 GCA_043719085.1 Burkholderiales bacterium | reverse complement strand
TCGCGAGCAGGGTGGCCTGCAAAATATTAAGCTGATCAACTTCAACCGCAGTCGCAGACGCAATCGCCCAAGCGTGCGCCTGGGTTTTGATCAAAACGGCGAGCGCATCCCGACGCGCCGCAGTGAGTTTTTTCGAGTCATCAAGACCAACAATTCGGCGGCCCGCTTCGCTCAACACCACCGCGGCCGCAAATACAGGCCCGGCCAGCGGTCCACGTCCCGCTTCATCGATGCCGCAAAGCCAGGCATCCATCAACGCAATTGCGCTAGTACTGCGGCTGCCATCGGGTCGAAGGTAGCGGTGCTTGGCGATTGCAACGCGTCGCACATCTTTGAATACGCAGACCGCATGCGAGTTCGAAGCTGCTCATGCTCAATCAAGCCACTCATCGCGCTGACCAGCGCCTCAGGGGTGGCAGCGTTCTGCAGAAGCTCAGGAATACACCAGTCATCGGCCATGATGTTGGGCAGCGCCACAAAGCGGCTGTTGATTTTTTTGCGCACGATGGCGTAGGTGATTTTGCTCACGCGATAACTCACCACTTGCGGGCAACCAAGCATTGCGGCCTCCAGCGTGGCTGTTCCCGACGCAACCAACGCAACATCTGCTGCGCGCAACGCAAAATCGGCGTGACCAAATAGCAGTTGCACGCGCGGTGCCAGCGGTTCACCATAGCGCCACAGCGCCGCTTCAAAACGTTCGCGCGTTTCACGCGTGACCAGTGGAACGACGAATCGGCTCGCGGGATATCTTTCGTTGAGGCGAGACATGACCTGCACAAACAATTCGGCATGCAGGTCAATTTCGCTGATTCTCGAGCCCGGTAACACAGCAATCAGGGGTGCGTTAGGCGCGTGACCGTCATGCTCAAGCTTTCGGCGCAAGCCGCTGCGATCCGCATGACGCAGTGGCGCGTTGGCCAAGGGATGACCGACGAAAGTTGCCGCTACGCCATGAGCAGCGAGCAATTGAGGTTCAAACGGAAACAGGCACAACATGTGATCGGCGGATTCTTTGAATTTTTCTGCACGCTCAGGCCGCCACGCCCAAAACGATGGCGAAACGTAGTGCAGCGTGCGCTGTCCTTGTGCCTTCAAAAAACGTTCAACGCGAAGGTTGAAATCAGGAGCGTCCACGCCGATGTACAGGGCGGGCTTCAACCCTCGCGTTCGCTCAATCAACTCACGTTTTGCACGAAAGATTCGCGGCAATGCAGCGACAACTTCGGCGTAGCCGCGCACCGCCAGTGTTTCGGAGTCGATCCACGTTTGCACGCCAGCAGCCCGCATGCGGGGCCCGGCGATACCGTGAAAACGGATCTCGGGCGCAACGGCAAGAACACGTTCAACCAGATCCGCCGCCAATTGGTCGCCGGAGGTTTCTCCTGCGACGATCACTACATCTGTCATTGATTCACTTGCAACTAACGCGCGAGGCCTCGTCCGGGCGTTTGCAAAAACGCGATAAGCGGCATCAACGCGGCTTTCGCATCGTCGGACGATGTGAGCGTCTCGGCCTCAAGCGCAGCGATCGCTTCCTTCAGCGTGAGGTTATTACGGAACACGGTCTTGAACGCGTTGCGAACCGTGGTCACGGCCTCTGCACTGAAACCGCGACGCTTCAAACCCTCGCTATTGACTGTGCTCAAAGAGAACGGGTTGCCTTGACCGAGCACATAGGGCGCAACGTCCTGCAACACACACGACGCGCCGCCAATCATGGCGTGTGCGCCGATGCGGCAAAACTGATGCACACCCGCGAGGCCGCCAATAATCGCCCAGTCGCCCACATGAACGTGGCCACCGAGTGTTGCGGCGTTGGCGAGAATTACATCGTCGCCTACGGTGCAGTCGTGCGCCACGTGGGCATAAGCCATAAACAGCCCCCGCGACCCAATGATCGTGACACAACTGTCCTGCACCGTGCCGCGGTGAACGGTGCAGCTTTCGCGGAACACATTGTCATCACCTATGAGAACCTTCGTCGGCTCGTTCGCATACTTTTTGTCTTGCGACGCGAGGCCAATCGAGCAAAACGGAAAAAAGGTATTGCCGCTGCCGATATGAGTGTCACCGTCGATCACCACATGCGAAATCAGCTTGCTGCCAGCGCCGATCACAACGCGTTCACCAATGGTGCAAAACGGACCCACCTCGACATCGGGCGCGAGTTTGGCGGCCGGATGCACGACGGACAAGGCGTGAACGCGCATCTTCAACCCGCCTGCAACGCGGCGATCAAAGTGGCCTCAACTGCGAGCTGCCCATCTACGGTGGCGCGGCAGGAAAACTTGCCGATATTCCGAACAATTCGTTCAACCGTCACCTCAAGAATCAACTGATCGCCCGGAATAACAATTCGTTTAAATCGGGCATTGTCGACACCGGCCAGATACACGATTTGCTGCTTACCGTCGGCCGACTTGGGCTTTGAGGTGTACGCAAGCACGGCAGCCGCCTGCGCCAACGCCTCAATCATCAACACGCCGGGCATCACCGGTTTGCCGGGAAAGTGACCGTTAAAAAACGGCTCATTCACGGTCACGTTCTTCAGCGCCTTCACCCGCTTTCCAATTTCCAGTTCAATGACGCGATCAATCAACAGAAACGGATATCGGTGCGGCAACAGCTCTGCAATCCGGGTGATATCGAGCGTGAACGCAGCGGATGCGGGCAATGGAGTCGAGGAATCGTTCATGGTTCGTATTGTCGCAAAACCTGCCTGCGCGATGCCAACTCTCGCTACGTACCGCGTGTTTTTGCTGAGCGCCTAAGACCGGCAGCGATTTTGGTCCACTCTCGGTGTTCGGCGCTGGGAAATACGCCGGTGTAGCGGCCGGGCTTGTCGATGGAGGACGACACCAATGTGCCGCCTGATACGACGACGTCGTCGCAAATCGAGAGGTGCCCGACGATCATCGCGGCCCCGCCAATCATGCAGCGAGCCCCGATCGTGGCGCTGCCAGCAATACCGGCACACCCGGCGATGGCGGTGCTTTCGCCGATGCAAACATTGTGCGCAATCTGCACCAGATTGTCGATTTTGACGCCGTTACCAATCATGGTGTCTTCAATCGCGCCACGGTCAATGGTGGTGTTGGCACCGATTTCTACATCATCGCCAATCAGCACGGTTCCCACCTGGGCGACCTTGCGCCAGCCTTCGCGAGTGGACTGAAAGCCGAACCCGTCAGCGCCAATCACGGCACCGGAATGAACGATGCACCGATCGCCGATACGCACCCGATCAAGCAGGCGCGCGCCCGGATGCAGCACACAGTGCTCACCGATTACCACATCAACGCCAACGAAAACCTGTCCGTGAACAACAGTGCCCGCGCCGACAACGCTTCGTGCGCCGACGCTGGCCAAGGCTTCAATCCGGGCACCGTCAACGGTGGCTGACGAGTCGACGTCAGCCAGCGGGGAAAGTTGAGCGACGTGAGCAGGCGCAGGAAACAGCAAGTCAAGCGCTCGCGCGAACGCTGTATGGGGTGCAGGATGAAGCATACGCGTGCCGCTGACCAAACTGGAATCCGAGGCGCGAAGGATCATCACACCGGCTGCACTGCGGGCCGCAGCCCCTCGATGCTTGGTGTCGGCAAAAAATGTGAGATCGTTCGGCCCCGCCAAATTTAGACTGGATACGCCGAGAATTCGTAATGCACCGTCTCCGACAAAGTCGGCGCCCAACTCTAGCGCCAACGCCTCAACCGACAGTGTACGTAGCACTCCGCGACCCATGATGCAGCACCGCGGCCTACTTGTCGGCCAACGCCTTCAATACGCGGTCGGTAATGTCGATGCGCGCACTGACATAAACCGCCTCTTGCAGAATAAGATCGAATTTTTCGGATTCGGCGATTTGCTGAATCGTCTTTTGCAGACGCTCCTGCAGGCCAGCCAGCTCTTCATTGCGACGCAGATTTTCGTCTTCACGAAGCTCTCGTTGCGCTCGCTGCAAATCACGGCTAAGCACCTCAAGCTCACGCTGCTTGTTACGACGATCCGCATCGTTGAGCGTCAACTGGTCTTTCTCGAACGCGGCGGACTGGTCTCGGAATTTTTTAGCCACGCGTTCAACATCGGCCTGCCGCGCGGCAAACTCTCGCTCAAGTTTTTTAAACGCGCGCTGAGCTGGGGCTGATTCGCGTAACAACTTTTCAGTATTAACGAGGCCAATTTTCAGCTCCGCGGCCGGTGGTCTGACGCCAGTTGCAGCGGCACCTTGCCCGAACGCAACGCTGGCGTTCAACAAGAACCCCGCGAGCAGCAGCAACGCAAAAAAAACACGAAAAATAGCAACCATTAAAGAATTCCTTTGAGGCTAGAACAAGGTGCCCACCTGGAACTGGAATCGCTGCGCCTTGTCGGTAGGCTTCGAGCCAATTGGAATGGCATAACTAAATTTCAGCGCGCCAATTGGCGATTGCCAGGCGATAGCGACGCCTGTTGAAATGTGGATGCGTTCATTGTCTTTTTGCAACGGATCCCCCTTGTCGTACACCTGACCCGCGTCAACGAACAGACTGCCACGCACCGATTTATCATTTTTGGTGCCGGGAAACGGAAACAGAATCTCGTTATTGATCGTGAACTTGCGCCGCCCACCTGTGGCGTTCCCGGTGTAGGACGTTTTCGACGAGGTCGTTCCGTCGGGATTGGTGGTAATCGCTGATGTCACAGCTTCTCTCGGGCCGAGCGAATTAGTCTCGTAGCCGCGCACAGACCCCACACCCCCACCGTAGTAGTTCTGGAAAAACGGCAACGAACGGCCACCGTATCCATTACCAAAGCCGGCCTCAATATTGACGCCGTACACAAAGTCTGCAATCAGAGGGACGAATACTTGCCCCTGATAATTAATCTTAAAGAATTTGACTGGCGTGAGCGGCAGCGTAGCCTCCGCGCTAATACTTTGCAGCCAGCCACGCGTTGGATAGATCAGACTGTCACGCGTGTCACGAGCCCAGCCAGACGTGACTTTATAGGTGTTGTTGTTGTAGCCAAATTCGTTGGTGTAATCGTAAAAGCGCTGCGGGCTGATACCCGCATACAGCGTCAGGTTCGAATTCTCGGCCGACATACCCACACTGATGCTGTCGGTCTCGCTAATGGGAATTCCGAAACGCATACCGGCACCATAGGTGGACAACTTATAGCTCCCAACACCGGTTGAGGTCGGGTCATAGGTGCGCCGATAAATATCGATTCCCCGGCTAATACCATCCGGCGTGAAGTACGGGTTGGTGTAGGCGATGACCGCCGTCTTCGACGTTTTACTGGTGTTGACTTGCAAAGCAAGCGAATTGCCGGTGCCAAGCACGTTGTTTTGAGAAATCGACGCGGTCAACACTAATTTGTCTGCGCTGGAGTAGCCTGCGCCGGCGTTTAGGCTGCCGGTGTTTTTCTCAGTCACCGTGACGTCGATATCAACCTGATCGCTGGATCCGGCGACAGCCTGATTGTCCATGGTCACTTCAGAGAAGAAGCCCAGTCGGTCAAGGCGAACTTTTGAGCGCTGAATCTTGCTCTGGTCGTACCAGGAGGCCTCCAGCTGGCGAAGCTCGCGGCGAATCACCTCGTCACGAGTCTGCGCGTTACCGGCCACATTGATGCGACGCACATACACGCGACGGCCTGGATCGACCACAAAGTTAAAAGCAACGGTACGCTTCTCGCGGTCAATTTCTGGCACCGCATTCACGCCCGCAAAAGCGTAGCCTTCGCGGCCCAGGCGATCACTAATCGCCTTGGCACTATCAGCAAGTCGGGTGCGAGAAAACGTGTCGCCCGGCTGAACACGGATCAACGGGCGCAGCTCTGCTTCAGGCACCAGCAGATCGCCGCTCAGCGCGATGCTCGACACCTTGAACTGCGCGCCCTCGTTGATGTTGATCGTCAAATACACCTTGGTGCGATCCGGCGACAACGATACCTGCGTTGAATCCACGGCGAATTCAAGGTAACCACGATTGGTGTAATAGCTGCGGATCACTTCAAGATCAGCTTGAAGTTTTTGCTTTGAATACTGATCGTCCTTGGTGTACCAAGAGAACCAGCCACCTGTGGCGAGTTGAATTTCGGAAAGAAGCGTCTTCTCCGACACGATGCTGGCACCCACAATATTGATCGTGTCTATGCGGGCAACTTCGCCTTCTTTGACGACGATCGACACACCGGTACGATTGCGCTCCAGCGGCGTCAGTGTGGTGACGACCTCAACGTCATAACGACCGCGAGATAGATATTGCTTTTTAATCTCCTGTTCGGCCTTGTCAAGGATAGTGCGATCAAAGATTCGCCCCTCCGACAAGCCTGCATCGCGCAACGCCTTTTTTAGCGTGTCTTTGTCAAATTCCTTCGCGCCGGAGATGTCGATAGACGCCACCGTGGGGCGCTCAACGACCGAGACGATAACCACACCATCAACTGCCTCGATTCGCACGTCGCGAAAAAATCCGGTTGCAAACAGCGCCTTGATCGAGTTCGACGCGGCCGCGTCGTCAAAACGGTCGCCGACCTTTACACCCATGTAATTGAAGACAGTACCGGCATCGGTGCGCTGCAAGCCCTCCACGCGAATGTCGCGGACAGTAAACGCATCAATAGCGTTGGCAGCGGCGGCGTAGCCCAACACGCCTGCACAGAGCAGGCCGAAAGTGACACGGCGCGTTGAAAATGGAAAACGAATAAAAGGTCGGGTCACGAGAGGATTCGCAAAAAGTCGTTATAGAGAGCCAGCGCAGTGAGGGCGGTGACAAAACCGATGCCAACGCGCTGTCCAAATGCTTCAGCACGCTCGGACAGTGGCGATCCCTTTAGGGCTTCAAAGAGATGATATAGCAACTGTCCGCCGTCGAGCATGGGCACCGGCAACAGATTGAGCACGCCAATCGAAATGCTGACGATAGCCAAAAACAGGGTAAACGCTACCGCACCTTGGCTCAAAGTGGCACCAGCTCCCTCTGCCATCGTCAGTGGACCGGAAATCTGGCGCAGCGATATGTCGCCAGTGAGCATGCCCCACAACAGCCGAACCGTGAGGATCGTCGCATCGTATGTTCGAGCAAGCGCCGCAGAAATCGCCTCGGGAATCGAGCGCTGGCGCTCGGTCAGCCAACCATCGCCTAACTGCACCGGACTAATCGCGGCGACGTCGATGCGGCCGACGCTCTTGCCGCCAACCACTTCCGCGCGCGGCGAAATCAGCATTTCAAGCGTCGATCCATCGCGGCTGACCCCCAACTTAAGCTGGCCACCAGGCATCGCCTGCACCGCCGCCGTCAATTGTGTCCATTGCCGAATAGCCGCACCATTAACCGCCACGATTTGATCACCCGCTTTGAGGCCGGCCGAATCTGCGGGACCACCCTCCTTAACCTTACCAATGATCGCCGGCTGATCAAAAACGAGTCCCCATCCGGATAGCCGGGCACCGACGCTGTCAGGCGTGGATGAAGAGGTTTCACCTCGGGTCAACACGAAGCTTCGCTCGCCGTTACGGTTATCAACATCCACCCTTAGCTCAGCATCGAACAGGCTGGCAAGCAGCTCCCAACGAACGTCGCCCCAATGCGCTATTTCTCGTTCATTGATCCGAACAATGCGCTCGCCGCCCCGAATCCCGGCCATTGCAGCGGGCGTGTTCGGTGCCGGCGTTGCCAACAACGCGGTCAAGTCGCGATCCGGTGCAGCCAACGCCAACGAATACAAAAAAGCAGCGAGCACAAAATTGGCAGCGGGACCAGCCGCCACGATGACCGAGCGCTTCCACAGCGCCTGCTGGTTAAAGGCTGCACTTGTATCCACGGCAGAGCCGCTCGCAGCGTCGGGGTCGCGCGTGTCAAGCATTCGAACGTAACCGCCCAGCGGGACCGCCGAAATCGCAAACTCAGTGCCTGCAAATATGCTTCGTCGACCGATCCACTTCAGCAACACGGGGCCAAATCCCACAGAAAAGCGAATCACTTTGACGCCACACCAGCGCGCGGCAAGGTAGTGACCCAGCTCGTGAATCGTCACCAAAATGGCGACGGCTAGCAGGAACCCTAGTAGAGAACTTCCAAAAACAGCCATTAGCTCAGTACAACCTTAAGTGAGTCCTGCAAAAACGCGCGAGCAACCATTCGGGCATGTAGATCACGTGCAATCACGTCGTCTATCGTTGTAGGATCAGACAGGTCAAGTCGTTGAAGGGTTCGCTCGGTGCAGCTCACAATATCGGTGAAGCGAATTTCACCGGACAAAAACGCGGCGACCGCCACCTCGTTAGCGGCATTTAAGACAAGGCAGGCACCCTGCCCCTGCCTCAACGCTGCATAAGCGAGCCCAAGTGCCGGAAAACGCGCAGGATCGACTTCAAAAAATTCAAGCCTGCCTAGCGCAGTCAGTGACAACCGCGGCACGGCGAGGGGCAGACGTGCATACTTGTCACTCGAGTCAACCGCCGATATTTGAGCCACGATCCCAAGAGCGTGGGCGATCGGCACCTGCATGTCCGCCGGCCCCAAATGCGCCAGCGTCGAACCGTCCACAAACTCGACCAAAGCGTGGACCGTGCTGCTGGGGTGAATCATCACGTGCACATCTGAAGCGGAACGCTTGAACAACAGCGCCGCCTCGATGACCTCAAGTCCTTTGTTCATCAGGGTCGCCGAATCGACAGAGATTTTGCGCCCCATCGCCCACGTCGGGTGCTTACACGCTTCATCAGGCGTGATCGCATCGAACGAGTCCAACGCACGGAGACGGAACGGCCCCCCGGACGCCGTCAGCGTAATAGCCCTGACGTTACGAGGATCGCAGTTAAGGCCGTTGGCGCATTGAAAAACCGCGTTGTGTTCACTATCAATCGGCAACAGCATCGCGCCCGACCGCTCGGCTTCGTCAAGCAACAATCGGCCTGCGGCGACCAGCGCCTCTTTGTTCGCGAGCAAAACGCGTTTACCGGCGGCCACGGCGGCCCACGTGGATGGCAGTCCAGCAAAACCTGATATCCCAGCCACCACGACATCGGACTCTGGCGATGATGCAAGGCCGGTCACCGCTTCAACCCCGGCTTCAACTCGCACTTGCGGATGCCGGGGAGACAATGCGTCACGCAGTGCCGCAGCCGAGGCCGTGTCATGAACGGCACACAGAGCCGGACGAAACTCGTCAACAATCGGCAGCAACGCTTGCCAGTTGGAGTGAACTGCTACCGTTTTAAGCTGAAAACGATCTTGATGCTGGCGCAACACGGCCAGTGTGCTCGCCCCAATCGAGCCCGAAGCCCCAAGCAAAGCCACGCCAATCACAAGATCACCATAGAGGCAGGACCAACGTAAGCAAGAGGGTTGCGAGCGGCAATACGGCCAGCTGGGCGTCAATTCGATCCAGCACGCCGCCATGTCCAGGAAGCAACTGACTTGAGTCTTTCGCCCCCGCCTGACGCTTGAGCTGAGACTCCCACAGGTCACCCATCACAGCGCTTACACCGAGGAACGCACCCGCAAGGGCAGCAGCAAACATCGCAAAAAAACCCGTACCAAGTTCAAGCACATTGAACATCAGTATCGCCCACAACGCGGCTGCCAGCACTCCGCCCGCAGCCCCCTCACGTGTCTTGCCAGGACTGATAGACGGCGCGAGCTTGACTCGACCGATCGCGCGCCCGACAAAATATCCGGCAACGTCTGCAACGACCGTGATAACCACCACCGCCAGCAAGTAGCGCACGCCGGCACGCTGCAACAGGACGGCACACAACCAAGCCGCGCCGATGGTGATGGGCAGGGTCAGAGTGCTGATGATTGATGAGAGTGCGATAGATCGGCGCGACAACTGCAACGGCACGACGAAGAGCCAGAAGGCAGCCGTCAGCAGCAAGAATGGCCAAAGAATCACCGCCCAATCGGGCACCACACCGAAAATAACCAGCGCAAAAATCGAAACCAGCACGGCTAGCGTCAGCGCAGAGACTATTTTTTGCAAGTGACTAGCCGAGGCCGAAAGACGCGCAAATTCCCACGCCGCAGCGGCGCAAAAAAGGGTAACCAATGCCGCCCAGAGTGGGGTGGAGCCCGTGGCCAGTGTGCCCAGCACCACCGCTGCCAGCACCAATGCTGTCATTACCCGGGTGCGTAAATTAGAGCGCACGATGTTCAGGACGCCGCCGTAGCCGAACCGGATAGCGCAAATTCGCGCACTTGATCGCCGGTTTTTCCAAAGCGACGCTCGCGCGACGCGAACCAGTCAAGCGCTTGGGCCAGCTCAACCTCATCAAAATCGGGCCATAAGGTATCTGTGAAGTACAGCTCGGTGTAGGCCAATTGCCAGAGCATAAAATTACTGATTCGACGTTCTCCACCGGTGCGCACAAACAAGTCGGGATCGGGTTGATCGGCGAACGCCAGGTAGCTTGAAAATGCCGCGACACTGCCCGCCAATGCAGAGCGACGCACCGCCTGCTCTATATCCCAGCGTCCGCCGTAGTTCACCGCCACGTTGAGGCAAAACTGCTGATTGGCGACGGTAAGTGACTCAGCCTCGTAGATGAGGTCGATGGTCTCTTGCGGCAAAACCGAGGTGTCGCCCACGGCCCGAAACCGAATACCGTTGCCATGCAGTTTCTGAACCTCTTCGCGCAGCGCTCGCAAAAAAAGATCCATCAAAAAAGAGACCTCATCAACCGGGCGCTGCCAATTTTCGCTGCTGAAAGCAAAAATGGTGAGGCACTCCACACCCGCTTTCATCGCCCCGCGAATAAGCGCCCGCACCGCCTCAAGGCCCTGCTTGTGGCCCGCAACACGCGGCAAAAAGCGTCGTTTAGCCCATCGACCATTGCCATCCATCACCACCGCGATGTGGCGGGGAACGGCTCCGGATGTTGCAGCTTCGGAGTGATGCA
>JAYSUK010000242.1:0-3803 GCA_043719085.1 Burkholderiales bacterium | reverse complement strand
CGCGAATGTAGGCCTTTTGCCGGTTGTAATGAATCGATGCGATCAGCCGATATTTGTTGCCGCCAATGTTGAACACGGTGAGTCCCTTGACGTAATCTACGCTGGCAAACGTGGAGCGCAACGCGTTGAAATCGGCGAACTCACCCGCTTCCATAATCTGATGCCACGCTTCTAGCGGCGATTGCGCGTCGGGGTGAGTACGCCAGAATTCGACGAGTGCTGGTTTGGCGATCACATGCATTCGCCAAATTATACCTTAATGGTATTTGAAGCCATTCAACGTCATTGACAATCAGCAGGCGATGCTGAGATGCTGTGAGATGTGAGGAGCGCACACAGCGAATTGCCGGACGACTACGACTCATTTTTTGATAGCTCAACTGTAAGTTGACGGTACAGCTTGACGCCTAGACCGCTGATTTACTTAGGGCTACCTTGCTCTTTAGCTACTTGTTGACTACGGGCCAAAACTGCCTCTACGCCCATACTAAACGGGTCTTCCACGCAAAAGCTGTAGCGCGTGCAGCGTCCGCACGCTTCATGTAACCAGCGTCAGATTACGCGCGATTTGCGAGCGGTTGTGCTGCGGCATCGACCGAGCGAAAAAACGAGCTGATCGTGGCCGAAAGCGCGGCCCATACGTCGATGCTCTCCAGCGCTGCGTCCATTTCCACCTGAGCGGCGCGACGAGTCGGGGCGGTCATTTTGATGCTGTCGAATTGGCTTTGGGAGATCATGGTAGTTTTCCTTTGTTGCGTCGCACAATAAGCGACTGATTCGCTAATTTTGCAAAGCTGCTACTGGGTAAGCAGTAAGGGAATAGTAGGGAAGATGCTGCAACGCAGCAAACGAGAAGTTATAATTCATGCATTAGAAAAACTAGGCCTAGCTGCCTCATAATCTGTCAATGGTTGAGCGTCTGCCATCGGTAAATTCGCTGCGCGCGTTTGTCGCGGCGGCTCGCCATTCGAGCTTCAAAAAGGCAGCGGCCGAACTGCACGTAACGCCCGCCGCGATCAGCCATCAGGTGAAGGCGCTTGAAGAAGACTTGGGCATCCAGTTATTCCGCCGCTTTGCTAACGGACTGGAGCTGACGCCGCTCGGCCTGAGCTTTTTGCCGGGGCTTGAGCGCGGTTTTGAGCAACTGGCGAGCACCGTGGATCAACTGCGTCACGCCACGCGACACAACCGGCTGGATGTGGCCGTAGCGCCTTCGTTTGCGACGAAATGGTTGTTGCCGCGTTTGCATGGCTTTATCGAGAAGCATCCCGCAGTCGACGTGCGAATTTCGGCCGCAGAGAATCTGATTGAGCGCAACACGGCTGAGCGCGGGCAACCGACCGCCGGGTCGTCGCACGAGGAGCGTCAGGATGTGGCGATTGCCTTCGGCCGTGGCCACTATCCGGGATTTCGCGTGGAAGCGTTGTTCGCGACGTCACTGGCCCTCTTCTGCGCGCCGCAATTGCTGCTTGGCGCGCATCCGTTGCGGCATCCGGATGACCTGCGTCACCAGACGCTGTTGCATGACGACACGCCTTTTTTCAGCGGCGATCCGTCGAACTGGAATGTGTGGTTTGAACACGCCAGCCCCGGCGCATTTGATGCGTCACGACGCGTGCATTTCAGTCACGCAACGTTGGCGCTGGATGCGGCAATTGACGGGCTGGGTGTGGCACTGAGCCCCACGCCGCTCGCGCTGCTGGATGTAGCCGCGGGGCGTCTGGTGGTACCGTTTGGCCCGATTATTAAAAGCGATTCGGGCTACTACCTGCTGACCCCCGCAGGCAAGGTCGAGCAGCCGCAAGTCGCGCTGTTTCGTGATTGGGTGCTGGAAGAAGCGCGTAAAGATGATGTGCAGTTGGCGGGGTTGCTGAACGCGGAGAAGTAGCGCAACGTTTTCAGTATGCCCCTCAGCCTAGCCCGCTCCCCGCAAGGGAGCGAGCCACGGCGCACTATGCGAACACAATCTCGCCGTTGCGCGCATCCACTTCAATCGTCGATCCCGGCACGAACTTGCCTGCGAGCAATTCTTTTGATAGCGGGTTTTCCACCGACTGCTGAATCGCGCGTTTGAGCGGACGCGCACCGAACACCGGGTCGAAGCCTGCTTCGCAGAGTGCATCCAACGCGGACTCGGACACTTCGATTTTTAGGTCGAGCTTGGCGAGCCGTTCTTCGAGCCGCTTCAACTGGATGCGTGCAATGCCCTTGATGTTGTCTTTGCCCAACGCGTGGAACACCACGATCTCGTCGATACGGTTGATGAACTCTGGACGAAAATGGTCCTTCACCTCAGCCATCACGGCGAGCTTGACGAGCTCCGTCGGGTCATCCACCATTGCCTGAATCTTGGCTCCGCCGAGATTGCTGGTCATAATGATGACTGTGTTTTTGAAGTCCACCGTGCGGCCCTGTCCATCGGTCATGCGGCCATCATCAAGCACTTGCAGGAGAACATTGAATACATCGGGATGCGCCTTCTCCACCTCGTCAAACAGGATCACGCAATACGGCTTGCGACGCACAGTCTCGGTAAGCTGCCCGCCCTCGTCAAAACCCACGTAGCCCGGCGGCGCGCCGATCAGGCGAGCCACGGAATGCTTTTCCATGTACTCACTCATGTCGATGCGGATTAACGCGGTTTCACTGTCGAACAGAAACTGTGCCAGCGCTTTGGTCAGCTCGGTTTTGCCAACACCGGTGGGTCCCAGAAACAAAAACGAACCGTACGGCTTGTTGGGGTCAGCAAGTCCCGCCCGCGAACGGCGAATCGCGTCTGCCACCAGCGACACCGCTTCGTCCTGTCCAATCACGCGTTTATGCAGCGCATCTTCAATGTGCAGCAGTTTGTCGCGCTCACCGGTCATCATTTTGCTGACCGGGATTCCGGTGGCGCGGGAGACGACCTCGGCAATTTCCTCAGCGCCTACTTGCGTGCGCAGGAGCTTGGTTTTGCCGTGACCATCTGTACCATCTGCCGCGGGTTGCGGCAGTATGTCGGCAAGCTTTTTCTCAAGATCCGGCAGCAGTCCGTACTGAATTTCGGACATTCGCGCAAAGTCGCCGCGACGGCGGGCTTCGTCCATGTCAAGCTTGAGCTTTTCGATTTGTTCCTTTACGCCCTGTGTGCCTTGCACGGCGGCTTTTTCACCGCGAAGGATCTCATCGAAATCAGCGTATTCGCGCTCCAGCTTGAGGATTTCTTCTTCCAGTAAATCGAGCCGTTTGCGCGATGCCGCGTCTTTCTCTTTCTTCACCGCTTCACGTTCAATCTTCAATTGAATGATGCGGCGATCCAGCTTGTCCATCACCTCGGGTTTGGAGTCAATCTCCATCTTGATGCGGCTGGCGGCCTCATCAATCAAATCAATTGCCTTGTCGGGCAAAAATCGATCTGTGATGTAGCGATGCGACAGCTCGGCCGCGGCAATAATCGCGGCATCGGTGATGTCCACACCGTGATGCACTTCGTATTTTTCTTTGAGTCCGCGCAAGATGGCGATGGTCGATTCGACGGATGGTTCTCCCACCAGCACCTTCTGGAAGCGGCGCTCCAACGCGGCGTCCTTCTCGATGTATTTACGGTATTCGTCGAGCGTAGTCGCGCCCACGCAATGCAACTCGCCACGGGCCAGCGCGGGCTTAAGCATATTGCCCGCATCCATCGCACCTTCGGCCTTGCCCGCGCCCACCATCGTGTGCAATTCGTCGATGAAGACAATGGTTTGCCCCTCATCTTTGGCCAGGTCTTTGAGCACCGCCTTCAAACGCTCTTCAAATTCACCGCGATATTTTGCGCCCGC
>JAYSUK010000241.1:0-3805 GCA_043719085.1 Burkholderiales bacterium | reverse complement strand
GACGATGGTCAGTTTCTGCACCGCATGGCGTCGCCTAAGCATCATGTTTCTAAGCGCTATGTGGTGACGACCAGGCATCCGGTCGCGGACACCGCGATCAACTCGCTGCTCGCGGGCGTGGTGTTAAACGATGATCCAGAACCGGTTGCTGCCGTGGCCTGTGAGCAGGTCAGCGACTGTGTGATTCACCTCACGTTGACTGAAGGCAAATACCATCAGGTCAAGCGCATGCTGGCAGCGGTGGGCAATCGAGTGGACGCGCTGCATCGCGCGCAGATTGGCGGGCTTAAGCTCGACGATGATTTGCCCGAGGGGCAGTGGCGGTGGTTGACGGCTAACGATTTGGCGCTGATTAAAACTCAGGCGTCGCTTTGACTAATGAATTACGCGTAAGCCCGCGTTACCAGCTCCGCCACACACGCCGGCTTGGCGCTGCCTTCAATCTCCAGCGTGCACTCCCACACCATCTGCACGCCTCCTTTGATCTCTTCGAGGGACGCGAGTTTGAAGCGCCCGCGCAGCTTTGAGTTCACGTTTACCGGAGCCATGAAGCGCACGCGGTTGGTGCCGTAATTCACCCCCATTTTTACGCCGGTGAATTCGATGCATTCACCCTTGAGGTAGGGCACCAGCGACAGCGTCAAGAAGCCGTGGGCGATGGTGCTGCCGGTGGGGCTATCAGCGGGTTGGCGAAAAGGCGACTCTTTTTCTGCGCGAATCGGGTCAACGTGAATCCACTGGTGATCGCCAGTGGCGTCCGCGAACTGATTGATTCGCTCCTGCGTGATGCTCACCCAGTCCGATACCGCGACTTCCAGACCAAGCCAGGTGGGAAGGGCGGAGAGAGCAACTTTAACTTTCATCCGGGAAGTGTAGCCAGCAACCGCTTCGTCGCCCAACGCATGCGTTGATTCTTCGCAGCAACTTTTTTACAAAACTAAGGTACAGCGCGGGCTGAAAGCTTGTTTAGTCAATAGTCGACTACATGACAAAAACTGCTTGAGTCCATGTAAATAGGAGATACACGAGGAAAGTTGTTAAAAACTCAACTCGCCAAAAACACCCGAATTGCTCGATTCACCTCGACCGAATTTTCTCGCGCCAGCCAATGGCCCGCGCCTTGAATGCGATGGAGGTGCAGGTCGCTCACGTGCTGCTCGATGCCGTCCAGCAAAATCGGGTGCAGCGCCGCGTCACCCATGCCCCAGATGAGCTGTGTCGGCACGTCAACATGAAACTGCTCGGGCTTGAGCGCAGCCGCCACCAGCGCGGCCTTGCCGGGGCTCACCGGAGTGTCTGGATGCAGGGGTGACGCGCGGTAGTAGTTAACGCCTCCGCTGAGCCCTTGCCGCCAACAGTCGCGGTACGCCTCCAGTTCTTCTTCACTGGGCGAGCCGTGGGTGCGCAACATGTCCACCATTCGGCTGTAGTTGTCCAGTGCCAGCGCGCCTTCCGAGCCGGGGCGGCGCAGCCAGTTCATGTATTGACTCGCGGCTTGTTGCGCCGGATCGGTTGCCAAGGCCCTGGCAAAGGTAATCGCATGCGGCGAATTGAGCACCACAAATTTCTTCATAAGTTCAGGATGTTGAGCGGCCAGACTCCACGCCACCGCACCTCCCCAATCATGCGCGATCACGGCATGCACCGGCGCGCCAAGCTCGGTGATCACCGCACGTAAATCCGCCACCAGCAGCGCCGGTTTGTACGCGGCAACCTCGGTCGGCTGTGATGACAAATTGAAGCCACGCAGATCGATAGCAATGCAACGATAGTCACGTGAAAATTCCGGCAACTGCGCGCGCCACGCATACCAAAACTCCGGGAAACCATGCACAAAAAGCAGCGTCGGCGCCGATTCAGGGCCGCACACTTTGGCATGCAGGCGGATGCCCTCGCTGGTGTCAAAGTAGCGGGTTTGAAGGTTGAGCGCTGCATTCATTTTCAGCAATGTACCGCATCATCGGGCGGTCGTTCTGTGCGCATGGCTCAATCGCGAGCCGTAGTGCACACCAAAATCAAGGCGGCGCATGCGCTGCCACAAAGCCAGAGTTATGCGTGTGACGGTGGTCTTGAATACCCACCGTGCGGCGCAACATAAAAAATGTCTGGTTGTGCAGCGGCGGCATCGTGTTGACGCTGATTTAACATCTCTCATGGAGAACTATTTTGAAGCTATATTTCAGCAACGGTGCCTGTTCACTCGCCCCTCACATCGCGCTGCGCGAGTCGGGGCTTCCATTTGATCTGGTGCGTGCCAGCACCAAAACCCATCAACTGGATGACGGCACCGATTTCTATACGATCAACCCGGAAGGCTCGGTGCCCGTGCTTGAGCTTGACAGCGGCGAGCGCTTGACAGAAGGGCCTGCCATCGTGCAATACATTGCTGATCAAGCGCCCGAAAAACATCTGGCCCCGGCCAACGGCACCTTGCCACGATACCGTTTGCAAGAGTGGCTTAACTTCATCACCAGCGAGCTGCACAAGAGCTATTCGCCCTTGTTTCGTCCCACCACGCCTGAAGATTACAAGGCAGTTGCCAAAGCAGGTTTGATGAAAAAGTACGGCATGGTTGACGGCTGGCTGGCTGGCAAAAGCTACACCATGGGCGAGCAGTTCAGCGTGGCCGACGCTTACCTGTTCACGGTCACCAATTGGGCGGGCTTTGTAGGTCTTGACTTGTCTGGCTACCAAAATTTGAGTGCCTTCATGGAGCGCGTGCGTGCTCGCCCGGCGGTGCAGGCAGCATTGATCGCCGAGGGCTTGGCGAAGGCCGCGTAAGCGCTATGCAAACCCTCCCTGCGGCAGCGCAAGCAACCTTGACGGCGTGGCACGAAATGATTGCCTCGCGCGACACGCGTGGGCTGCCCGCTTTGCTCGATGCAAACGCCGTATTTCGCTCACCGGTGGCCAACAATCCCTATCAGGGCGCGCCTGTAGTTGCGGTAATTTTGCAGACAGCGGAACAGGTGTTTGCAAACTTCGCCTATCACCGTGAATTTGTCAGCGACGACGGCCAATCGGTGGTGCTGGAGTTCAGCGCTGATGTGGGCGACAAGTCACTCAAAGGCATCGACATGATTCGCTTTAATGACGCTGGAAAAATCGTTGAGTTCGAGGTGATGGTGCGCCCCGCCACGGGTGTGCAGGCACTGGGTGAGGCCATGGGGCAGCGCCTGGCGGGGCGGATCTAGTGGTGTAGCTTCACGCGCCTCGTGCCGAGCCGCCCGTTTGGAGTGTAGATCCCTGATCGCGCTAACCAATTGAATTTGTTCGACTATTGACCAGTCACTGGCGAAATAACACAAGGATCATACGTAAAAACGGTAAGTTAGAACGCCTAAAAATCCAATCGAGTCATCGCGCTTCGGTGCGCCAAAATGCCGCCCGGAAATCCGTTCAACCAGTGCTCGACGATCATTTCTTTAGTGGTCAGAACGGTCGCACGAAACATCCCTATCGGTTTTCCCGTAAATCCCGGCATCGCACATGCGGACGTGGGGCAGTTCGAATTCGTTGCTGCCTGATATTCGTAGAGATCGGCTTCGTACACATTGGGCGTCGATGTCCGCCGACTGCTGTGAAACAGATTCCACCGCGGCTGACCATCGCGGCCAAACAGATTCCACGACCCGACGAGCGCCGCCGACTGCGCGACGCTCTGCGTGATCATCAGGATCGAGCCCACTAATGGCCCATCGAGCCACGTGCCAGACAGATTGGCAGACGCTGCGCTGGCGTCGGCCACGCCCAGCATGCCGGTCGCTGCGACGCGACCGCTTGCCTGCAAAAGATTGATGTGCAG
>JAYSUK010000025.1:0-20566 GCA_043719085.1 Burkholderiales bacterium | reverse complement strand
GTGTCGTTGCTCAGCAAGTTCACGCTTTGACCCGCCCACAGGGTGACGCTCTCGGGGTTGACCACCGCAACAAACGGCTGCGCGATCACGGTGATAGTGGCCGTGGTGCCGACACAAATTTGCCCGGTGATGAGACCGCACAATTGATAGTTCACGCTGTACACGCCAAGTGGTTGCGATTCAGCGATGCTGACTGTGCCTGCCGCACTCACCGGCAGAGTGCTGGACGTCACATTGAGTCGCGCATTACTGCCCAGCTGCACCGGACCGCCGTTGACCGTGTCGTTGCTCAGCAGGCTTACGCTTTGACCCGCCGAAAGGGTCACGCTCTCGGGGTTCACTACGGCAACGAAGGGCCGTACGATGACCGTGATGGTGGAGGTGGTTCCGACACAGCCTTGCCCCGCAACTAAGCCGCACAATTGATAGTTCACGCTGTACACGCCAAGCGACTGCGATTCAGCGATGGTGACTGTGCCTGCCGCACTCACCGGCAGGGTGCTCGAAACGATGTTGAGGCGGGCGTTGCTGCCCAGTTGCACCGGGCCACCATTGACCGTGTCATTACCCAACAGGTTCACGCTTTGACCCGCCCACAGGGTGACGCTTTCGGGGGTGAGCACAGCAACAAACGGCTGCGCCACCACCGCGATGCTTGCACTCGCCTCAGCGCACGGTTGGCCCACAATCAAGCCGCACAGTTGGTAGCGAATGGCGTACGTGCCCAACGCTTGATCAGCTGCGATGGTGACTCTGCCCGACACCACCGACGATGCCGGCAACGTGCTGCTGACCAGCACAAACCGCGCATTGCTACCGATCACCACCGCCGCGCCGTTGATGCGATCGTTCGCCAGCAAATCGAAGCTGGCACCGCGCTGCAACGAAGCGTTATCGTCAACCACGGTGACCGCAAAACTCGGTGGCGAAACCACGATTCGCGCCGTTGCACTGACACAAGACTGGCCTGCGATCAAGCCACACAACTGATACGCGACAACATAAGTGCCAGGGGCCTGATCAAGTGCGATATTCACCACGCCGTCCCGCACTGCCGCCGTCGGCAGCGTGCTTGAAACAACGGAAAAAGCGGCG
The DNA here is from genome assembly GCA_043719085.1 of Burkholderiales bacterium. Lineage (GTDB taxonomy): Bacteria > Pseudomonadota > Gammaproteobacteria > Burkholderiales > Casimicrobiaceae > Casimicrobium. The sequence continues at coordinate 19,471 of JAYSUK010000025.1, read as the reverse complement.
TTAGTACCGATAGCAGCAGCGCCCCCGTCAACGCGATCGTTGGCGAGTAGATTGAATGAGCCGCCGCGACTCAGCGTGAACGTGTCGTCAACCGCCGTTGCAACAAAGGAGGGTGGCGTCACCCGGATGTTTGCCGTAGTGCTGGCACATGGCTGGCCGAGCGGGGTTGCGCAAATACTGTAGCGCACCGCAAACGTGCCCGGCAACTGGGTGCCCGGAATCGTCACCAGCCCTGTGGCGCCGATCGCAGCAGCGGGAAGCTCACTGTTCTGCACTTGAAACCGAACGTTGCCAGACGCATCAGCCCGAGCACTACCCAAACTGTCATTGGCCAGCAAATCGACGCTGCCGCCGCGCCCGAGCGTGACGCTGTCGGGTCGGGCGATGATGGTGATGATCGGCGGCGACTGTGGCAGTGTTGACGCACCGATGCCGGCACTGGCGCCGTTAGCTGTAACGGCGGACAGCGACTGACAGAAATCATTGATGCTGCGGTTGCTCAGCGTGGCTTGTGGCAGGGGTTCGGCCGTAAGCGCCTTACCGGCGGTGGTGACGATCCACGGCAGGCCCTGCGGCCCCACTGACACGTTGGCAACACCGCCTTGCCCGACCCGCGCAAAACTGCCAACGACCGCATTTGCGCTGGCCGTGCCGGCTGTCATTCCGGTCACTTGACGGAGCAAATTCCCTGACGCATCGACCACGAACACGGAGCCCTCGGGGCCAACGCCCACGTCTTTTGCGGTGACGTTTTGTGCGGAGCACTCGCCGCCGTTGCAGCGCCATAAGCCAGCCGACTTGTTGGCCAGCCAAAACACATTTCTCGACACCGCAGCGATTCGATAGCCGCCCAGCGCGAAGCCATTCGCACGCAGCTCGAGTGGCTCGAACGTGCCATCAGCGGTGGATCGCCGAAACACACGCTCGTCCGTACCCACCAGATACACCGTGCCATCGGCTGCAACCGACACATCGGTCGCGGTGATTGACGTGGCGGACGTGGCAACTCCGGTGGCAGCTTTGATCAAAGCCACTCGCGCATAAACATCAACCACCCAGGCGTCGCGATCAGGCGATACGCTCAACCGCCGGGCAGCGCCCGAGACCACGGGCAAAAACTTTTGCAGATTGGTGGAAAAACAGGCAACCCCGCTCTCGATACCGGTGGCGAAAACTGCACCGCCACTCGACACTCCAACTTCACCCGCGCTGCCTTCTACAGCGCGAAATTGCAGCGTTTTGCGTGTGGTGTCAGCGCGGCCCACAAAATTCACCACCGCAGGGCGCGACAGTTCGGGTGTTACGGCAGCCGCACCGGTTGTGGGCTCAGTGGCACCGACCTCCGCTGCCAGCGCGCCCTGCGAGGCAAGAATGTTGCCGTCGGCCGATACCGCCCAAAGCGCATCAAGCGGCCCTAGCGCCACAGCGATGGCGCGGCCGTTCGCGGGTTTGAACAAGGCTTCGCGCGGATCAAACCAGTAAATGTCATTGTTGGAAGCCACCACATAGGCGCTCTGCCGCGCGCCACCGGCAACACTTTTCGCTTTGAGTCCACCAAAACTTACCCGCGACCAATTCAGATCGAGCGCACCGTTGCTATTGCTGCTCGCCGATTTCCACAGGTCACCATTGAAATCAAGAAGCCACAGCTGATTAGCCTCATCCACTGAAATTTGCCGCGCAAGAGGTGCAGTAATGCGAATGGGCCGCCACTCCGGTTGCATGAAGCGCATCACACCGCCGTCAGCGCTCAATGCCCACAAGCCGCCGCCGACGGATGCTGGCGCGATGGCAGTGAGCGGCATCGCCGGCACGTCCGACCAGACGCCACGAACACGCCGCATCAATTGCCCGCCAGCGCGCAGCGCCCACAGCGACTGATCGAGCGCGCCCGCCATCGCGGTGTATTGCCCCGGTATCAGCGACCAAACGCCGCGACCTTGATAGCGATGCGCATTACCTTCTGTATCGACAGCAAACACCTGTCCCGCCGGTGAGACTGAGAGAGCAGCCGCCCGCCCACGCATAGTTCGCCATTGCAGCAATCGGGTGAAAGTCGCCGGTGCCCGCAGCACGGTAATGCGCGCCGTGCCCGACGCTTGCAGCAAGATAATTTCACCGGAGCCCCCCACGCTCCACAGGTCACCATTGGGCGCAATTGCGGTGGACATCAATGGCACCTGCGCGAGAGCGGCCACAGCGCTCCAGCGCTGCGTGGTCACGTCCCACACCGACGTGCGGCCCGTAAGCTCGGTCAGCACCACACTGCCCGCGCTGCCAATACTCAGGTTTCTTGCACCGCTTACAACGGCTTGCCATTGCGTTCCATCAAAGCGATACAGGGCAGCCTGGTCGTTAATCACCCACGGCAAAACATGCTCGTCAAGCACCACGCTTTGCGCAAGCCCATGCGGAAAGTTGGCATCAATCCATTGCCCGTCGCGCCCTGCGAGGAGTGCACCCGTAACCGTGACCAGCGCCAGCGTGCCATCGATGCCCACCGCGACATCACGCGCGGTGGGCGCTGCAATCGCCCGACGGTTTCCGGTGGCAAACAGGCTCAAATCCCCCGCCCACGACAGCAACCATGCGCTGTGCTGATCGATAGCTGCAACACGCATCGCATTGTCGCCGCGACCCGACCAGCTGCTGGCGGACGGCGCCCGGACAAACAGCAAACCGGCGGGGTCAATCGCCCAGACGCTGCCGTCACGCCCCACCGAGAGGGTGTTGGCGGCGCCGCGCACTACTTGCACACTTCCGTAGCCACTGGCGCCGGTGGTCTGTTGCGCCGCAACCGGTGCGCCCCAGCCCAACGCGCAGCCCAGCATCGCTGCCCCGACTTTGACGATGCAGCGCGCGAGTAGGTGTGTCGCAGCCTGGAGCAGAGAGTTCATCGGAAGCGATGGTGGGTGAAGCTGTGCGCGTGAGACGGAGGTGGAGCGCAGCTACGACTTCGCGCTCCCTCCCATCGCGTTGCTAGAAGAACAAAAAGCTGAGTGCGCGCTTCAGCCGATACGAATGCGCTGCCTCGGTGCGCCAGTTCGGCAGGTCGACGTCGCCAGTTCTGAACTCACGATAGACCGATGCGCTTTCCAGCATTGCGTTGGCGAGTGCGACGTTCGGCACGGGCTTAAACCACACCTTGTACTTATCTTCAAATTCAGCGGCCACCTGTTGATCCGCGTTCAATTTGGCACGATCAGCCTTAATCGCATCGTCTGACCGATTGGTATAGCTCGGACGACGCGGTGTGAGCAATATCAGCACCGATTTTGAATACTCGCGCACCTGATTTTTTGAGAACAGATACTGCACGATGGGCACATTGCGCAGACCCGGCACCCCCGAGTTATCACGCTCGACATCGCGCTCGCTCAAACCACTCAACACCACTGTTTCGCCGAAGCGCATCACCACGTTGGCGTTGACAATAGTCTTCGTGGTGTCGAGACGAAAATCGAACACAACGTTTGAATTGGGGTTGGTCAAAAAGGTACGCTCTGCCGACACCTGAAGCTTGATCAAGTCATCAGGCAAAAACTCGGGGGTAACGCTGAGCTTTACGCCCACCTCTTTCTGCACCTGCACTGAGCCGCCCTGCCCTGACGATACCGCTGCGCCGAGAACATCCACACCGGAGAAAAATTGTGACGTTTGCCCGCCCAGCGCCACCAGTGTGGGTCGCGCCAGCAATTCATTCCTGCGATCCTGCGCGTTGGCAATATTCAACGTGTACGACACCGCCGACACCGAGAGCGCTCGCGACAGTGTGGTGGCACTTGAGGTAATCGCATTGGTCAGCCGGTCCAGAGAACTGGTCGAGGCTCTCGTGTAGGCCGGCGTGGCTGTATTGCCAAACTGAATCTTTAATCCTTCCAGCAGATTTACACCCATGGTGTCGGTGTTGTCATCCTCAGCACCGATGATCGCCACATCAACCGCAACCATGTTCTTGTCGATGAAATCGGAGGGCTGCCGCGCGCCGCCGGGTTGCCCAAAACCCGCTCCACCTACGCCCCCCGGCTGGCCAAATGCAGCTCCGCCCGCAGCGCCCATCCCCGGTCGTGCCCCCGGCATGCCTACCCCCGGAAACGGTGAGGATCCCGGCACAGTCTGCGGATTGATCGGCTGTGTGAGTGGCCCACCTAGCACTGGGTTATTGGGCGTGGCGGGCATCGTAAATTGCACCGGCAGCATCGGTGCACGCTTATGCAGCTCGTTCCACGTGTCAACACGCCGCGCGAGTTGAGCGGCGTCACGGTCAGCGGTCGGGTTGATTTTTTTGAAGTTTTCAGTGGCCGCGGTAGCCGTAGCGCTGTCGCCTGACGCGGCTGCAATCATCGCGCTGGTTTTAGCGATTTTGCCCAGCAACTCCGCTGGTACGGAAATGCGCTTGAGCCCCTCAAGCGCCGCCGCCGCAGTGCGAATATCGCGGGCGTAATACGACGACACCGCGAGCGCATAGAGCAACTCGGGATCATCACCATCAAACACGGCAGCGTCCATAAATTCACGCTGTGCAGCAATGAAATCACGGCGATCCATGTGCAACAGGCCGTGGTAGAAACGCGCAGTTGAATTGGATTGATCGAACTGCACCGCAAGCTCATAGCCGCGCTGGGCCACCTCGTACAACGTGCCCTCGCCCGCCAATGCACGGTAGTGGTACGTGAGCGCGTTTAAAAAATGCAGATACGAGTTATTGATCTCAACCTTGAGCCCCAGATTGAACAGGCTCGATGCCTTCGAGTAGTCCCCAGCATCAAGCGCCTTCACGCCCTCGAGCGCCAATTGCTTGGCCGCCGTACCAAGCTTGGCGTTGTCAATGTTGGCAGCCAGCGTGGTGGCTGACGTGCGCGTCACCGTCTGCGCAATGCGCGCCACGGCTGCTTGATCGGTGGCCACGTGCGGTTGCGTGGTGCCACAGCCAGCAAGGCTTGCAATCACCGCTACGGCCAAGCTGCGCTGCAGCAGCACAGAAACGTCTCGCCGCGTGACGGGTGGGGTTGCTTTCATTGAGTCCAATCTCCAGAGAGGCGCTGCGTTTAAGAATAATCTGCAACGCCGCATGCTAAGGCTTATCTCGTGCGCCGTGCAATAACGCATTTGCGGCACAGCGACTTAAGTCTGTGCCCGCCGCACCAGTGGGTGACGCGCTTACTGCGTACGGGTGATCTTCCACTGATTAGCCGCCATATCGCGAACAACGCGGTAGACATTGTTGTCCCAGCTCATGTAGTCGAGGTAGTCGGTCACATTGGTTGCAGTGATGTCTCCATTGGCGTTGTACGTGTAGCTGGTGAATTTGCCGCCAGCGTAGCGCGCGTTCCGCTTGACTCTGCCTGTCGACAGGTACGTTATTCGCTGTGGGCCGCCGCCTGCAAGCACCAGCGCGCCCGCTCTTGAATTGCGGAAACCGCCGTCGGGTCCGACATCCACGCTCCACTGCGTTGCATCCCAGTCAAGGTAGTCAAACGAGCTGGAAAGCATCGGGCCGCTGGGTGGCAAGCTGCACAACGGTTTGGCCAGTGCTTTAATCATGTCGGCAATGCCGGACGGATCAAGTACCGAGGGATCAAACGGCTCGCCCATCGCCGCGTTGACCATGTTCTCCACCTGCCACTGATCGTACTTCTTGCCGATTTTGGTCGCGGCATCAAGAATGGCCTTGCGCACCGCTTCAGCCTTAGCGGCGCGGATGGCAATCTTTGATGCAGTAGACACAATTTTTGCGCCGCCCGCGACGGCTCCACCAGTGAGAAATTTGTCAGCGACTGCAAGTGCAACACCCAACGACGCGATCACAATTTCGGCGCTTGCTGCGACGCATGAATCGGTGTTGGTCGCACACAACGCGCCGCACTCCAGCGGGTACTTGCCCTCGCACTTGCTCCAGCACACCGGCCCCACGCCGCCAAAGGTTGCCTTGCAGCTGTCGTAACACAGGCCCGCGTCGGTTGTTTTGCCCGCACCACACACCATTGATGCGCCCGCAGTGCGGCCATAGCTCGGCTTGGTGCAGGTGTCGCCCGCGTCGGCAAAGCCCGCTGGGCAGGTGCGCGGCACAGCGCAGACGCCGCCGGTGCCTACATAGCCCGGTTTGCATTTGATGTACCAGCCCGCATTGCCCGCCTCGCAGCCATTGATACCGGCTTTTTTGGCGTCCGCATCGCACGCTCCGCCAAAGAAAAGCGTGTAGTAAACACGTGGGTAGTTAACCTCTTTCGCCTTCGCGCAAAATACGCCGCCGTCGGTCATCCCGGCGGGGCAGGCGCCCCAACATACGGGGCCGACCCCGTTGAATCCGGCACGGCAATACGGATAGCACAGCGCACCGTCTTTTTGTGAGCCCACAGCGCAGGCTTCCGGAATGGCCCCCACACCGCGCCCATAAGTGGCCTTCCAACACACGTCGTCTGCCGCAATGGCCTCGGAAGTGTAGGCGCCGAAAAGCAGCGCGATGAGCGAAGCGCACATGGCTAGCAACTGTCTAAATTTCACGAAAATCCCCTTGGTAAAAACGTAGTTGGATGCCCTTCGCGACACATTCGAATAAGCAAACTCTGAGTGAATTGATGCTAGACATTCGTATACATCCTGCGCAATACGACTTAAGTCGTAGGCAGCGCGCTGCAAACGCCTACGCCGCATAATCAAGTGATGAACGCGTCGCCCCCTGCTGCCCAATGCATCGAATCGATGGTGAAGCGTGAAACTCGCCACGCCATGTTTCGCAATATGCCACTCACTCTGGGCGGCAATGTGCTGATGGCGCTGCTGTTGTTTTTTTTGGTGCACGAGAAAGCGCCCGACTGGGTACGCTTTAGCTGGTTGGCGTTTGCATTTTTGCAACTGCTGGTGCCCGCCGCTTTTATGCTGCGTGGCAAAACGCGGAGCGCCAACGCGGTGGAGCGCTATGGCTGGATTGGCGCGCTGCAGGCGGGCCTACTTTGGGGTGTGGGTTGCGGACTACTGTTTCTGCATGCCACTGAGTTGGAGCAGCTGCTGATTCTGTTCGTTGTGGCCGGCATGGGGATGGGCGGCATCTACGCCATGGGTTTCAACTGGCCAACCTACTGTGCGTTCACCTGCACGGCGGTGGTGCCGCTGATGATTCTCAATCTGGCGCACGGTGGCACAACCCACATCACGCTGGGGCTCATGTGTGGTCTGTATCTGGTTTTTGTGGTGGTGGCGTGTCGAATTTTTTCGCGACTGGTGGCGCAGTCGCTCCGGCTGCGCTTTGAAAATGCAGACTTGATTGTCGAGCTGCAAAAGCAGCGCGATGCGGCAACGCTGGCCAACGCCGCAAAGACCCGATTTCTCGCCGCTGCCAGTCACGATTTGCGACAACCGCTCAATGCCATCTCACTGTATCTTTACGGCGCGCTTCAGGAGCCCCTGACTGCACAGGTGCAACGTCTCACCGAAAACGCACGTGCGTCGGTGGGTGCGTTGGCAGAAATGCTTGCCGGGCTGCTCGACACCGCAAGGCTTGAGACAGGCACTATGAGCCCGACCATGACCGCGGTGCCGCTAGCCACCATTTTTTCGCGCATTAGTGTTGATTTTTTGCCGGTGGCCGAGCGCCGTGGGCTCAAACTCAGGGTGCGACCCAGCGCATTGGTGGCGCGCTCGGATGCGGTGTTTCTTGAGCGCATCGTGCGCAATCTGGTGGGCAACGCTATTGCCTACACCACGTCAGGTGGCGTGGTGCTCGGCGCGCGTCGTCGAAAGGGTCGCATCGCCATCGAAGTGTGGGATTCCGGCTCGGGCATTGCGGCCAGCGATTCCATGCAAATTTTTGCGCCTTACTATCGCGCTGAAAGCGGTCGCCGCGCCAATGCAGAGGGCGTGGGACTAGGCTTGTCAATCGCTCAAGAAATGGCCACCGCGGTCAACGCTGCCCTTGCGGTGCGCTCGCGACCCGGTCGCGGGTCGTGCTTTTCGGTGCTGCTTGACGCCGCCGATGATCAGGTGTCGTTGATGGCCTCGCACAGCGTGGCGGTGTGCGCCACAAGCACGGCGCTGCACACCCACGCCGGCGGCAGTTGGGTGGCATTTGTCGATGATGATGTGGCGAGCTTCGATGCGCTGCGCTTAGTGCTCGAAAGCGTTGGTCTGCGCGTGGTGGCTGCGTTGAACGCGGATCGGTTGCACGCCGCTTTGAGCATGGAGTCGAACGCGCCAATAGCCATTGTGAGCGACTATCGTCTGTCCGACGGCGACGACGGAATCAACGTAGTTGCCGACATTCGCGAGCTATTCAACGCCGAGGTGCCCGCCCTATTGATCACCGGCGACATGGATCCAAGCATCGACGCACGCGCCACGCGTGCAGGCATCAAATTGCTGCGTAAACCGGTCGCTCCTGAACATCTGCTTGCATTTTTGCGCGATGCGAAAACGTCGCATCAGGTTTACTTAGAAGGGAAGCGCAAGGCGTGACGGTGCACATGCTTTGGTTCGCGACTTACAGCACACCTAGAGCAGCGTTTTCGCGACCAACGCAGCCTGCGTGCGATTGCCCACCTGCAGCTCGCGGAATATGGCGGTCAAGTGAACCTTTACCGTTTTTTCTGCCATGCCGAGATCGCGGGCAATCAGCTTGTTGCTGGCACCGTTGGCGATTGCTTCGAGCACGTCCCACTGGCGGGCGGTGAGCGCGATTTGGGCGGCAACAATGTCACCCCGCTGCGGGCGTTCGGCGTGTTGCGTCCACTCGCGCGGCAGAATGCGCCCGCCTTCAAGTGCGGTTTTCACGGCGCTGATGATTGTCTCGGGCGACGAAGTTTTGGGTACAAAGCCGCAAGCACCCGCTTCAATCGCGCGCCGAGCGTCCTGCAGCGATTGTGTGCCGGAAATCACCAGTGAGCGTGTGCCTGGCTTCAGTTTCTTGATCCACTCGCAGGTCTGCGTGGGGGTGCTGTCGGGCAGGCTTAAGTCCACGATCACAAGACGCAAACGCTCACTGGCAACGAAGGGGATTGCCGACTGAAGCGTGGGCACGCTGGTTACGCGCGAGCCAATGGCTGCGCTCAGCATCAGCACCAGCGCGTTCGAGTAAAGCGGATGATCATCGACGACCAAAAGCTCTGCGATATTGAGTGGTGTGTTTTTACGTTCGAACAAATGTAGATTTGCCTAAAGAAGGCCGAACAACTTTTGGGGCAAAGCTTAGCTCGTTCGTAATCGCGATATAGCTTTTTAGCCAAGCCAACATTCTGTATGGGGTGCGTCGCTATATTAGCAAAAGTCGATATTCTGCGCAAATGTACCGAAACCTCCTGTATATAAGTACCTTCATATAAAAGCCAATACCAGTTTGCAGCTCTGAGCGGCACAAAATGCGACGGGCGGGAGGCCGGCGGGATGAATCGGGGAACCGGTGGCAGTTGATCTCGGGTCATAACTGCGTCACCCACCAACGCGATAACGGTGAGCATGTACTAACAATTCGCATTTTTCTAATCCCGAGCAAATAAGTCGGGAACTAATTACAATCGTTAGCACTCTCATGTTGTGAGTGCTAATATGGTGAATCGAATCAGTCACCTGACGTACTTGGATCTCGCCAGTTGGTGTGGTTCGGCGGAACTGGCAGGCAACCGAGCCCGCACAGCCGCCCCCTCGTGGGGGTCACAGGGAGTCGTTGCGGTGCAGCGACTTTGAATTGCTGCGTTGCACACGGCGCGCCGTCCGCTATATGTTTCCGACGGCTTTTTGAATGGGGAGTATGCGTTCCATGTCCACAATGAATCCTACAGCCACCTTAAATTTCCCGGTGCCATCGGCGCTGGGCACCATTGACCAGTACGTCACTGCCGTCAACAAGTATCCGCTGCTCACGCTTGAGCAGGAGCAGGCGCTCGGCATGCGCTGGAAGTACACACAAGACGTCGATTCAGCGCGCCAGCTCGTGATGAGCCATTTGCGTCTCGTCGTCTCAGTCAGCCGTAATTACATGGGCTACGGCCTGCCGCAGGGCGATCTGGTGCAGGAAGGCAACGTCGGCCTGATGAAAGCCGTGCGTCGTTTTGATCCAGAGCGCGGCGTGCGCCTGGTGAGCTTCGCGCTGCACTGGATTCGCGCTGAAATTCACGAATACATCCTGAAGAACTGGCGCATGGTCAAGGTCGCCACCACCAAGGCACAGCGCAAGCTGTTCTTCAATCTGCGCTCCATGCGTTCGGGTGAACACGCGCTCACAATCGCCGAAGCCAAGCGCATCGCCAAAGAATTGAACGTCAAGCCAGAAGAAGTGTTCGAGATGAACATGCGGCTGTCCGGGCGCGACATCCCCATGGACGGCACGCCGGACGACAGCGAATCAGAAGCGATTTCGCCGGTGGCTTATCTCGCCGCTGATGAAAACGTCGATCCCGCCCGCATCATCGAAGCGCAGGAAACCGGTCGCGTGCAGTCGGAAGGATTGAAGCGTGCATTGACGCTGCTCGACGAGCGGTCAAGGGACATCATCACGCGCCGCTGGCTCGCCGAAGATCAGGAAGAAACGCTGCAAGTACTCGCCGACAAATACGGCGTGTCCGCCGAGCGCATTCGCCAGATCGAAGTCAAGGCGATGAAGCAGATGCGTAAGGAAATCGAGAACTAAGCGTCTCGTCGCACGACAAAAAAGCCAAGCAATGCTTGGCTTTTTTGCGTCAACTCGATGCAGATTGAGTATTTGTGTCGCGCATCATCAAGCAGTCGCGCAGTTGCCTGTTGCCTGAATGGCGAGCATCATGTAAGGTTCGTGCAACCTTTCCGACATACGCTTGAATAACTCCAATCTGACCAAAAGGTGACCCCCGATGCGCGCTCCACGCCGACTATTCGTTCTGCATGCCATGACGGCCTGTGCTGCGCTCGCAGGCAGCCGATGGGCAGGAGCACAAACCGCGCTTGCGCTCGTGAAGGAAGATGACCCGACCGCAGTCGCTTTGGGCTACGTGACCGACGCCGCCAAGATCGATGCGAAAAAACAGCCGGTGTACCTGGCTGGCAGCAGTTGTGGAGGCTGTGCGTTGTTTCAGGGCAAGACAACGGATGCAAGTGCTGCCTGCCTCATTTTTGGCGGCAAACTGGTAGCCGCCAAAGGCTGGTGCAGCGGTTGGTCGAAAAAAGCCTGACCCACTTAGCCATTCTTATTCGTTTCGTCGCATCGATTTTTTAAAGGAACCCACATGAGAGCACTCTCCGCAGCACTTTCCGCAGCCTGCGCTGCCGTCTTCGCACAAGGCGCGATGGCGCAAAACCCACCGGTCAGCCCGGTCACGATGGTCGATCAATTTGAAGCCACCAACGGCAAATTCGCAGGCTATCGGCGCTCTGGTGCCAAAGGGCTTTGCGCCTCGGGCGAGTTCGTGGCCAGCGACGCTGCGCGTGCACTGTCCACCGCGTCCGTGTTCAGCGGCAAAGCCATTCCCGTGGACGTTCGCTTCTCCATCGGTGGAGCCAATCCCAAGGCTCCGGATAACGGCAAGTCGCAACGCAATATGGCGCTGCAGTTCAGCCTGCCCGATGGCGAGCAATGGCTGATGGGCAACATCAACGCGCCCGTGTTCGGTGCTTCGACGCCCAAGCAGATGCTCGATCTTGTCGCTTCGCGTCAGCCCGACCCCGCGACAAAGGCAGCCGATCCGGCCAAAGTCAAAGCGTTTAACGACGCTAACCCGGAGGTGTTGCTGCAAGGGCGGCATTTTGCCTCGCAGCCCGTGCCGGCAAGCTTTGCGGGCGTCAACTATTGGGGCGTTCACGCTCATGCATTGGTCAACGCCAAGGGCGAGAAGCAATGGGGCAAATGGGTGTTTGAACCCGTTGGCGGCCTGCTCGGTTTGACCGATGACGAAGCGAAGGCCAAAGGGCCCGAGTTCTTGTTCGACGAGCTGCGTGCCCGCGCGAAAGAGGGCAAAGTCGCGTTTAACTTCAACCTCGAATTGGCCGAAGCGGGCGACAAGCTCGACAACGCAACCGTGCCGCTGCCCGCCGGACGCAAGAAGGTGACGCTGGGCGTTCTGAAAGTAACGTCGGTCTCGGCAGACGCCACCGGCCCGTGCGTAACCGTGAACTACAACCCGATGGTGATGCCCAAAGGTGTTGAGGCCGCGGCTGACCCGATGCTGGCCGCCCGCGCCGCGCCGTATGCCGTTTCGCTGGCGCGTCGATTGACTGAGGGTGCCAAGCAGTAAAGTAGTTGGCGTTTCGCTGAAGATAAAAAAGCCAGGCAATGCCTGGCTTTTTTGCGCCAGATGACCCGCTCAGGCCGCCGGTTTCATCAACTCCATCTCGCGTCGAACTTTATACGCATCGGTGGTTTCATCCATCGCAACATCAGCCCACGTCAAACTCTGCCCCTGTTTCACCTCACGCACCACCTTTACGTCGTGCGCGAGCCCGAGCGGCAACCCGCCCATCGCGGCTGATTTGCTCGCTGGAAGCAGTTTGCCCCATACCGTGTAGCCGCCTTCGCCGTCGAGTGTTTCGCCCGGTTTGAGATCGCGTTTCGCGGTGGCCACCACGTCGGCATTCCACGCCGTTGCCACACCCGTCGCCTCGCCGCGCAACGCGACCGATGCCACCGATACGCCGACCTCTAAACCGATCAAGTGCCAGCGTTTGTAAAGCGTGAAATAGCGACCACTCGGATCGGTGTGCGCGTTGTATTCCTCAAAGCAATTTTTGATGTATTCGGTCTCCGCCTCCACCGTCACCCACACCCCCATGCGAATGTCGTAAGGGATTTTTCGACCATTGGTTTCAAGCGATGAGATCACCTCGACCATGCCCTTTTTTTCGAGCACACCGCCTTCGGAGACGGGTCGCGTCACGAAGGGAATGTCTTCAACACTCGCCGGTGGGTACAACAGGCCGTTCGACGGCACCGAAAGTCCAGTCGCGTTGCTCACCGCGGTCGATTCAATCGACGGTTTTGATCCGTCCAGAAAACTGTTGAACATTTTTGGATTCAAGCCTCCACGCGTCGCCTGCTCCGGCGTCAGGCCGTAGTTGCCCCACACCGTGTCGGGCGTACTCTGCGCAAAGTGCGGCAACCACTTGTGGCCGCGACCCGCCGCGACGACCGGGAAGCCGCAGGTGCGCGCCCAATCCACTAGGTCACAAATCAGCGCCGGTTGATCGCCAAACGCGAGCGAGTACACCACGCCCTTTTCCGCCGCGCGCTTCGCGAGCAACGGCCCGCAGAATGCATCAGCTTCCACCGTCACATTCACCACATGTTTGCCATGATTGAACGCAAGCAGACAATGCTCCACGGCGGCAATCGGATGGCCGGTACATTCCACAATCACGTCAATGGCGGGATGCACTACCAGCGCTCGCCAGTCCTCGCTGATGAACGTGTTGCCAAGCCTCACTGCGTCATCAAGCGAGCGTGCCTGCGTGCGCTCCACGTTCCAGCCGACGCGCGCGAGATTGGTCCGCGCGGCGTCGGGCGACAGATCGGCAATGCCCACCAGATGCACACCCGGCGTGCGCGGAATTTGCGCGAGATACATCGAGCCGAATTTGCCGGCACCGATGAGACCGATACGGATCGGCTTGTTGTCGGCGGCACGTTGCTGAAGTTTTGCGTAAAGGTTCATTGTTTCGTCACTCTGCTGCCGTCACCAACGGCGCTGGCTTCGTAACAGACGCGATCGATGATGCCTTTGGTTTGTTGGACAACTTCATGGTGAACTGCTCCCTTTTTCTGATACCAATTGTCTGCGCATCAGTATCAACTTACGTTGCGCAATTTCGAAAACACCGCTATTGCAATGCCTTCAAGGCAGCCGCCTGAATGTGCGCTGCGTCCACGCCGAAATGATCGCGTAGCGCAGCCCGCGTGTCACTGCGGCCAAAGCCGTCGGTGCCGAGCGTGACGTAGCGGCGGTTGATTGGCACGTAAGCACGAATGCTTTCGGCCACCAGACGCACGTAATCGGTTGCAGCGATGATGGGGCCGTGCGTGTGGGCGAGTAGTTGAGTGATGTGCGCAACATTCGTTTCGTTCGCCTCGCAGCGCATGCCGTCGCGCGCAAGTTCGCTCCAGCTGGTGACGCTGATCACAGTGACGTTCACACCCACGCTGGCAAGCTGCGCGGCAGCCTTGATGACTTCGGTGAGGATGGCACCTGAGCCTAGCAACGTGACGTGTTTATCGGACGCCGTCGCTGTGGAATATTCAGCAAACACATACGCCCCCCGCATCACGCCCGCATGCTTCGCCTCTGGCAAATCCGGCTGCGCGTAGTTTTCATTCATCAGCGTGACGTAGTAGAAAACGTTCTTCTGCTCGGTCACCATTTCGCGCATGCCGTGATCGATGATGACGGCCATTTCGGCGGCGAACGCCGGGTCGTACGCTTTGCAATTGGGCACAGTGGCAGCCCACAAATGACTCGTGCCGTCCTGATGCTGCAAGCCCTCGCCCGCGAGCGTGGTGCGGCCCGAGGTCGCGCCGAGCAGGAAGCCGCGCGGCTGCTGATCCGCCGCGGCCCAGATCAAATCGGCAACGCGCTGAAAGCCGAACATCGAGTAATAAATGTAGAACGGCAGCATCGCGAGCCCGTGCACGCTGTAGCTTGTGGCGGCGGCTGTCCAACTTGAAATTGCGCCGGCCTCGCTGATGCCTTCTTCAAGAATCTGCCCGTTCATCGCCTCCCGATACGAGAGCACGCTGCCGATGTCTTCCGGTGCGTAACGCTGACCGACGCTTGAATAAATGCCGATCTGCTTGAACAGATTGGCCATGCCAAATGTGCGCGCCTCGTCGGCCACAATCGGCACGATTCGTGGGCCGAGTGTCGCGTCTTTGAGCAAGTTGCCCAGCATGCGCACGAACGCCATCGTGGTGCTCATCGCTTTGCCGTCCGGCGCGAGCGCAAACTGCGCGTACGAGGCAAGTGCGGGCACCGGCAACACGTCCGCCGTTGTGTCGCGCTTTGGCAAATAACCGCCCAGCTCCTGGCGACGAGCGTGAAGATATTTGAGCTCGGCGCTGTCCGCCGCAGGTTTGTAGAACTGGAGTGACGTCGCCGCCTCATCGTTCAACGGCAGGTTGAAACGGTTGCGATATTCAATCAGCGCTGCCTCATCGAGCTTTTTCTGCGAATGCGTGGTCATCTTGCCCTGACCCGCGCTACCCATGCCGTAGCCTTTTTTGGTGTGCGCCAGAATCACCGTCGGCTGACCCACATGCTTCGCGGCGGCAGCATAGGCCGCGTAAATTTTTACGAGGTCATGACCACCGCGTTTGAGGCGATCAATCTGCTCATCGGTCATGCCTTGCGCGAGGCGCGCGAGCGCTTCGTTTTGGCCGAAGAAGTGCTCACGGTTATAGCGCCCGTCGTTGGCGGCGAAGGTCTGCATTTGTCCGTCTACGGTATCGGCAAATGCGGCGAGCAGCGCGTTGGTTTCGTCGCGCGCGAAGAGGCCATCCCAATCGGAACCCCACACCACTTTGATCACATTCCAGCCCGCGCCGCTGAAGAGCTTTTCCAGCTCATCGATCACCCGCCCGTTGCCACGCACCGGACCATCGAGCCGCTGCAAATTGCAGTTCACCACCCACACCAGATTGTCCAGCCGTTCGCGCGCGGCGAGCGTGAGCGCGCTCATGCTCTCGGGCTCATCCATTTCGCCGTCGCCAAATACGCCCCACACTTTCCGGGCGCTGCAATCGAGTAAATTGCGATGTGTGAGATAGCGCATGAAGCGCGCGTGATAGATCGAGCTGATCGGGCCGATGCCCATGGAGCCGGTCGGAAATTGCCAAAAATCCGGCATCAGGTACGGATGCGGATAGCTAGACAACCCACGTGCACCTGCGGCTGCCGCACCCAGTTCACGACGATAAAAATTCAGATCATCCGCAGTCAATCGCCCTTCGAGAAACGCCCGTGCGTAAACACCCGGCGCGCTATGCGGCTGAAAGAAAACGAGGTCGCCGCCGTGTGAGTGCCTCTCGCTACGCGCACGAAAAAAATGATTGAAGCCCACTTCAAACAAATCCGCCGCGCTGGCATAGCTCGCGATGTGTCCGCCCAGTTCGCCATACGCCGCGTTCGCCCGCGCCACCATGGCCAACGCGTTCCAGCGGATGATGGAGCCGAGCCGTTCTTCAACAGCGAGATCGCCGGGAAACGTCGGCTGATCGTTCACGGCGATGGTGTTTTGATACGGCGTGCACAGCTCCGGCTGCCAGCGCACACCCTGATTTCGCGCAAACGCAACCAGCTTGTCGAGCAGGAACGCGGCGCGCTCCGGGCCCTCGGCGCCACCCGCCGTTATCAGCGCGGCCAGCGAATCAAGCCACTCCCGCGTTTCCTGCGGATCGGCGTCGACGGGCGGCGGTAAAAATTCGGCGGCGGCTTGAATGGCGGACATGCGGTTCATCAGGGCAGAAATCTCGAGCTTGAATTTTGACCGGTTGCACGCGGCATAGGATGCTGATTACGCCTAAACTTGGGTTTATCGCGGCGTTTTATGCCGCAATTATTAAATTTCTCAGCATGTCCAATCTCGACCGCATCGACATCAGCATTCTGCAAGCACTGCAAACCGACGGCTCGCTGACCAACGTTGAGCTGGCGCGACGCGTGAACCTGTCGCCCTCGCCCTGCCTCGCGCGGGTTAAGGCGCTGGAGGCGTCCGGCGTGATTGATCGCTATGTGGCGATTGCCAATCCGAAGGCGCTGGGGCTGGGGCTCAGCGTGTTCATCTCGATCAGCCTGAAGGAGCAAAGCCGGCACGCGCTGGCCGAGTTTGAGACGCGCATTGCCGAGCACGACGAGGTGATGGAGTGCTACCTGATGACCGGCGACAGCGACTACCTGATCCGCGTGGTGGTGCCCGACATCGAGGCGCTGGAAGCGTTTATTCTGGAACAGCTGACGCCCATCCCCGTCATTGAAAAGATCCGATCCAGCTTCACATTAAAACAGGTGCGCTACAAGACGGCGCTGCCGCTGGGGCACACCGGGCTTTGAGCGTGAAATGCATAGCAATGGGCTGCTGATTCCGTTGCAGCTTTGCGCTAAAAGCTCTTATGGATGTGGGCTAAGGGCTGATAAGCGTAAAAGTCAACTTTCGCCATTTTGTGGTTCTAGCCCCAATGAAACCGTCTTTCCAGCGAAAAGCCGTAAAAGAAAAATTGTCCATGATCCCCCTATCCGTCCTTGATCTTTCCCCCATCGTTGAAGGCAGCGACGCCGCTGAGGCGCTGCGCAACACGCTGGACCTCGCGCAGCACGTAGAAGCGCTCGGCTACAACCGCTACTGGGTCGCGGAGCATCACAACATGGACGGTGTGGCCAGCTCCGCCACCTCCGTTTTGATCGGCTACATCGCAGCGGGCACGAAGACGATGCGCGTCGGCTCCGGCGGCATCATGCTGCCCAACCACGCGCCGCTCGTCATCGCCGAACAATTCGGCACGCTGGCCACGATCTACCCCGGTCGCATCGACCTCGGCCTCGGTCGCGCGCCGGGCACCGACCAGATGACCATGCGTGCGCTGCGCCGCACGCTCGCCACGCAAACCGAAGACGATTTCATCGGCGACGTCATCGAGCTGGCCGAATATTTCAAACCGCCGCCCGATCAGCGCCGCCCCGTGCGCGCCATTCCCGGCATCGGCTGTGACGTGCCGATCTGGCTGCTCGGGTCGAGCCTGTACAGCGCCCAAGTCGCGGCGCATTTGGGCTACCCGTTCGCGTTCGCCTCGCACTTCGCGCCCGCCATGCTCATGCAGGCGCTGGAGATTTATCGCGCGCGATTCAAGCCGAACGGTTTACCCGGCGCGCTCACGAAACCGTATGCAATGGTCGCCGTCAACGTCGTCGTCGCCGACACCGACGACGAAGCCGCGTACCTTTTCACCTCGTTGCAACAACGCTTCCTCGGCATGCAAACTGGCAAACGCGGCCCACTGCCCAAGCCCATCTCCGTCGCCGAAATGAACGCACTGGGCTCGCCTGCGGAACGCGCAGGCATGCAACAAATGCTCACCGTCACCGCCGTCGGCTCACCCGCTGCGGTTCATGCAAAACTCAACGAGATAATCGCGCAAACCCAAGCCGACGAACTCATCATCGCAGGCGCGGTGCATGACCACGCGGCGCGAAAGCGGAGCTATGAGTTGCTGATGGGGAATTCGCTGCAAACGGTGTAGCCGCCGCAGCCCGCCACGCAAGCGTTTGCGTCGCGCCAGTACGCTGTGCGATAGTACGCACATGATCTCCATCAGCCAACCGCTTCACGAGTCGCTTCGACAACAGCGAACCGCCGTGCTTGACGCCGCGCGGCGCCACAGGGCGCACAACCTGCGCGTGTTCGGGTCAGTCGCTCGTGGTGCCGAGCGGTCCGCAAGCGACATCGACATCTTGGTAGACGCGTTACCCGGTGCCACACTGTTCGATCTTGGCGCGTTGCAGGTTGAGCTGGAGGAATTGCTCGGCGCCAACGTAGATTTGGTAACGCCTGGCGATCTTCCGATGTCGTTTCGTGGTGCCGTGCTCGCGCAAGCTATCGCGCTATGAATGAGGACGTGCGGCTAAACACCCACGTCGCGCAAATGCTTGAGTCCGTGGAACTCGCGATGTCCTATGTTGACGGTCTATCGCAAGCCGAGTTCGTAGCAGATCGCAGGACGCAACAGGCTGCGGTCTTGAACCTGATCGTCATCGGTGAGATTGCAACAAAAATCGAGCGCGATTTTCCGGAGTTCGCCACCGCGCATTCGCAGATCCCGTGGAAGAGCATGCGCGGCATGCGCAATCGCATCGCGCACGGATACTTTGAAATTGATCTTGCCACCGTCTGGGATACGCTGCGTACAGCGTTGCCCGAGCTGCAAGGGCAGCTACGACTGATAGCGCGATAGCAACGCGGCGCACCGAATGCCGCGCTTCCTGTCGGAGTAAAGTCTAGCTGTGGGTAACGCATCGGGCTACGTCTCCGCGCGAAACTTCGCCGCCAACGCGCCCAGCCCAATCGCCTGCGCGCCCTGACGCAATGGAAACGCCTCGTCGCCCGGATAGACGACGAATCGATCCTTCACGCCAAGGTCTTCGCACGCCACGGTGAAGCTCCGCTCCACGCTTGGCGCGGATGAGCGTTTGATCTCGATGGCGAGTTCCGGCGTGCCCCCGCGCTCAAACACCAGATCGACCTCCGCGCCGTCATGGGTTCGATAGAAAAAGGCTTTGCGCTGCGGGCCTGCGGCCTGGATCAGGCTCTCGATAACAAAGCCCTCATAGCTTGTGCCCGCCACCGGATGGCCGAGCACATCATGCCATGTAGCGAGCTCCAGCAGCGCATGCACGATGCCGCTGTCGCGCACGTAAACTTTCGGCGTTTTAGTCAGTCGCTTGCCAACGTTGGCGCTCCACGGAGGCAGTCGCCGCACCAATTGCAAATCCACCAGCAGATCGACGTATCGTGTAAGCGTGGGCGCACCAATGCC
>JAYSUK010000240.1:0-3805 GCA_043719085.1 Burkholderiales bacterium | reverse complement strand
AGCTGATGCGTCCCGCGGCCGAAGCGATGGCCGCAGCGTTGAACAAAGCCAATTTTCAGCCCCCCCACATCGCGGTGTTGCACAACGCAACGGTTGATGTGGCGGGCGACGCTGCCGCCATTCGCCTGGTGCTTGCCGAGCAATTGTTCAAGCCGGTGCGCTGGATTGAAACTATCGACAAAATGGCGATGCAGGGCGTCACCCACATCGTCGAATGCGGCCCCGGTAAAGTGCTAGCAGGCATGGTCAAACGCATCGCGCCAGAGGTGAAATGCCTCACGCTTGCAGACAAGACCAGCTTTGACGCTGCAATAGCCGAGCTGCGTGGGTAATCGTCCGACTGCGCGGTAGGACGGGAACTACGGTGGATCCCGCCGGCGTCCGATAGCGCGTGTGCGCTGGCCTTTTCATAATTTAGCATCGGTGGAGCTCCACCTTACCCCTCGAAAGGGAATGTAATTATGAACACCACTCAATGCTGTAGATCCGCGATCGCCGTTGCTCTCATGTGCGTCGCTTCAGGCGCGTTTGCCGCCACCATGACCAAGGCTGATTACTCCCTCAGCAAGGATCGCATCAAGGCAGATTACAAGGCCGAGAAGGCAGTCTGTGCCAAGTCAACCGCGAACGCCAAAGACATCTGCGTTGCACAGGCCAAGGGCAAAGAAAAGGTGGCGTTGGCCGAGTTGCAGTTTAGCTACACCGGGAAGGCGAAAGACGGCAACAAAGTCGCTGTTGCGGCAGCCGATTCCTCATATGCAGTAGCGACAGAAATGTGCGACGACAAAGCCGGGCAGGCTAAGTCGCTGTGCCGCACTGAGGCTAAGGCGTCTTACAACAAATCTTTGGCTGACGCGAAGCTCACCAAAAAAGTCGCTGCCGCGCGCACTGAGGCGATTGACGATAAATCGGACGCCAATTACAAAGTTGCGATCCAAAAGTGCGATGCGATGTCGGGCGATCCAAAATCGTCGTGCGTTGCCGCAGCCAAGGCGCGTTACAACAAGACCTAACGGGATCGCACGCGCGTCCCAAGTGCGTGGCTCCTTCCCGCTCGATGTACTACTTGCCCGCCTCAGTCCTTGCGTTTGCGTGCAAAGACAACGCGCATTGCAGACCAAGCAAGTGTCGGCTTCAGGCATGACTCGCATCGAGGTAGGAAAGCGCCCACAACTGAACAGGGTCTGCTCCGATGGTGCAGCGACGACACTGCGGCGACGATAGAACCTCACCCACTCAGAGTTCCAGTCATGAAAATCGAATCGCAAAATAGCAACGAATTGGTGCAGTTGAGCAAGCTGATTGAGGGCATCTCAGTGGTCATGATGACGACCGTTGACGACGATGATGCGCTGGTAAGCCGTCCGATGTCACCGATTGAAATGGATAGTCATGGTGCGATCTGGTTTTTCACCGATCTGCGTTCTGAAAAGATTGAACACCTGCGGGTTGTTAATCTCGCGTTCACCGACACCGAAAAATCCGTTTACGTCTCCATTTCGGGGCGTGGTGAAGTTCACGCGGAGCAGGCGCGCATTGATGAGTTATGGACAGCATTCGCACGCCCGTGGTTTCCGGATGGCAAAGATTCGATGAACATTGCGCTGCTGAAATTTGTGCCGAATACGGCGGAATACTGGGATGCGCCACATAGCAAGATGGTCCGCATGCTCGCCATGGCTGCGTCCATGGTGGCCAGCACACCAATCGGCATGGGTGAGCATGAAACCTTGACCGATTTGTCAGCGACACATTGACCGCAGTTCGCCGAGCTCAACCAATCACACCAACACACGTAGCCCAAGCAATCGTCGCGAATTAATTGCGACAAATTATTCAAAGGAAATTTTATGAAACACACGATCACCAGTTCAGTTGCAATCACCGCGCTTACGCTCGCGCTCACGGTTGGCCTTGCGGCATGCGACCGACCCACTGTTGTCGCAGTGCCGACAGCACCCACCGTTGTTGTCCCAGGGCCACCGGGGCCCGCTGGAGCAACGGGCAGCACTGGCAGCACTGGCATGCAAGGCTCTCAGGGCACGCAAGGCGCGCCGGGGTATCAGGGCGCAGATGGCCAGAAAGGCGATCCTGGCAAAACCGGTGGCAACACCACCGTTATCGTCACGCCGCCAGCGGACACCCCGAAGTAACTGTCTTTTTTCCTTTGCGCACAGGGCGCATCGCGGCGCGGTTCAACGAAGGTCGTGTCAGCGCAGGTTCCCGGTGGTCGCAACCATCATCGTCTTCCTAGAAAATTTTGAACTGCTGGGCGTGCCCAGCGTTCAGTTCAACCAACCACATTTACTGAGTAAATTATCATGAGCATTGGCACCATTCTTTTAATCATTCTTGTTCTGCTGCTAGTCGGCGCGCTACCTAGCTGGGGTCACAGCAAAAGCTGGGGCTACGGGCCAAGTGGAGGCATTGGTCTGGTCGTGCTGGTGCTCATCATATTGCTGGTAATGGGCAAAATCTAGCGTTTTGCGTTGAGGTGGAGCTGCCCATCCGCGTTGCTGTGTCCTAAGGTTCGCCTGAATGAAACAACAGCGAATTGACGGGATTCAGGGTGCGGTCGTCGCCTTGCGTATAAAGGGGAGTTTCAATGAATCTAATTTCACGAAAGCTGTGCACCGCAGGCGCAATCGCGCTGTTCGGCCATAGCGACCGCACTTAATGGTATGACGTTGCCGGGTTCTGAAATCCCTGCAAGCGCAGCGACGTCCATTGCTGCCGCTACGGTCGATGCAACGCTGGCGCCTGACGTGCCAGCCAGCAGCTCGCCTCCGACCGCGCCTGCGCCTGAGGATGCTGCGCATGCTCTTGTTACTGATGGCTACCCGCGCTGGCCGGCCTATGTGCTGGCGGTGACGGCCATTCTCATTCTCATGAAGCTTGGTAAGCCATTTTTGGTTCCGGTCATTGTCGCCGTACTCATCTTCTACGCTCTGGTACTGCCGGTCGATGCGCTTGAACGACTGCGAATTCCGCGCGCCGCGGGCGCAGCGCTGGTGGTGCTAGCGCTCATTGCTGCAACATCGCTAACCATGTATGCCGTATGGTCACAACTGGATCGAATTGCCGATGCGGTGCCACGCGCCGTTGCCGAGCTGAAGATTCGGTGGCGAAATATGAAGACCGATCATGCCAGTACCCTGTCCAAAATCCAGGGCAGCGCAGATGCGGTGCAGCGGGCGATAAGCGACGATCCGCCCACCGCCGTTTCTTCCCCTAACGCAGTGCCCGCAAAGGGTCGCTCGGCGCTCGCTGCAACGGCTGCTCCCGCTGCACCGCCGAGCAGCAGCGGCACGATGGATCGAATTTTCTGGAGCGGCACGGTGACTGCGCTTGAAATGTTGTCAACGCTCGCGGCAATTTATCTCCTAGCGTATTTTTTGCTTGTCGACGGGGATCACTTTCGACGGCGTTGGGTCAGTTTTGTTGGCAGCGCGCTGTCGACCAAGCGAGTCACAGTGCAGGCGCTTAACGAGATCGATTTTTCGATTCGACGCTATCTCGGAATGTTGGTCGTGACCAACACGGCGCTTGGGGTGCTCACCTTTTTTGCACTCAGCATTGTTGGGGTGGATGACGCTGCAGGCTGGGGTGTGCTGGCCGCATTGCTGCATGTCATCCCGTACTTCGGACCCATTCTGGTCGCTGTTGGCGTGTTCGTCACGGCGCTGCACCAATTGGGCGATTTACAGTCTGCACTGTATGCAGCACTGTCGACCGTGTTCGTCTCCATCGTGATCGGTGTTTTTGTGCAAACCTGGATGACAGCACGTGTGGTGAGCATGAATAC
>JAYSUK010000239.1:0-3806 GCA_043719085.1 Burkholderiales bacterium | reverse complement strand
GCAGTAAGTGCGAGAACAGTTGCGTCAATACTTGCAGCGACAGCGTGCTGGTCAGGTGCAGCAGCAACCAGCCTCGCAAGGCGCTGATCGTTGTCTGGATCAACACCAGCAAGCCAAAACCAAGCGCTAGCACCGTCATCAAATCGCGGTCAGCCGAGACGATGACTTCGTCCACCGTAAGCTGCACGAGCCACGGCATCGCCAGCGCAAACACCTCGAAAGCGATGGCAAGCGCAATAAGGCGCAACAAAGCACCACGAAAGCCACGCGCATGGCCGAGCATCGACCAGATCGAAAAGCGCTCGACGCTGCGACGCTTCTTAAAGTTCGGCGTAGGCGTCAGTTCAAGCACGATGCCGGTGAAGTGCTTTGAGAACTCAGCAAGTGGCAACGTGCGCACACCGCGCGCCGGATCGTGCAGCGTCACTGAATTTTTGGTGACTGCGGTGATGACAACAAAGTGGTTGAAATCGAAGTGGGCCACCGCTGGCAAGCGCACTTGCACCAAACCGGGTAGTTCCACGCGTAGCGGGCGCGCTGCGAGGTTCATGCTGTCGGCGATGTCGATCAGGCTTTTGAGCGTGGAGCCCTTAAGCGAAACCGAATGATCACGGCGCATGGTTTGCAGATCAGTCTCTATGCCATGATGGCCCGCGATCATGGTGAGGCAAGCGAGTCCGCATTCGGCGGCTTCCGTCTGCATAATGAGTGGCACGCGGCGGCGGAAGAAGTTTAGGGTGGCGGTCACAACACTAAGCCCCAAACCTTTCGTGGATGCACAGCAAATGAGGGCCCCGTTGATTGGCCCCGAGGAGCGGAGGAAAAAAGCGATCAGAACGAAAAACTGTCTGAGCGAAGCGAGTTTTTTTCGTTCCGCTTTTTTTCGAGCACCGCAGGATCAGGCCAATCGTCGCCAAGGTAACTTCGGCCTTCTTTTGGTTAGTTTTCTTGGCGAAGCAAGAAAAGTGACTCGCCCACAGGCGAAACAGGTGGTGCGAGAACCAAGCCATCTGCGATGAACACACTTGGCTGGTATCAACTTGAGGTGGGTTGAAAACCCACCCTACCGGATTACGAAACACGCTCACAACCGCCCCCGCAATCGCAACACAGGCTCAATCACCCAGCGATACAGCAGCCGTTCATCCAGTGCAATATCTGCTTGCGCGGATAGCCCGCTTTTCAACGGATACGATTGGCCATAGGCCACCACTTCCGGCGTCGCCAACTTGGCGCGCACGCGAAACGAGGGCTCTTTCACGAAACCTGGAAGCCCCGCATCTCCCGGCGCAATCACGCTGCGACCTACATCGGTCACCGTCGCCGTAACGTGTCCGAATCGCTCCATGGGAAACGCATCAATTGCCAGTCGCACCGTCTGACCGTCGCGTAAAAACCCGGCCGAGCGCGTTGGCACATAAATGTCAGCGATCAGTACACGCGGCCCAGTTTGCACTTGCATCAAAGGCGCGCCAATGATCACCGACTGGCCGGACATGGCGATCACACGCTCAATCGTGCCGCCCTGGGCCGCTGTGATTTCGTACGCTCTACGCGCCAGACTTTCGCGCGACGATTGCACGAACATCGCTTCATCGCGTGACAACGTGGCGAGCTTGCCCTCAAGTGCAGCGCGTAGCGTGGGCAATTCGGTGCGGGCAACGGCAAGGTCGCGATCAATGCCTGTACGCGTTCGTTTGAGTGACTCAAGCTTGACCGCCTGTTCAGCGAGATCATCCTGCTTTTGCTGCACTTGAAGCTCGGGCGCAAATTTGTCGCGGGCGAGCTGGCGAAAGCGCTCAACCTGCAGCCTGAGCTGCGTCACGCGATCATTTTGCGCGCTGATTTCACGATCCAGTTGCGTGGCCTCAGCCTCATGGGCCTTGATACGGGCGGTTAGCTGAATTTGTTGTGCATTGAGTAGCGCCTGCGCCTGCTTGCGCTCGGACGTGACCGCTGCGCGCCGGGCGTCTGCGTCACGTGCGCCCGCCGCAAACACGGCCTCGCCGCTCGCGGTGCGCTCGGTGGAAATGGTCGCCAGCCGCTGGCCCGCCCGTACGACGTCGCCCGCCTTCACATCCACGCTGACCAGCATGCCCGCCTCGGTGGCAGCGACTAGCACCGGGTCGTTCGCATAGGCGAGCACGGCTGATGCGCGGGCTTTGCGCGTGTATTGCGCGGTGCCCAAAAACGCAACGAAACCTACGGCAAGCAGAACGCCGACGACAGCAAACCAGCGTGCGGCGCGAGGCGTGGACACAACCAATTCGCCCCACGCGCGTTCGCGCTGATGCGCCAAGGCCTCCTTGCGATACAGGCTGCCACCAGCACGCTGCGCGTCTTCAGCGCGACGCGCAGCGACGCGACGATCCTCGACGTCGGCCACTACATCACCGCGCCGATGTACCACGGCACAAACTCGTCTGCGCCGTAACCCCAACGCTCACTCTTGCTGGCCTTGCCCGATGCAGTTGCCAGAATCATGTCAAATATTTCGCGGCCCTTGTCGGCGATGGCGACACCACTGTCAACGATGTCGCCACAGTTGATGTCGATGTCCTCCTCCTGTCGTGCCCACAGCGCGTTGTTAGTGGCGAGCTTGAGCGATGGGGACGGTTTACAGCCGTACGCCGAACCGCGTCCGGTGGTGAAGCAAATCAGGTTCGCGCCGCCTGCAACTTGCCCCGTTGCGCTCACCGGGTCGTAGCCCGGCGTGTCCATGTAGACGAAGCCGTGTTTGTCGACCGCCTGTGCATATTCGTAGACGTCGACCAGCGGCGTGGTGCCGCCTTTGGCCACAGCGCCGAGGGACTTTTCGAGGATGGTGGTGAGCCCGCCTGCCTTGTTGCCGGGACTGGGATTGTTGTTCATTTCGCCCTTTAGGCGCTCGGTGTATTCCTCCCACCACTTGATGCGGGCAACCAGTTTTTCGCCCACTTCTCGGGTGACGGCGCGGCGCGTAAGCAGATGTTCCGCGCCGTAAATTTCCGGCGTCTCCGACAGGATCGCAGTGCCGCCGTGCGCGACCAGCAAGTCAACGGCTGCGCCCAGCGCAGGGTTAGCGCTGATGCCGCTGTAGCCATCACTGCCACCGCATTGCAGGCCGATGGTGATGTGCGATGCGGGCACCGATTCACGCGTCACCAAGTTTGCGCCATCGAGCATTGACTTGACAAGATCGATGCCTTTCGCAACCGCCTTACCGGTGCCGCCAACATCTTGCATGTTGAAGCTGTGCAGCTTCGGCCCGTCATCCAAACCTTCGGCCGCTTTGAACGAGCTGATCTGGTTGGCCTCACAGCCGAGACCGATGACCAGCACCGAGTGAAAATTGACGTGCCGCGCATAGCCCGCCAGCGTGCGGCGCAACAGCGTCATGCCTTCGCCATGCACGTCCATCCCGCAGCCGACCGAATGCGTGATGGCAACAACGCCATCTACGTTTGGGTAGTCCTTCAACGCATCACCGCGAAAGTGATCGGCGATCAATTTGCAGACGGTCGCTGAGCAATTGACCGTGGACAGCAAGCCGATGTAATTGCGCGTTGCGACACGACCATCAGCGCGCTTGATGCCCATGAACGTCGCCTGTGGCATCGCGGCAACCACGGGGCGCACGTCAACGCCAAACGCGTAATCACGCGCAAATGTTTCGCCCATCGCGAGGTTGTTGACATGCACATGCTCGCCCGCCGCGATGGCCTTGCTCGCGAAGCCGATGATCTGGTTGTAGCGGCGCACCGGCGCGCCGAGCGCGATCGCATGCGTTGCGACTTTATGTCCCGGCGGCACCATGCCTTTGACGA
>JAYSUK010000238.1:0-3818 GCA_043719085.1 Burkholderiales bacterium | reverse complement strand
GCCGCACGCGACGCTGTTGGGTTGCACTGAAGTTGCCGATCGCCGCCGCTGCCACGGGTGTCACTGCAGCAGCGAAAAAGCCGCTCACAAAACGTTGGACGTAAACAGCGGTGAGACCCTCAACAAATGCGAAGGTCAGCATGATTGCGCCGAAACCAAGTAGTCCGACAAGTAAGACGCGTCGCGGACCGTATCGATCTGCGAGGCGTCCCCATAGAGGCGCAAACAGAAAGGGGGCAAGCGTGTAAACAGCAGTTAAAAGTCCTGTGTGCAGGGAAATTTGCGCCGGATCCACGCCCTCACCGATAAGCCGTTCGATTAAATATGGTAGCAATGGAAGGACGATGCCATAGCCAACTGAAACAGTGAAGGCGGCGAGCATGAGTGCCATGATCGTGCCGCTCGGCAAATCTCTAGACAAGGCCATGCCGCTACTCATGGCAGCACATTCGAATTGCGCGGAGCGCATACGACAGTCGCGAACCGGCGAACACGAAATATCCGCCCATACCAATCAGCCAGAGCCCGCATGCAGCGAACATCCACTGTGAGACATGGGGGCGGGCACGTTGCGCTTTCATGCGTGACCTTTTTGATCGGGCAGCGGATCTATTGGCGCGTTTGCCTGATCGACCGCGTCCGTTTCTATCGGGTGAGCCGACCCGCCGCGCTCGGCCTTCTGCAGTACAAAGTGAAGGTAGATAACCGCGCTCAGCAGCGCCGCGAAAAAGCACCAGACCGAGATAAACCAAGTGGCATAGAAATAGTAGACCGCCGCAAAGGACAACAATGCCAGATAGCCGAAAACCTTCACCACGAGATGTGTCGACAGCATTGGGCTAATGGCGGTAGAAAGCAGATACAGCGTCATCACCACACCCGCATAAAAATGCGGCGAGACGTACTCGATGTGCTGGCCGGTTGGTCGGGAAATGACCGGAAAGGCAATCAGGATGTACAGCAGGTATGCGCCTACCGCGACCCCGGCCGCGACGAATGCGAACAGCGCTTGTCGGTGCCATCCCTTCGGTTCCATCATCAACACGGCCACAGGTAGGTACATTGGCCACAAAACATGCGAGAAGAATTGATAAATATGCGTCATGACCGTGTTCAGTTGTGGCACCTCGTACTGAAACGTGAGCCAGATGATGCCCTCGATCAATTGCTGGATTGAAAACAGTAGCGGGATCGCGGCAAATGGCAACTCGCGTGGGCGACGCGCCGACTTCAACGTCAAGACGCCAAGCCCGAGCAGAACAGTACCTGCGGAGAAGCTCGCTGTGGCTGAGAAGCACATTCAGCTCACCCCTTGTCGCGATACGTAACCCGGCTCACCCGCATCGGGTGAAGCCACTTCTATGGTACTTTTTGCGAAAAGCTGTTGCGTTTTTGTGCTGAGGGTGAACGCGGTTGCGTGCACGCACGCGGTGCTTTTCGCCGCGCGTGCATGCACCGCGCGTTCGACGAAGTTCAGGATGTCGCGAGTGATGCCGTCAGCATCGTCAAATGTTTCGTGCGTGCCGTCACATTCGATCAACGTGACGTTTGGCTCGTTGCCGCGCTGCCTGATTCGATGTGCGTCCGTGACGGGCACGACGCTGTCTTGCCGCCCGTGCACCAAAAGAACGGGGCACGTCGCCTTCCCCACCGTATTGACCGGCGCGATGTCGTCAAAGCTTGCGCCTATGACACGCTCAAGTGAGCGATTGATCATCCAGGCGAGCGGCCAATAGGGCACGTAGCGCAACGCAAACCATCGCCGCATCAGCTGCTCTGGATGGGCGAAAGCGGCAATGCTCACCACGCCGGCAAGATCCTGACGACGAGACGCTGACAGCAGCACCGCAGCAGCGCCCACGGAATGGCCAAGTGCCACGATACACGTTGGGTCGACGCGGGCCAGCGTCTTCAACCAATCAATAGCGCTGTCCAAATCCTCGGCAAAACGCGGCAACGAACTGTGATCATCACAGTCGCTTCGGCCATGATTGCGCGACTCCATCAGCAGTACGGCAAAGCCCGCCTGATGCAATACCTGCGCCGGAGGCAACAAGTTGCTCGCATTGCCGCACCAACCGTGCAGCAATACGACGGTGGGTCGTGGCCCCGCAGCCAAAGCGGGTACAAACCATGCAAAAAGGCTAAGACCGCGAGCCGCCGGGATGCGCACCGACTGCGCTAACAGGCCGTGTGCTTGCGGCTGCGATCCTTCCAATGTAGCGGCGGGCGCCAGTACGCTTTTCATCCAGTGGCTGACTCTGAAAAATCTGCCGACTCCCCTGCTGTGGCCATAGCGCGGCGATGTGGCCCCGCTCGCGAGGGCACCCGTGGAAATCATGGGTTAGCCGCAACAACCGCCTTTTGCCGGAACCGCTGTTGCGACACCGACCGCCTGCACGCCGTATCCCGCTTTCTCGATAACGGATTGCAATTGTTCGTGCGAGGTCTGTACTTCGCTAAATTGCACGGTAGCCTCGCGGTTCGCCAGCGACACCTTTGCGCTGTTGACACCCGGGACGGTCTTTAGCGCGCCCTCAATCTTGCTAACGCAACCGCCGCACGACATTCCAGTAATTTTCAGGATTTCAGTTTGCATGGTGATTTTCTTTCTGTGGTTGGTGAGTAAAAAGTAAGTGGCGCGCGCGGGGTCTAACCTGCCAGCAGATACAAAGCAGGTTGCGCCTGTTTGAATGCGGCGTCTGTGCGCTGTGGCACATACCGCGAAGTGAAAGGCGAGGCGTTGGTGATTCGTTGCATCGCCTTTGTGTTGTCGCTTTGTATCTTGCGTTTTTGTCTTAGCACGCAACGTGGCGATTCCGCTCGGTCACACTGGCAAGACGGCGAGTGGCCTGGGTGGGAATAACCGACCACCAACTCAAGTAACGACACGACACCGAGCCATGCGAAGCGCCATGCGCGCTGCGCCTGCGACGTGTGCTCGGCAACCGGTGCAGCGACTACGGGTATGACAGCAGCAACAAGAAATCCAGGAAGCCCTATTCAGAAAGCCCAACAGTTGCGCCACGCCACTTGCTCGAGCCGCAATCGGTCAGGTTCAAACGACTGCGTGGTTATCTGGGCGGCGTTTGCTTTCATTAAAACTGATCCCCGTCACCGCTTTGGCGCGGCAAAATGACGCGCTCCCGCAGGTAGCACAACAGGCCCGCGAGCCACAAAACCACAGGCAACACCAGCAGCCATCGAAAGTTCGAGTTCAAGAAAAAATTGGTTGCGCTCATTAGCCCCACACTAACGGCACCCGCCACTATCAGAGCGGTAAACGTCGTGAACTCGCGTCGTGCGGGCAAGTGACACGCCGCGAGCGTTGTCATGACACCCGTGGCAACCATGAATCCGCCCATCACGTTAAAGACATGGTTGAGCCAGCGCTCCAGACCGGGCACGGCCAATCGGATCGCGTCGAGCGAGCTGCCGATATAGCGCGGGTCTTCCGGCAGCAAGGCGGGGCGCAGGAACAGAAAGTACGCGCCTAGTGCAACCAGCCAAATACCGCAGAGGATGAAGATTTTGCCGGAGAGTTGCAGGCGCGAGGTTGCAGATGTCATGCTGTCTTGTTCCTCGTATGCACGTTTGGTGAATCGGTCGGACCCACTCCGTCCAACCAATTGACGATGGTTTTCAGTGCCAGCCCTTGGTTGCCCGACTGGCAGTGGTTCTGCGCACTCTCGCCTCGTGTAAACAACCGCGCCGTGATTGAGTGCGCGTTCTTAAGCATTCTCATCTGGTCGTGCAATTGTTCCAGCGGGATGTAGTGGTCTTCGCTTCCGGCCAGCAGCAGAACGTCCTGCGTGATG
>JAYSUK010000237.1:0-10956 GCA_043719085.1 Burkholderiales bacterium | reverse complement strand
TCGCGCAGCGCTAAGGAGCCGGGAAAATATTCCTTGATCGCCACCTCGCGTTGCAGCGCGTTATCGAGCGCCTTGTACACAATGGAGAAGCCGCCCATGCCAATGACCGCCCCAATCGTGTAGTCACGAATCTGGGTGCCAGGGGCAAGGGCATGCAGCGCAATTTCTGACGACACGGGTAGCGGGCTCCGTGTGGGTGTGAGGCAATGAGTTTTGTAACTACGAAAAGACCGCTGCGCTGGTGCGGCGCGGGGAAATTTTATCTTGCGCTTACTGCGGCGTCATACCCGATAGCTTGACCAGCTCGGCGTGCAGCTTGATGTCGCGGCTGATGAGGCGCTGCACCTCTTCCGGCGTGCTGGTGGCCACTTCGATGCCGCTTTCTGCAAGCTTGGCCCTGGTCTCGGCATCAAACGCCGACTGCACCGCGCGGTTGAGTTGATCGATCACGGTGCGTGGCGTCTTGGCGGGTGCAAGCAGTGCCATCCACGCGGATAGATTTAAGTCGGCAACGCCGCTTTCAACCATCGTTGGCACCTGCGGCAACACCGGCGCGCGCTGTGGGCTCAGCACACCTAGTGCGAACAATTTGCCCGACAGCACATGCGGCACCGCCTCGGGCATCACGGCAAACATCGCGTCGACCGTGCCCCCCAGCGTGTCGTTGATGGCTAATGCGCCACCTTTGTAAGGCACATGCAACAGTTTCGTTTGCGTACGCGCCTCGAACATCAAGCCTGCAAGATGCTGAGGGCTGCCATCACCGGATGAGGCATAGGTAATCTTGCCGGGGCCTGCCTTGGCGGCGGCAATCAGTGCGGCAACGGTGGGGTACTTTTGTTTGTCCTTCACCACCAGCACCATAGGCTGATTGACCAGCCGCGAGATCGGGATGAAATCGGCCTCGGGGTCGTACGGCAGCGTTTTGAAGACGCTCTTGTTGGTAGTTAAAAACGACGCGGGCGATACGGTGAGTGTGTAGCCGTCGGGCGCGGCCTTGGCGACCATTGGCATGCCAATCTGACCGGACGCACCGCCACGGTTGTCGACGATGATCGGTTGCCCCAAAGCAGTGCTGAGCTTTTGCCCGAGCGTGCGTGCGATCATGTCGACGCTACCGCCCGCTGGCAGCGCAACGATGAATTTGATGGGTTGATCGGGGTATTTGCCCTGTGCATGCACCGAGCCCGCAGAAAAAAGCGCCAGGAGCGCGCCGACGAGCAGTGCCGATGTGTTTTGCTTGAACATGTTTGAGAACCCCGGATGGTAGAGAGTGTGCCCTAAATTGTTGCACGCAGCATGCCAACGATCAACCCCACAGCGTGAGATGGACCTACAGGCCAGCGTAGAGCAGCTTGATCCGGTCAGTGCCGTGCAACCGCTCTAACCTGCGCACGATGAAATGGCCGCGTGCCATGTCCTGAAAGTGATCAATGAATAACGTGTTGATTACAGCCCCGCCAATCGCGCCCACCACGGGCACCGCCTGAGCCGCCGCCTTCTCGGAAACGACGATTGAGAAGCGCGACGCAATCTGCGCGATCAGGCGAAGCAGCGCAGGCGAGCCGTGCTGTGTGAGCCCCTGCGCAGCCAGATGCGCGGCGGCCTCGGACACCGCTTTCGCCATTGCCGCACGGGCCGCGAAATAGCCGATCTCGGTGCCGTCATCGCTTTTTGAATTGCCGCCAAGTGCCAGCACTTGAACGCACTCAAGCTGGGCGTCGGCTGATTTCAAATCCTCGCCTTCGCTGCGCGCGATGTCGGCGATGGAGCGCAACATGATGGTGGTTGACACCGGCAATTCGATGGACAGCGCCGCCAGACCAAACGCGCCGCCCGCCGCGCCTGACGCGCCCGCTGCTAGCTTGTGCCACCAGTTTGAAGGCGCGGTCACCGCCGTGGCGTCACTCATCGTCCACAGCGCCACTTTCAATGCGGTCTCAATCGCTTTGCGCGTGGCGTCGTTAACGACGGTGTTCCATTGTCTCGGCAACAACGCAAAGCCCTTCTCAATCGGGGTGCCGACGAAGCTTGAAATTTTCGCGGCGAGGCCCGGGCTTTCGAGCAGCGACTTCGCCGCTTTCAACGCTTCCATTTCAGCATCGGTGATCGTTACGCCTGACATTTTTCTGGCCACTTGCTTGCCTCCTGATTCCATGTAACCACATGATGCCACTGTTTCGAAACAGCCGAATCCTCAACCTGTCGCGCTGCGCTCCGTCCTACGTGGCTTTCGGCGATGCGCCTATGCCGTGGCAGCGCGATTGAACATAAATTTGATTCACAGCAGCGCACTGCGCGTAGCCGAACCGAAACCACCCAGGAGTATTGCAATGAACAAAGATCAAGTTGAAGGCCGTCTGGATCAAGCCAAAGGAAAAATCAAGGAAATCACCGGTAAGGTGATCGATAACGACCGTCTGGAAGCGGAAGGCAGAGCTAAAAACGTTAGCGGCAAAGTGCAAGCTGGATACGGGGACGCCAAACAAGCGGTTAAAGACAAAGCTAAAGCCATCGTCGACAAACTCTAGGTGCGATCATGATCGACACCGATGGCACCGGCGGCGCAAGCATTGACGTACCGCACCCGGTGGAAATTCCGCCGACACAAGATCCGATTGGCATCCCAATACCCCGCGACGTACCAACGCCGGATTCATTGCCGCCCAGAGAAACAGGCGTCACGATCAACGACCCAGCGCCTGATCGCAGCGATGAATTGCGTGGCGATCCATTGTTGCCATAATTGAATCACTGGCGTGATAAGTAGGCGATGGCGGAGCCGGTAAGTTTTCGCCGTTGCCACCTGTCGTTCTACTTTTTGCCCAACGCTACGCGAAATGACTCAAGTTTTTTCTCGTAGTCGTCAGCGTCACCGTATTCGAGAAAATCCTGGTAGCGCCTCGGCGCACCGAGTATTTTGTGCGCATGTTTGATCGGGCAAAAATATTGCTCGGTTCTTGACACAATTTCGCAAATGTACGCCGTGAGTCCGGCTCCGTACGCGCAGTATGTGCAGTGAAATTTTTCGATCCAGTTGAGATACTCAAGATGCTGTCGGTCGAGCACAATGTAGTCGCGTCGACGAACTTTGGTTACACCATAAATCGGGAAGCAGGCCGCCTGATAAAAGCTCACGAACAGGTCAAGCAGCAGCAGCGGAAAGATCATCCCGTAGATGATCGGCCCGGTGATCAGGTTCTGCGGACGGTTGGTTACGAGCCAGCGGAAAAAATTTTTCTTGAGTTTGCGATGTGTTTTTTTGACCGCGCTTTCAAACTCAATGCGCCGCCCCTTGATCTCGAAAAACATTTTGGTCTCCTGCTCATGCAGTGCCGTTCGCATCTCATTCTCAAGCGTTGTAATCTGATTCAGCAAAGCGCGAATACGATCATTCATGAAGCTCCCGTCCGGTAACCCGGTGATTGATTGGACGAAAGAACAGACCGTCTGGGCTGATTGTGCGCTGAAACTGGGCTTGATGTCGTTTTATCGACAGAAGCTACAGTCAGTCCACGTAGTTCACAGCAGGTGTACCAATGGACATCATCAACCTTCTGGATGCCAAAACGCATCTCTCGCGCTCAAGAGTTGACGATTCAAAGTGAACGCGTAATCGCGGCGGCAGCATCGGCCGCAATTCACAACGACCTGTTTTGATCGACTGCTTATTGGGCAAGCGATCTCCGAGCCGCTGCAACTGATAACGCCCGAAGGCTTGCTGGCGGAATACAGCGAGCTGATGGTCGTCTCGCGTCTGGTCACTACGAACGCAGATAATGTCGCGTCCCGACTCTTTCCACCTTCCACTATGCCCCTAGAAATAGTCAATCTCCAACACAGCGCCGCGCTTTGGGCGTTCCTGCTTTCCGTGGTGTTCGGCGCAGTAACTCAGCGTAGCAATTACTGCACGATGGGTGCTATTTCTGACATTGCCAACTTTGGCGATTGGACTCGCGCACGGATGGCGATTGCTTCTGTGGGTGTGGCGATTATTGGCGTGACCTTGCTTAAAGTGACGGGCACCGTTGACATCGCGAAATCGTTTTATGTTGCGCCGAAACTGGTGTGGCTTTCGCATATTGTCGGCGGGCTTTGTTTTGGTTTTGGCATGACGCTGGCAGGCGGCTGCGGCAGCAAAACACTGCTACGCGTGGGCTCGGGCAGCTTGCGGGCGTTGGTCACGATTTTGGTGATGGCGGTGTTTGCGTGGTTCACGTTGCGCGGCGTGCTGGGCGTGTTTCGCGTCGCCACTTTTGATGCGGTGGCGGTGATGTTGCCGAGCACCCAGGACTTACCGTCTCTGCTCGGTTTGACGGGGCAATCAGCTACGATTCTGGCGACGGTGATCGGCGCGGTGTTCGTGGGGTTCGCGTTTTTCGGCAAAGAGTTTCGTGCTGACAAATGGAACTGGATCGCGGGCATCGTGGTCGGCTTGACGGTGATTGCGGGCTGGTATGCCTCGGGTCGTGTCGGTTTTATTGCCGAGCATCCTGAATCGCTGGAGGCGGCCTGGGTGTCGACCAATTCCGGGCGACCGGAATCGCTGACCTTTACCGCACCGCCCGCCTATCTTTTGGAGCTACTCGGCTTCTGGAGCGACAAGAGCAAATTTGTGACGTTTGGCATTGCCAGTGTGCTCGGAGTTATTTGCGGGTCAACCGCAATGTCGCTTATCAGCAAAACGTTTCACTGGGAAGGTTTTGCCAACACCGAGGATCTGGCAAACCATCTCGTCGGCGCAGCGCTCATGGGCTTTGGCGGCGTGCTAGCGGTAGGTTGCACGGTTGGCCAGGGGCTATCCGGCATGAGCACTCTTGCGGTGGGCTCAATGATCACCGTGGCGGCGATTGTGCTCGGCTGTCGTGCGTCACTGGCGTATCAAATGTGGCGACTGGATCGCACGGCGGCTTAGGCCGCCGCGTCCTAAGGCTCGCCTATTTCTTTTTCGCTGCCGCGACTTCAAGCGCCAATTCCGCACCTGATTTGTAATGCGCTACGCGTGCCACGGTGGTGCGCTTGGTGCGCTGGATGAACGCGTTGCTCCCAGCGACCTCTTCGTTCCAATATTTGTCGGCGAGGGCGCGATTTTTGGGCACGTCGAGCAGAAACGCCTCACGCGAACCCGTACCGCCAAAGATGTAGAGCTTGCCTTCGATCATGCGCCAAGAGTCGGCATCGCCCCCCCAGGGAATGCCGTAAACAATGCCGTTGGCGCAGTAACCGCCATATTGCGGCAGATACCGGGCGGGCTCTTTATCGAACAGCGCCTTGTTCTCCGCTGAAGAAAAATAGAAGGTCACGTTTTCGTAGGTGCTTTTGATCGACGGACTACCTTGCACATCTTTGTTCTGCGTGAAATAGGCGACCACGTCGGCCCCTTTCATCAGCACGCGCTCATTGCCGTCAATGGCATGCGCATTCACCGGCGTTAGTTTGCCACTGGGACTTTGTGTCACCAGTGGCGCGCATGCGGCTAGCGCCAGGGTTGTGGTGGCCAAAATGGCTGTGGCAAAGCGCGTCATGACAATCTCCGAAAAAACCAAAAGTGCATTGTAGGTTTGTTAGCTGCACTAAGCGGAGGGATGCAGATAGCGCGCGCTGATCGCGTCAATTTCCTTAAACGCTTCCGGGTCGATCTGCGCCTGATGCGCGTTGTAGATTTGTTGCAATTGCGGCACGCTAGTCGCGCCGATAATGGCGCTGCCGACGAACCATTTGTTGACCACAAAGGCGAGCGCCAGCTCCATCACGCTCACGCCGTATTTTTTGGCGAGTGCTGCGTATTCCTCGGTCGCGATCATGGCCAGCGGGCGACGATATCGAGCGCCAACGCTTGCGGCAAATTTTTGGAAACGCGAGCCCTCCGGCATCGCGCCGTTGAGATACTTGCCGGTCAGCATGCCCATGCCAAGCGGGCTATAGGCAAGGAGTGGCACCTGTTCACGGTAGCTCACCTCCGCAAGATCGCCCTCGAACGAGCGGTTGAGCAGGCAGTACGGGTTTTGAATCGAAGCGGGTTTGGGTGCGCCGAGAAGTTCTGCGGCGCGGCAGAACATGGTGGTGCCCCAAGCCGACTCGTTGGACAGGCCATAGCCGCGAATCTTGCCGTCTTTAATCAGCGTTTGCATCGCCTCGACCTGCTCAACAATCGGCACGGTTTCGCGCTCTTTGCCGCTGTCAAACTGCCACGAGCCGAACGCCGCTACGTTGCGATCTGGCCAATGAATTTGGTACAGATCGATATGGTCGGTTTGCAGGCGTTTTAACGAGCCTTCGCAGGCTTCAATGATGTTGGCCTTGGTGAGCGACGTCGCGCCGTTACGAATCCAGTCGCGGCGACCTGGCCCAGCGATTTTGGTAGCGAGCACGATCTTTTCGCGATTGCCCGGAATGGCGAGCCAGTTACCCAGAATTTTTTCGGTGCGAAGCCCCGTCTCAGCGCACGGCGGCACCGGATACATCTCGGCCGTGTCAACAAAATTGATGCCGTGCTGCATCGCCCACTCAAGCTGTGCGTGGGCTTCAATCTCAGTGTTTTGCTCGCCCCACATCATTGTGCCAAGGCTTAAGACAGAGACGTTGAGATTGGCGTGAAATAAGGGGCGGCGTTCCATGGCATGTCCGGTGGTTTGAGGCGTTGATAGTCTACTGCGAGCAGCAGTCAACTCAGTCGCGTCAACAGTTGGTGATACACCGGAATGCCCACAATCACGTTAAACGGAAACGTCACTGCCACTACCGGTGAAATCGCCAAGCCCAGATTCGCATGCGGCAGCGCCACGCGCATTGCCGAGGGTGCCGCGATGTAGCTGGCGCTGGCGAACAGCACCGCGGTCAACGTTTGATCGCCTAGATTGAAATTAAGTAGCCGAGCAATCATCGCGCCAAAGAACGCGGCCGCCAGCGGGAAAATCACCCCAAATACCGAGAGGAACGCACCACTGCTTTTGAGGACCGAAAACTGTCGCGCCGTGGTCACGCCGAGTTCAAGCAGCAAGAAACAAACCACGCCTTTGAACAAATCAAAGAACAAAGGCGCGAGCGGTTTGACACCCTCCGCGCCGACGAACGCGCCAATAGCCATGCCGCCTAAAAGGAGCAGTACGCTCTTGCCAAACAGTAGCTCCCGCGTGAATTCTGCCCAGTGGCCGGGCGCGGCTTCATCGCGTTTGCCGAGGGCTGCGGCGAGAATGAGTGCGGGCACTTCCAGCACCGCCAGAAAGAACGACATCTGCTCGCTGAATGCCTCACCCAGGCGTGTGAGGTAGGCCTGCGCCACGACGAAAGTGATAACGCTGACCGAGCCGTAATGCGCCGCCGTCGCTGCCGCATCGATGCGACTGATCCGGCCAATTCGCGTCAGCAGCAGAAAGGCTGCGGCCGTCAGCGCCAACGCGCCCGCGATTAAGACGAGAGCGGGCAGCACGAGCGCAAGTGGATCGCTCTTAGAAATCGCCACGCCGCCCTTGAGCCCGAGCGATAGCAACAAAAAGATGGTCAGCCCCTCAAGGAACGCCCTCGGCAGCTCAAGGTCGCTCTTAAGCGCACCGCCCAAGACGCCGAGCACGAAAAAGAGGACGACCGGATCGAGCGACATGCTTCTCTTCTGTTCTGGGTGGTGGCGCGGTGCCTACCCCCCCAGATAGGCCGCCTTAACCCGAGGATCAGCCAGCAACACCTTCGCGTCGCCCTGCAAGGTGATCTCGCCTGACTCCAGCACATAACCCCGCGTGGCATTTTCGAGTGCTAGTGCAGCGTTTTGTTCGATAAGCAGAATCGTTGTGCCGCGTGACGCAATCAGGCGGATGATCTCGAAAATCTTTTCAACCATCAGTGGCGCGAGACCCATTGACGGTTCGTCGAGCATCAACAGCTTGGGTTGCGCAAGCATGGCGCGACCGATGGCAAGCATTTGTTGTTCGCCGCCAGACAAGGTGCCTGCCATCTGCAGCGTACGTTCTTTCAATCGCGGGATCATCGTGTAAATCTCGTCGACTTCACGCATGATTTGCGCCTTGTCGTTGCGTGCGTACGCACCCATGAGCAGGTTTTCATGCACGTTCAGGCGCGCGAACACGCCACGTCCTTCGGGGCACAGCGCGATGCCCAACCCAACCAGCGCATGCGACGGAACGCCGGTGATATCGCGACCGTTGTAGGTGACCGTGCCGCCGGCAGGTTTGATC
The DNA here is from genome assembly GCA_043719085.1 of Burkholderiales bacterium. Lineage (GTDB taxonomy): Bacteria > Pseudomonadota > Gammaproteobacteria > Burkholderiales > Casimicrobiaceae > Casimicrobium. The sequence continues at coordinate 2,767 of JAYSUK010000237.1, read as the reverse complement.
AGGCCGGACAACGCGCGCAAGGTGCTGGATTTACCCGCCCCGTTTGCACCAATTAACGTAACGAGTTCGCCTTCATTGACATGAAAATCAATGCCCTTGATCGCCTTGATGCCGCCATACGCGACTTGCAGTTTTTTAACGTCAAGCATCGCGGTCATACCTTGTCTTCCACTGCCACATGCGCTCCGCCAAGATAGGCTTTGATTACCGCTGGGTTCTTTTGAATTTGTGACGGGTTGCCGTCGGCGATTTTTTTGCCGTAGTCGAGCACCACAATGTGCTGACACACGCTCATCACCAGGCGCATGTCGTGCTCAATTAGCATGACGGTGGTGCCATCGTTTGCAATGCGTTCGATCAGCGTTCTTAGCGTCACCGTCTCGGTGGCGTTCATGCCGGCAGCGGGTTCGTCCAACGCGACCATTTTCGGATCGGTAGCGAGCGCCCGCGCGATCTCCAACCGGCGTTGTTCGCCATAGGCAAGCGTGCGACTCTTGTCGCCCGCGCGCCTCGACAGGCCAATGTAGTCGAGCAATTCATGCGAGCGTTGCACAATCTCCGCCTCTTCGCGCCGGGCGGCCGGTGTGCGAAAAATCGCGCCGAATGCCCCGGCTTTGGTGCGCACATGGCGGCCCACCATCACGTTCTCAAGCACCGTCATTTCACCAAACAAACGAATGTTCTGGAAGGTGCGTGCAATGCCGACCTGTGCCACTTCATGCGGCGCTTTCACATTGAGCGGCTTGCCGTCAAACATGAATTTACCCTCGTCAACTTGATACAGCCCAGTGAGCGTGTTGAAGAAGGTGGTCTTGCCCGCCCCGTTGGGCCCGATGAGACCGAAGATGGAACTGCGTGGGATTTGCATCGACACGTTGTCGAGCGCCGTGACGCCGCCGAAGCGCTTGGTCACGCCTTCTGCGGTGAAGAGCATGTCGGCCATTATTTCTTCTCCGGAGATGGCCACAGACCCTGCGGTTTGAACAGCATGATGAGAATCAACGCCAGCGAAAAGATGAGATTGCGCAGCACTTCTGGCGCGATCACTACGATGCCAAATATTTTCTGCTGCACGTTTTCATCGGCTGCGTATCGAATGACCTCCGGCATGGCCGAGAGCAGTACTGCACCGAGAATCACACCTGGAATGTGCCCCATACCGCCAAGCACCACCATCGCCAGAATCATGATCGACTCCAACAAGCCGAACGACTCGGGGCTAACAAACCCCTGCATCGAGGCGAACAACCCCCCGGCCAAACCACCGGTCAGCGCGCCAAATCCGAATGCGGCGAGCTTGATGTTGCGGGTATTGATGCCCATCGCCTTTGCTGCGATTTCGTCTTCGCGCAATGCCTGCCACGCGCGACCCAGTCGCGAATGTTGCAGGCGCGAAACGCCGATCACCGAGAGAATGGTGAAGGCCAAAAAAACGAAGTAATAGATCTGCAACCCAGTGATTTGAAAGCCGAAGAGGTCAAGACCTTTTCGCACTTCAAAACCGAACAAACTCAAACCATCCACACCGGTGATCCCGCGAGGACCGTTGGTCAGGTTATAGGTCTCTTCCGACCACGGCAAGCCAACCTTATCGAAGTTGTTCATTAGGATTCGAACGATTTCACCAAAGCCGAGGGTCACAATCGCCAGGTAATCGCCGCGCAGTTTCAGCACCGGCGCACCGAGCATCAATCCCGCGAGCGCGGCCAGGCACGCGCCCAGCGGAAGTAATACCCAGAACGGATAATGCAGATTGAAGTGCGCGGAGGCGAGCAGCGACCAGGTATAAGCGCCCACCGCGTAGAACGCCACGTAGCCCAGATCAAGCAGCCCAGCCACGCCGACCACCACGTTCAAACCGAGCGCCAGCATCACGTAGAGCAAGGTGGTGTTCAGGATACGTACCCACGCCTGACCGAGCATGCCTGCAAGAAACGGCAGGATCAGGATCAGCACGCCAAGTGCCACCATGCCGATCATTTGATTGCGTTTAGTTTCAAAGAGTCCGGCCATGATTACGCCCTCTCCGCTACACGCTCACCGATCAGCCCCTGCGGACGGAAGATGAGTACCAACACCAACACTACGAACGCGAAAATATCTTTGTAGTCACCGCGCACAAAAATCAGGCCCACGTTTTCAACAAGACCGAGAATCAGCCCGCCGACCATCGCGCCCCACAGGTTACCGATGCCGCCCATCACCGCAGCGGTGAAGGCTTTCAGGCCGAGCATGAAGCCCATGTAGTAGTGCGCCTGACCGTAGTTCGAGGCGACCATTACGCCCGCGATTGCGCCAAGGCCGGAGCCGATGGCAAAGGTGATCGCAATGATTTTGTTGATGTCGATGCCCATCAAGCCAGCAACCTTTTGGTTCTCAGCGGTGGCGCGCATCGCGGTGCCGACCTTGGTGTTATGCACTAACCAAAGCAGTGCGCCCATGAGCCCGATGGAGACGATTAGGATCACGATTTCGTTCAACGTGACGGTGACCGCTCCGAGCGAAATCGGCGCTTTAGAAATCAGTTCAGGGAAGGAGAAATAGTTGCGGCCAAACACGAGAATGGCGAGCTGTTGCAACAGAATCGATACGCCGATGGCGGTAATAAGCGGGGCCAGTCGCGGGGCATTGCGAAGCGGTCGATAGGCGATTCGCTCGATCAGCACGCCGACCACCGCACACACCACCATCGCGGCGAGAATGCCGATGAGCAAGGCGAGCAGCGAGGGCACGCCCAACGAGAGCAGCCCCTTCGATGCGAACAATG
>JAYSUK010000236.1:0-3825 GCA_043719085.1 Burkholderiales bacterium | reverse complement strand
ATCGGTGATTAAGCACGAACTCGCGCATATTCTTCGATTCGCCAGCATCGCGCTGCGTCTGCCGTAGAGCGAGCAGCGGCACAGTTACATTTTCGTAGGGTGGGCACCCCGTGCCCAGCATCAACGCGCGATTGGGCTGGGTGAGTTGGCCACCGTTTGGTGGGCACGGGGTGCCCACCCTACATTTCTACCCTGTGGCGGACGTTCCGATTGCGTAGGCGACGACTCGGCGTCGCACAGGGGCAGCGCTACACTCCCCTCGATGAACACCCACTGCTGGCTCTCTGCCTCTGATCTGTCGCGTCAGTTTTCGACCGGGGCGCTGTTGCCGACGCAAGCGGCGAGCGCCGTGCTGGAGCGTGTGAGCGAGTGTGAGCGGGCGCTCAACGCGCTGTATCTAAACAAAGCCCAGAGCGCAGCCGTTGCTGCGGCAGAAAGCGATGCGCGCCGTAAAACGCAGCGGCCGCTGTCCCCGCTCGACGGGGTCCCGGTCACGCTCAAAGAAAATTTGTACACCGCCGGTGACGCTGCACCGCTCGGTACGGCTGCAACAGCACTTGACGCTAAGGCAGTGAATTCACCGGTTGCGGACCGTCTGCGCGAGGCCGGTTTGGTGTTGATCGGCAAGACCACGATGCCTGACTTCGGCATGCTGTCATCGGGCCAGTCGAGCTTGCACGGCGTCACCCGAAACCCGTGGCAGTTAAACCGTAACCCCGGCGGATCCAGCTCGGGTGCGGGTGCCGCCTGCGCGGCGGGCTACGGACCGCTGCACGTCGGCACCGACATCGGCGGCTCGGTGCGCATTCCTGCGAGTTTCTGCGGCATCTACGGCCTTAAACCATCGCTGGGGCTCGTACCCATCAACCCGCCCTACCTCGGCCGTGTAGCGGGCCCCATGACGCGCACCGTGCTTGATGCTGCAATGTTGCTGAACGTGATTTCCCAGCCCGATCCTGAGCAGCGCGACTTCATGAGCATGCCGATAGGGCGCACGTCGTCTGGGCAGCCTGTGGATTTTGCCGCCGAGCTCGAGCGCTTTTCGCTCAAAGGTAAACGCATCGCAGTGTTGTCCGACATGCGGGCAGGCTTTGAGGTGCAATCCGATGTCGCAGCGGCAACGTGGGACTGCGCACAACTTCTTGAGCAGCAGGGCGCACGCGTTGAACCCATCGCTTCATACCTGACCCGCGAAATGCTCGATGGTTGGTGCGGCTTTTTTGAATGCCGAAGCTATGCCGATATTGTGAAAATGCCGGAAGCGACGCGCGCCAAAATTTTGCCGTTTATCGTGCAGTGGGCAACCCATCGTGCCGCTAAATTCTCGGGCGAAACGGTGATGAATTTTTATACGCAAATCATGGCTTTGCGCGAGGCGACGGTGGTTGCCACGCGAGACTTCGATTTTGTGATCTCGCCGGTGTGCCCGGTGCCCGCGTATGAAGCCGAATTTTGCTGCCCGGAGAACAACCCGGAACGAGCGCTCGAGCACATCGCATTCACCCTGCCGTACAACGTGAGCGAGCAACCCGCGGCCTCAATCAATTGGTCGTATTCCACACAACGGCGCACGGCGGGACTGCCGCTTGGCGTGCAGGTGGCCGGTCGCCGCTTTGATGACCTGGGCGTGCTGCAGCTCTCGCGCATCATCGAACAAATCCGGCCCAAGCAGCGCCCGTGGCCAGTGCGGCTGGGCTGACGTCGGGCAATTTGCGAGACACGAATCCGCGATGCGCCATACAGCTCCCTCCCCCCGGGGGGGAGGGTTGGGGAGAGGGACTTGGCAAACGAGCCCAATGGGCGAACTCCATCACCCGCTCCCCCGGCGTGAAGGGTGGGCACCCCGTGCCCACCGTCACTGTGCGGAAGACGACGGGTTTTGTTTGCAACCGTTTGGTGGGCACGGGGTGCCCACCCTACAAAAAACTACATTCCCTGAGAAAGTCCCCATTTCGTCTCTACAATCGGACTTTTCCCGTTCATTCATCTCGAAAATTTTGCAGAGGGGTTTCATGAAGTTCTCCAAGCTCATTACCGCGGTCACCATTGCGTTATCCGTCGCGCTGCCTGCCCTGCCGGCAGTTGCGCAGCAAAAAGTGCTCAAGGTTGCGCCACACGCCTTTCCGGCCAATCTTGACCCCTTTAACGTCACCGCCTACATCACGCGCAACCACGGCTATATGGTGTACGACACGCTTTTCGCTACGGATGAAAAGGGTGCAATCAAACCGCAAATGGTCGATAAATGGACGGTCAGTCCGGACAAAAAAATCTACACTTTCACATTGCGCGACAAACTCGAATTTCATGATGGCAAAGCGGTGACTGGCGAAGACGTGATCGCATCGCTCAAGCGCTGGGGCGCGCGTGACACCTTCGGTCAAAAGCTCATGACCTTCGTCGACAAGATGGACGCGCCGGACGCGAAAACCTTCCGCCTGCTGCTCAAAGAGCCTACCGGTATCGTGTTTGATGCGCTCGGAAAACCATCGTCTAACCCCGCATTCGTTATGCCAGCACGCGTTGCGGCGACTGACCCGTTCAAGGTGATTGACGACTACATCGGCTCCGGCCCGTACGTCTTCAAGAAAGATGAATACAAACCCGGCGTGCAGTCGATCTATTTGAAAAACACCAAGTACGTGCCACGCACGGAAGCGCCGTCGGGGCTCGCAGGTGGCAAAAAGGTGTATGTTGATCGCGTCGAATGGTTGTCGCTGAAAGACCCCCAAACGCAGTTGAACGCGCTGCTCGCTGGCGAGATCGACATGATCGAACAACCTGCATTCGAGCAGTACGCACAGTTGCGCAAAGACGCGCGTGTGAACATTGTCGACACGGGCACCGTGAACTATCAGTACGTGATGCGCTTCAACCATCTGGTGCCGCCGTTCAACAACCCGAAGGTGCGTGAAGCCGCTATGTGGGCGATGAATCAAGAGGCTTTTTTGCGCGCTCAGGTAGGCCCGGACAACGAAGGCATGTTCTTCACCTGCCCAAGCGTTTATCCGTGCGGCACCCCGCTCGCGTCGCCAAAAGGCAGCGAATTCATGGTCAAAGGCAACATGGCGAAAGCGCAGCAAATGCTTAAAGAATCCGGCTACGACGGCAAGCCGATTGTGCTGATGCGTCCTACCGATTTGCAGTCGATTCACAAGCTGCCGCTGGTGGCAAACCAGCTCCTGAAGCAGGCTGGATTCAAAGTTGATTTAATCACCATGGATTGGGGCTCACTGGTCGCACGTCGCTCGAAAAAAGAGCCGGTGGAGCAGGGTGGCTGGAATATTTTTCTCACTGCCTGGGTGGGTGCCGACATCATGAACCCATTGACCAGCGCTCCTCTCGGCGGACAGGGCGAAAAAGGCTGGGCGGGTTGGGCCTCTGACGCGCAGCTTGAGAAACTGCGTGACGATTTCGCGCGCGCCGACAGTGATGCCGACAAAAAGCGCCTCGCTGAAGCGGTTCAGGTGCGCGCCATGGAAGTCGGTACGCACGCCATTTTGGGTGAATACAAAAACCCGGCAGCCGTGCGCAAAAACATCACCGGCGTGCTGAAAACAGCGGGCTCGGCGTACTGGAATATTCAGAAGAACTGACACGCGTCGGCGTAATTGGTAGGCGCGGACTTGCCCGCGCCGGCTGACGGAGCGACGCCAAGTCGTCGCTCACAGCGGAGTAGCGGGGTAGGGTGCGCATCAACATGCGCACCGAAAGCGCCTAGATTCAGCATTGGCGTGTGCCGAACGGTGCGCACTTTGGTGCACACCCTACCTATCAGCTACGAAACCAGCTTTACAGTGGAAGCCTTATTTTACCGGGGCTTAG
>JAYSUK010000235.1:0-11188 GCA_043719085.1 Burkholderiales bacterium | reverse complement strand
GCTAACTTGGCGCTGCCTTTGATGATCGGGATGTCGTCGCCCGGGAAGTCGTATTTGGATAGAAGTTCACGGACTTCCATTTCTACGAGTTCGAGCAGTTCTGCGTCGTCAACCATGTCGCATTTGTTGAGGAACACGACGATGTAGGGAACGCCGACCTGACGGGACAGGAGGATGTGTTCACGGGTTTGCGGCATCGGGCCGTCAGCGGCAGAACAAACCAAAATAGCGCCGTCCATCTGGGCGGCACCGGTGATCATGTTTTTGACGTAGTCGGCGTGGCCGGGGCAGTCAACGTGGGCGTAGTGACGATTGGCCGTTTCGTATTCAACGTGGGCGGTGTTAATGGTGATGCCGCGCGCTTTCTCTTCGGGTGCGGCGTCAATCTGGTCGTAGGCTTTGGCTTCCCCACCAAACTTGCGGGCGAGCACGGTGGTGATCGCTGCCGTCAAGGTGGTCTTGCCGTGATCGACGTGACCAATGGTGCCGACGTTGACGTGCGGCTTGGTGCGCTCAAACTTTGCTTTTGCCATGATTTCTCTCGTGAAGAAAGTGCGGAGATGTTTTAATAAATAAGCTGGTGCCCATGATGCGGATCGAACGCACGACCTCTCCCTTACCAAGGGAGTGCTCTACCACTGAGCTACATGGGCGGATGTTTGGGGTCTTCTGGAAGATCACAAATATCTAACCACAACTAACGGCGAAGTGAATACTTTGGAGCGGGTGAAGGGAATCGAACCCTCGTCATAAGCTTGGAAGGCTTCAGCTCTACCATTGAGCTACACCCGCGAGGTTGGTCTTTCACGATTTTCGCCAATAAAAACAAAGCGTTGCACGATGCGTTGTTGCGAAAACCCGCACAGGCGCACTGGCGGAAAAAACGCTCTTCGTTCGATTCCAACCCTAATGCGGGTCAGAATCAATTTGGTGGAGAGGGCTGGATTCGAACCAGCGTACTCATAGAGGGCAGATTTACAGTCTGCTGCCATTAACCACTCGGCCACCTCTCCACGTCGAGGAACCTAGAATTATGCAGCAATTGTGCCCGCTCGTCAATCGATGTGCGATGCGAACGAGTAAAGCACATGCGCTCAGCAACCACGTCAACCGCGCTACCGCAGTCGCGTGGCGCTAGGGTGACATGGAAGCCAATGCCACATGCCCGCTAGCCCAGCTAACCGTCGATTGGCAAATGACATCGGTAACGTGTATAGCTTTTCTGCCAAATCCTTTTATGTTGTTGGCTGGTCGGCACATTTCGCAAATGTCGACTCTTTGCAAATTGAGCTATTAGCCCAATAAAAACGGGGGAGTAACCTGTAAAGGTGTATGCGGGTAATATTAATCATCCTGCTGCTTGGGTGGCCAGCGAACCATCTGGTTCACTCGGGTCAAGTCGCTTGGTATGCTCCAACCGTCTCAACTTTGCTGCAAGCGCGGTGTGAGTCCTGACTGGCGGGTTCGCCACCCACGACTAAAAACCGCGCCCACACCATGAGCCTGAACTTTCAACACACACTTCCTGACGACGCAGCTGCTGCCTGTCTGGTGGGTCGCATCTGGCAATCCGGCATCGGGCCAACGGTGGTCGCCCATCACGAGGGCGGGCTGTATGACTTATCGCGCTTTGCTCCCACCGTCAGCCAACTGCTAGAACTGGAGAATTCTGCTGCAGCTGTACGCAGCGCATTAGTCAATGCACCGCGGGTTGCTGCGTTCGACGCGGTGCTTGCCAACAGCGACGAGTCCACGCGGGACCCCACCGAGCCGTGGTTACTGGCTCCGTGTGACCTGCAGGTGATCAAGGCCAGTGGTGTGACTTTCGTGTCCAGCCTGCTGGAGCGAGTCATCGAAGAGCAGGCCAGGGGCGACGCCAGCAAAGCACAGGGCATCCGCGAATCACTCACCGGCATCATTGGGGACAATCTGGCCGACCTCGTGCCCGGCTCCGCACAGGCGGAACGCGTTAAACAAGTGCTCATCGCGCAGGGTGCCTGGTCGCAATATCTGGAGGTGGGCATTGGGCCCGACGCTGAAATTTTCACCAAAGCGCCGCTGCTGTCAGCCGTCGGCATCGGCGCGCACATTGGCATTCACCCGAAATCGGTATGGAACAACCCGGAACCCGAGATTGTGCTTGCGGTTAACAGTCGCGGCGCGACGGTCGGCGCGACACTCGGCAACGATGTCAACTTGCGCGATTTTGAGGGCCGCAGCGCGCTGTTGCTCGGCAAGGCGAAAGACAACAACGCATCGTGTGCCATTGGCCCGTTCATCCGGTTGTTTGATCAAGCCTTTGGCATCGCTGACGTACGGCAGGCAGAGCTTGCCATGCGTGTCGACGGGGCGGCTGACAATTTCACGATGCATGGCAGCAGCTCTCTCAGCAAAATCAGCCGCGATCCGCTCGATTTGGTCGCGCAAGCCAGTGGCGAAAATCATCAATATCCCGACGGATTCATGTTGTTTCTAGGCACCATGTTCGCGCCGACGCAAGACCGTCACGGACCCGGTCTCGGCTTCACGCACGTGGTGGGCGACCGCGTGCACATCAGTACGGCCAAGCTCGGAACGCTAGTCAATCGGGTCGACTACAGCGACCGCATCGCACCGTGGAATTTTGGTGTCACTGCGCTCATGCTGAATCTGGCGCGGCGGGGACTGCTTTAGGCAAACGGCTGGAAAATCAGCGTGCCGTCCCAAGCATCGACGCACGCCAGTTGACAGTCAATGATTGCAAGCGCCCGCGAAAGGTGCGGTGGGTCGCGGTCGCGACACAAATTTGGCGGAAGCGGTGAGATTCGAACTCACGAACGGGTTGCCCCGTCGCCGGTTTTCAAGACCGGTGCCTTCAACCGCTCGGCCACGCTTCCTAGCCATAAATTGTAGACGGTCACGCGATCCTGCCTTTCGTTGTTGCATGTAGTTTTGCTCCGAGATAAAACTACATGGATGATTCATAAGCAAAAAAACGACCAACAATCACCGCTGAATGCGACGGTTGCGGCTATCTCCGCATCGATCCGCAAACGCAGCGTGGAGCGGCGTGCCGCCTACATTGCTACCGTCGAAAAACAGCGTACCAATCGCCTCTCGCGCCGCCGCCTGAGTGCCGCCAATCAGGCGCACGGGTTTGCAGCATTGCCGAACGGAGACAAGCTCAAAGTGGTGTCCGAGCCGGTACCAGTGATAGGCATTGTTTCTGCTTACAACGATGTGTTGTCCGCGCATCAACCAATGCAGGACTATCCGGCACTGATCAAGAACGAGGTGCGCAAACACGCTGCCATTGCGCAGTTCGCCGGCGGCGTACCGGCGATGTGCGACGGGGTGACGCAGGGCCAGCCGGGCATGGAGCTGTCGCTGTTTTCGCGCGACGTGATCGCGATGTCTACGGCCATTGCGCTGACTCATGATTTGTACGATGGCGCGATGCTGCTCGGCGTGTGCGACAAGATCGTGCCAGGGCTGTTAATCGGCGCGTTGTCATTCGGCCATTTGCCATCGATTTTCGTGCCCGCAGGACCGATGCCGAGCGGCTTGTCGAACAAGGAAAAAGGCAACGTCCGCAAGCTCCACGCGCAGGGAAAAGTGGAGCAGTCCGCGCTGTTAGAGGCCGAAATGGCGGCCTATCACACCGAGGGCACCTGCACGTTTTACGGCACCGCCAACAGCAATCAAATGCTGCTGGAAGCGATGGGCTTAATGATTCCGGGGGCGGCGTTTGTGCAGCCCAGCGATCCACGTCGCGCGTTGCTGACGAAAGCCGCTAGCGCTCGCATGGCGGCGCTGTCGAAGCAACCATCCGGGCTCGGCGAGTGGGTCAATGAAAAAGTACTGGTGAACGCAATCGTCGCGCTGCTCGCCACTGGCGGTTCGACCAATCACACGATGCACTGGGTCGCCATTGCACGCGCTGCGGGATTCGAATTGACGTGGCAGGATATCGATGCGTTGTCGCGCGTGACGCCGCAGTTGACCCGGCTGTACCCCAATGGCGAGGCGGATGTCAACGATTTCAACCGCGTCGGTGGCACCGGATTTTTGTTCCGCGAATTGCTCGGGGCGGGGCTAATGCATGAAGACGTGGACACCGTGATGGGCCGTGGCCTCTCGCACTACGCGCAGTCGTTGACAGCAGATTCGCATCGCCTCACCTATGCCGCGCCTTTCGCCGTTTCTGAAGACCTGACTGTGCTGCGATCCGCAGTCGAACCGTTCAGCGCGGAAGGCGGTTTGCGCGTGCTGGCGGGCAACCTCGGCCAGGCGGTCGTGAAGATTTCTGCGGTCGCACCCGAGCATCGCGTAATCACCGCACCCGCACATGTGTTCGACGCGCAGATTGACGTGATCACCGCGTTCAAAGCGAACCGATTCGTCGCTGACAGCGTGGTGATCGTGCGCAACCAGGGGCCGCGTGCTTGTGGGATGCCGGAGTTGCATCAGCTCACGCCCGCGTTGTCGGTGTTACTGGATCGCGGATTGAAGGTCGCGCTGGTCACCGATGGACGTATGTCCGGCGCTTCGGGCCGCGTGCCTGCCGCCATTCACGTCACACCAGAGGCCGCTGCGGGCGGGGCGTTGGCGCGAGTGCAGGATGGTGATGTCGTGACTGTGGATTGCGATTCGGGAACGCTGCATTTGCATGTCGATGACGCGGCACTTGCAGCCCGCAGCAACGCGGCAGCGCCTGCCGCAAAATCGGGATGGGGGCGCGAGTTGTTCGCTGCATTCCGGGAAAATGTCTCTGATGCCGACTGCGGCGCTTCTATTTTTGGAAATTGAGCTTATGGACTTGAATCTGACCCTGCGCAAACTCGGCTACGTGCCCGTCGCTGTTATCGACCATGTGGAGGATGCGCTGCCGCTGGCAGAAGCGTTGATCGCGGGCGGTATCGGCAGCATTGAAGTGACGCTGCGCACTGGCGCGGGCCTCGCGTCCATCGCGGCCATCGCAAAGTCCGGGCTGCCGATTCTGGTGGGCGTTGGCACGGTGACGCTTGCCGATCAGGTCGCACAATGTGTAGACGCGGGCGCGAAGTTCGCAGTCTGTCCGGGGTTCACCCACGCGGTGGGCGCGGCCTGCCTGAAGGCATCGCTCCCGTTGCTGCCCGGCGCGGTAACGCCGTCAGAGGTCTTGACTTGCCTCGACGCGGGTTTCAGCGTTCAGAAGTTTTTTCCGGCGACCGTTTTCGGCGGCGCAGCGTGGCTCAAGATGATTGAAGCCCCGATTCCTCAGGTGAATTTCTGCGCGACGGGAGTTGCCGCCGCCGATATTCCGGCAGTGCTCGCTTGCAACAACATCGCCGCGATTGGCAGCTCCGCTGTGGCGACACGCGAAATGGTGGCGGCGAAAAACTGGGCGCTGATTACCGAGAACGCGAAGAAGATGATGGCGTTGGTGCGCGAGTCGCGGACGTTGTAGCCCCGCTACAACTGCGTCGCCACCCAACTCGATATCGCCGAGCGAATCGAGTCAACTTCGCCAATTGGCGAGGCCACCGTGAAGCGAACGCCTGGATGCGTTTCTTGCGCTTGCTCGATGAGCTCGGTGAGGTCTTTGCGCGTATGGGCGCCCGTCGCAAGAAACAGCGGAATGACGCGAATCTGCGTCGCGTCCTGATCGACGAGCACCTTCACGCTCGTCGCAAAGTCCGGCTGCATGAATTCAAGAAACGCCAGTCCGGCGAGTTTCGTCGCATGCATGCCCCTAAAGTCAGCAAGGATGGCGTCAAACGGCACGCGCCACTGCGGGTCGCGCGAGCCGTGGGCAAAAAAAAGTATGGCAGTCATCGTGATGGCCCCGTCAAAATTCGATTGTAGAGGCGGGCAAATCAGCTTTTCACGGAAACACCCACTGCACTTGGGCGTAGCGCGATAAACGTCACTTATCGACTTTCGCCATAAAGCGCGCCTAGCCCCAATGTGGCGGCGCTTTCAGCTAGAAGTTGGTACCGCAGTTGGCGTTGATTTGTGGCCGCATCGCGTCCCAGCTGCCTTGCGTCACGCCGGTTCCGGCAACCGTGGCGGCGCTGCTGAAACCTAGCATCGCGCGCACGAGGATCAGGCCTTCTAAGGTGGCGCTGAGATTGTTGTCTGCATTCATGTCGAGATTACAGGCGATGTTGGCGTTGCCCGTTGAGCTGCGAAATGGATACGCGGTGCCGCTGATGATGAGTTTGGTTTCGGCAGTACCCGACGCGGCGCTACTGTGGCGCACGGCGATGTAGTCGCCCGAGACGAAATCCCACGGCCCGACAAACCAGTTTGTTCCGTAGCACGGCAGTGCGCACGCGACATAAGGCGTGACACAAATGCCGGGTTGGTTGGCGACGCAAAGCTCGCTCCCCGCCGTACCCGTCACATACGCCGCCTGATGATTGTCGCCCGGGTTTGGCGTGATGATGAGCCGCACTTCGTTCGACGTGCGCGTCGAATTCGGCGGCACATTGCTTTGATGAAGAAAGCTGAACGGATTGGGCGTGCGGTTCACTGCCGTCAGATCGGTGGAGAAGCGGCTGACGAAGGCGTCAGTACCCGTTGATTTAGCGCTCTGCGCGCCGGTGGCCACCCCCCCGCTGCCCGTGGTGACGCTGGGCAGATCGGTGGAGTCGGTTTGGCCCGCGATATAGACCTCGCCGGTGGCCGGGTGGATCGCTAGGGCGAGGGCTTGGTCAGTCCCCGTACCGCCGAGATAGCTCGATTGTGAGCGCGTGGTGAGTGCTGCGTTAAAGCGGGTGACAAAGGCGTCAAAATCCGTTGATTTAACGCTCTGCGCGCCGGTGGCCACCCCCCCGCTGCCCGTGGTGACGCTGGGCAGGTCGGTGGATTCGGTGTAGCCCGCGATATAGACCTCACCCGTGGCTGGGTGGATCGCTAGGGCTGTGGCAACGTCAACTCCCGTTCCACCGAGATAGCTCGATTGTGAGCGCGTGGTGAGTGCGGCGTTAAAGCGGGTGACGAAGGCGTCTTGGCCCCCTCCTGACGCACTCTGCGCGCCGGTGGCCACCCCGCCGCTGGCTGTCGTGACGCTGGGCAGGTCGGCGGAGTTGGTGTAGCCCGCGATGTAGACCTCACTCGTGGCCGGGTGAATCGCTAGGGCGTTGGCATAGTCAGTCCCCGTGCCGCCGAGATAGCTCGATTGTGAGCGCGTGGTGAGTGCGGCGTTAAAGCGGGTGACGAAGGCGTCATAGCCCGTTGATTTAGCGCTCTGCGCGCCGGTGGCCACCCCGCCGCTGCCCGGGGTGACGCTGGGCAGATCGGTGGAGGTGGTGGTGCCGGCGATGTAGACCTCACCCGTGGCCGGGTGGATCGCTAGGGCGACGGCAGCGTCAGTCCCCGTGCCGCCGAGATAGCTCGATTGTGAGCGCGTGGTGAGTGCTGCGTTAAAGCGACTGACGAAGGCGTCAAGGCCCCCGCCTGACGCGCTCTGCGCGCCGGTGGCCACGCCCCCGCTGCCCGGGGTGACGCTGGGCAGATCGGTGGAGTTGGTGTAGCCCGCGATATAGACCTCACCCGTGGCCGGGTGGATCGCCAGAGCGACGGCATAGTCACTCCCCGACCCGCCCAGATAGGTGGATTGCAGCAGCGGATCGATCACCAGCGGCTGATTCACGTCATACGCACCGAGCCGGAAGTGGTAGCGCTGTTGATCGGCATTGAGCGCATACGCGACCTGGACTGCGGTGCGCTCACCGTTGGCGGTTTCTTGAAAGGCGATGGGTGCGGTGAAGGCGACGGGGCCGTTGCCGGTGTGGGCGATCAGCTCACCTTGCGTTCCAATTTCGAGTTGGTTCGCGCCCGCGAGTTTGATGTGAATCTGTTTCGGGTCGTGCCTGGGGGCGACGGTGAAGATTTTTTCGACGTTGTTGCCGGTGGCTCGGAGTTGCACGTTGACACCGGGGTACATGTCGCCCAGGTTCACGCGTTCGTAAGTGTTTAGGTTATCGGCGTGTTTGCTGGTGTCGCTACCAATGGCGTAGCTGACTTTGCCCTCCATCGGACGGTAACCTGCGGGCGCTTTGAGCGTGCTTTGGCGCATCGCGCGAGGATTGCCTTTGGCATCAACAAGCGTTTCACTGAGCACCCAGCCAGTCTGGCCCCCTCTCCCCTCGCGGGAGAGGGTTGGGGTGAGGGGGCTGTTGGCATGCGAGTCAACGTGGATTGCGTGTGCCGCCTTCACCCTCTCCCCCAGCCCCTCCCCCCTCAAGGGGGAGGGGAGCCGTACGGGCGGCAAGCTGTAGACCAGCTCACCCGCTTTGGTCACAAACAAAGTTCCGGCAAAGGTCTGCGCGGCAAACGCAGCGCGACTGTCCCATTGCCCGGCGTTGGGCACGAAGGGCACGCTCATCGTGGCGAGCTTTTGTTGGGCGGTGGCGAGCGTGGGTGGCCCGCCGGCGGCTGCGCCGTAAGCCACGCTTGCGGTAGCAGCGACGAACGCAAGGCATAACGCCCGCGACAACAAGCGGGTTGGTTTGGACGCAGTCATGGAATCCCTCGGTGTCTGGTTATCAGTGGCCGTCGGCAGTGACGGAGAGTAGTGAGGCAAATGTACGGCAAAACGAAGCGAAATGACGCCGCCAATTCGGTACGGCGGCTTTTTAGCGAAGCGCTTGTTTTATTTGGGCAAGCGGGTGCTTTTTAGTCGTTATCGACGTGTGGCAAAACATGCTGCTAGCCCCAGTGAAAAGGCGCTTAAGGCGAAATGCTGTGCTAGCCGTTGCGGCAAGAACAGGAGCTGGATCGGTTTGTAGCCAGTAGGGTGGAACGCTTGCGGTTCCGCCATGTTTCGCCGCTGAAAGCAATTCAACGCCTCGGTGGTGCGCGCCGCCCCGTTCGGCGGAACCGCAAGCGTTCCGCCCTACTTGCGTGCGTTGATGCGCATCGGAGGCGCTGAACGGCGCACCAGCTCAACGGCCCGCGCCCGCATCGCCTCACCGATCACCAGGACGGCGGGGCTTTTGAGCGATTGCTGCGCGAAATCTTCGGCCATCGCGGCGACGGTGGAGCACAGGCTGCGGGTGTCCTGGCGCGATGCGTTTTCAACGGCGATGACGGGGGTGTTTGCGTCGAGTCCGCCCGCCAGCAAACTCGCCTGCAACGAGGCGGCGCGCGCGACGCCCATGTAGACGACGAGCGTCAATGCGCTTTGCGCCAGCGCCTGCCATGGAATCTCCGCGCCCGCCGCATTCGCGGCCGTGGCGGCACCGTGCGCGGTGATGAAGGCGACGCCGTGTGCGTGATCGCGGTGGGTGAGCGAGGTTTTGAGCGTAGCCGCCGCGGCGAGGCCCGCCGTTACGCCGGGGATGATTTCGAAGTCGATGCCAGCGGCTTCGAGCGCTGCAATTTCTTCGCTGGCGCGACCGAACAACGACACGTCGCCGCCCTTCAGGCGCACCACGGTGTTGCCAGCTTGCGCTTCACGAACGAGGAGTTTCTCGATGAACGCCTGTGGCGTACTCTTGCAGCCACCGCGCTTGCCTACGTGAATGACGCGGGCTTGGGGGCACAGCGTCAGCACTTCATCACCGGCCAGATCATCGATCAACACGACATCAGCAGTCGCCAGCAAACGCGCGGCTTTGAGGGTCAACAGTTCGATGTCGCCGGGGCCTGCGCCGACTAAAAATACTTTGCCTGGTTTAGGCTGCGGTGGCCGGGAGTGGTCGAGAGTCAGTTTCATTGGTAGCTTGAAGCACTTGCCGTGCCAACCAGTCGATCCACGGCGGCATGTCGCGCCTGCCCTGAATGACTGATTCGATGTAAGCGACAGTCGTCGCGATATCGCAAGTGTCAGGCAGATCGTGCGTCCCCACACCGGGCCATTCATGCATAAACGACGCGCCGTTCTGGAATATCTGAACCGGTACAGCGCGCTTGGGATGCAGCACGGGCTCGCCTTCGCAACCGCGAAAAACGGCGGCCGATGCGCCGGGTACGGACGCCAGATGCGCCGACATTCGCTCAATGTAGTCGCCGTGAGTGAGCGCGACGACACGCAAACTGCGGCCCGCCACCGGTTGCAGCAGCTTGGTAACCGTGTGCGGCGTGGAGCGGACGCCGATGCGCCAGCGGTTGGCGATCAGGGCGGCGAGTTTGGGGTGAATGGCATCGAGCGGGGCGAAGGCAAAACCGGTGGATGTAAGGGCCCGCTCTGCGTCTGCGCCCGATTCAATAACGGGGAAACCGAGCGCCTCGAACAAAGCGAACGTCGTCACACGGGTCGGATCGGCCCTGACACCGTGCAACAAAACCTTCCCGCCACGCTGCGCCAGCGCCCACGCCAACAGCGGCGTCAGATTTGGCAATTGCCGCGCGCCGTTGTAGCAGGGCAGCACGACGACTGGTTCACTGCTGGCGACCTGAAAAGCCAGCGTGGCCTGCATCGCCTCAACGAACGCCGCCAGCTCTTCCGCCGTCTCGCCCTTGATCCGCATCGCCAGCCACCAGGCCCCGAGTTGGATATCACTCACTTCGCCTGCGAGCAACGCTGCGAAAGCTTCTTGCGCGGTGACGGCGTTAAGTCCGCGAGCACCTTTCGCACCGCGGCCGACTTCTTTGATGATGGGTGTGAAGTTCAAATTACGCTATCAGCTTTTGGCTACATGCCCCATTGCCAATGGGCATAGGTGGATAAATCGTTGCAAGTCGGATATTGGTAAATAATGCGCTCAAGCCCATATTAAACGGCGCTTTCGGCTGAAAGCCATTAGGCGTTGCAATGCGGGATTGATCTGTAGGAGCGGCTCCGCCGCGACCCGATTTGGCCAACGCAACATGGGTCGCGGCAGGCCAGATCTGTAGGAGCGGCTCCGCCGCGACCCGATTTGGCCAACGCAACATGGGTCGCGGCAGGCCGCTCCTACAAAACCAGCCCTACCGCATCCCCGGAATCCGCCCCTTCATGCCGGGCATGCCGGCGAGACCTTTCATCAATTTACCCATGCCGCCTTGCGAGAATCGTTTCATCATGGTTTGTGTTTGCTCGAACTGGTTCAGCAGGCGATTGACTTCCTGCACCTGCACCCCCGCTCCCGCGGCGATGCGGCGTTTGCGCGTGGCTTTGATGAGATCCGGCTTTCGCCGTTCCAGCGGCGTCATCGAATTGATGATGCCCTCCATGCGCGCCACCTGCTTCTCATCCACGCCGCCGGATTTGGCGGCGGCCTGCTGCAATTCGTGGGGC
>JAYSUK010000234.1:0-3896 GCA_043719085.1 Burkholderiales bacterium | reverse complement strand
CTGCTTGCGCCTGGTCAGCGCGCTCTTGTGCGAGCAGGATGAGGACTGGGCAAGCGGGAAAATCTATCTCACTATGAAACCTGACAACACCACAAAATAATCAACCCACAACCAACGACTTATCCACAACCCCAACATCACGCAACGAAAGAAATTTCGCGAAATTACAGAATAAGTGTTGCTTTATCCACCCACGCCAGCGCGCCCAATCAGGCCTGGCTCTCCGACAACACGTATCTGTGGACGAAAGAGGGCTGGGTGTTTGTTTGCTGCCTCCTCGATCTGTCTACCCGAGAGATTGTGGGTTGGGCCATTTGATTCGCACATGCGAAAGAGTCTGGTACACGACGCGCTCAAGATGGCGGAGTTTAGGGACGGTTTGTACAGCCAAGACCGGCGTAGGTGGTCTCATCGTTCATTCGGATGAAGGCAGCCGATACGCTGCGCACGAGACGCTAAATTACCTACAGAAGATGGCCTACCAGCAATCGATGAGTGGCAAGGGTATTTGGTGCGCCTTTGCGCCGATGGAGAGCTTCTGGTGCAGTCTGAAGGTCGAGGACACGCACGGGCGGGGCTTCGAGACCAAAGAAGAGGCCAAACGCTGCGTGTTTGGGTACATCGAAGGCTTCTACAACGCGACCAGGACGTACTCATCACTGAGCTGGCAGTCGCCAAGAGAATTTCGAGCTGGCTTTGAGCGAGCGCAACGGCGTCAAGCTGAGGCGCAAAACCGCGAACGCTCCGGAGGCGGCAGAGCCGATGGGACAACGAATCCACGAAAGACTTCTCCGGTGAGTTGTGCACGGGGCACATCCGCCCGGCTAGCCCCACAAGCCAAGCGGGGATGCGCCCGGTGTGCAACTCTTCGGGGAAGTCGGGGCCTGACATGATGCACTTCGCCAGCACGCTCGGAAGCAACAAAACAGCGGCGTCGTCACGCCGCTAATCATGCGTGGCTTAATCACTCAACGAAATATTGACAGGATCAGGCTCTTTTGTGATACGTTAGAATTAGAACGTTTGCACAACATTCTGGTTGGGCTGAATTGTTTTTTGAGGGTTCGTTATGGCGCGCATAACTGTTGAAGACTGTCTGGATCAAATAGGTAATCGCTTTGAGTTATCGTTGGCTGCCGCTGTTCGCGCTCGTCAGCTCGTGTCTGGTCATCAGGCGTTGGTCGATGACGCCAAGCGAGACAAACCCATTGTCGTCGCTCTGCGCGAGATCGCCGGCGGAAAAGTTAATCGCACTATTTTGCGGAAACTCGGGCTCTAGCGCTTCGGGGGCGTCCCCGTTGGCACCCGCTTTTTTAGCTCGAATTGCCGCTGGTCTCTCGGCCGTCGATCTAGTTCGAGTCGAGCACGCTTGGGAGGTGGCTAAAGCGGCGCATGCGGGACAAAAGCGCCACTCAGGTGAGTCCTACGACACTCACCCACTGGCGGTTGCCAGTATCGTTCTTGATTTTTTTGGGTTTGATGCTGACGCGCTTTGTTCGGCGCTATTACACGACGTGATCGAGGACTCAGACACGTCGGTAGAATCTATTCGCGCTGACTTTGGCGACGTCGTCGCTCATATTGTTGACGGTGTTTCCAAGTTCGACTCGGTCAAAACCTTTACTGGCGCGATTGTTGCGCCTAAGGAAGGTACGCTCAGGAAGCTGATTGCGGCAGGCGGTCGTGACAGACGAGTCTTTGCTATCAAACTGTGCGACCGCTTGCACAACATGAGAACGCTTGGCCCTGTCGGCCGGGCGAAGCAGCACCGCGTAGCTCTAGAAACGTCGCACGTTTACGTGCCTTTGGCTAGGTACTTGGGATTCCATCAGATTGCGACTGAGCTTGACGCGCTTTCATTACGTTGGCGATTTCCTTGGCGGTGGTTGATACTCGCTAAGTGGGCGGCCTACAAATCCCGAGTTGATCGACAGAGACTTGCGCCCATTTTCAAGGAGATTGGTTGCCAGAAGTTATCGGACGCCGCGCTTGGCGGTGATCGCGTGGTTAGTGAAACCATGGTTCGCGCTTTTGCATCGTTGCGAGGTGATCGTGCTTGTCGCGCGCTGTTTGCGGTTCCCACTGTCTTTGATGTAACCGCCTCAATCGAAATTGCTTACGGTCGCGTGGCTTACTTGCATCGTCGTTTCCCCTGCTTGCCCGCTAGTTTTGTGTCTTTGACTGCTGAAGGTTTAGTTTCGTCGAAAGTGTTGCTGAGTACTCATTCGCTCGTTGCAGAGTTCGTGTTTTTTTTTCCACGTATTGCCGGAGGCCGGTACGGAATAGCGGGTAGGGAAGCCGGTTATGATGCGGATTTTGCTGCAGTCGCAAGCTCAGGCGATCAGCCCGGCAATTTCGCGCGCGTCTTGCGGGAATTGGTCGAACGCACCTCAATTGCCGTTTTTTCCCCTAAAGGGCGATGTTTGTCGCTTCCACGGCGTGCGTCCGGTTTGGATTTTGCGTTTGCAATTCATACTGATCTGGGATTGAGGGCAAGCGCGGTCAGAGTTAACGGGCGACTTTGCGATGTCACCGTAGAACTATCTGCGGGTGATATCGTTGAGGTTCTAGCAGGGGAGGAAATTTTGGCTGTCCCCGAATGGGAGGCTGCGATGAGGTCTCCAAGGAGTCGAGCGAAACTACGTCATTGGATGCGTGAGTCTGCGCAAGACGATGCGGCTCTGTTGGGGCGTCGTTTGCTGGCTGATGCGGCGGGTGTGGCGGCAGGTGACGACGCCGCGCTGTACGTCAGCGAAAACTTGCTATTTCAGAGGTTTGGCGTTGCCGATTTGGATCACCTCTGGCGCCGCGTTGGGTCAGGTGAGTTATCGGCCTTCGCGGTAGTCTCGCAGTTGATGGGATCGGGTGCCGAGCGACTTCTGCAAGTTACTAAGTCGGCTGACGCTCGCAGCAGATTATTGCTCGATGGGCGATCGATTGCCGGCGTGCAGTATTGCGGTGTTTGTTTGCCCATAGCGGGTGATGCGATCCTCGCTGTAGGCTCTTTTTCTGGTGTAAAGATTCATCGGATCTCTTGCCCGCGAAGCAGCGAGGGGCGCGCAGCGAATGATGTATTTGCACCGATGTGGGCCTCGCGAATCGTGCAGCCGCTATCCTCCGAAGTATTAGTCAAATCTCTTGACCGAAA
The DNA here is from genome assembly GCA_043719085.1 of Burkholderiales bacterium. Lineage (GTDB taxonomy): Bacteria > Pseudomonadota > Gammaproteobacteria > Burkholderiales > Casimicrobiaceae > Casimicrobium. The sequence goes on along the minus strand of JAYSUK010000234.1, from coordinate 748 downwards.
TGGCTTACTAGCCGATTGCGCGCGCGCCGTGTCGAATAGCGGAGTAAATGTCACCGCAGTCACGAGCCTATCAAGTCGCAGCTCGATTGGACCTGTCGCTACTTTATCGTTTACGGTGCTCGTACGTTCGCGCGCGAAATTGGACGCGTGCTTGGCGGCTTTAAGCGCTGTTTCCGGCGTGAGTAGCGCGGTTCGTGCTGAGCTAACAACACGTGCTATGAATTCGCCGCTATAGTCGCTATTTTGCGACCAAGCGCGACAATTCTCCCGACTTGTGGAGTTCTTGCATGATGTCTGCACCGCCGACAAACTCTTGTTTAATGTAGAGTTGGGGGATCGTCGGCCACGATGAATAAGCCTTGATACCTTCGCGAATCTGTCCGTCTGCGAGCACATTCACGTACGCGTAATCGCTGACCCCAACGTCGGCGAGCATTTTTACGGCTGCTGCGCTAAATCCGCATTGCGGAAATCTCGGTTCGCCTTTCATGAATAAGACGACTGAATTGCGCGCAATAGTTTGCTCGATTTCTTCGTGAATATTCCTATGAGTTGCTTCCATAATTCTTCCTAAGGCTTGTGAACTTCGTAACCCAAGTCAATATGTTATCGATTTGGCAAAAAAAAACCCTCAACAGTAGTGTCGAGGGTTTTCAATAAGGATTAGTTTGACGCTGACCTACTTTCGCGAGCTATAAGGCTGACTATCATGGGCGCTGAGTCGTTTCACGGTCCTGTTCGGGATGGG
>JAYSUK010000233.1:0-3902 GCA_043719085.1 Burkholderiales bacterium | reverse complement strand
CAGAGGTTGACTTAGCAAGGGTTGGGTGCAGTCCGTAATTGCACCTGGTTTAAGTTGGGTTAACTTTTCCTGAAACGGTTTGGAGCCATGACGCGTCCTTTCACCGCTCGCGAGTTATCCGCGCCGGTAACACAGCTGCCCCCTTCGGCCTATTTCGACCGTGCCCTGTTGCAGCACGAACGCGAACTGCTGTTCGCGCGCGGGCCGGGCTACGCGGGCCATGAGCTGATGGTGCCGGGTTTGAGCGACTATGCCGTGCTCGCCAGTCGCAGCAATGCGCAAGCGCTCACTCGCACCGAGAACGGCGTCAACTTGATATCGAACATTTGCCGTCATCGTCAGGCGATGATGCTGGACGGTCGCGGTTCGTTGAAAGCTAACGGCGGAAATGTCGTGTGTCCGCTGCATCGCTGGACGTATTCCGGCGACGGGGTGCTGATCGGCGCGCCGCATTTTCCGTGCAATCCTGAGCTGAATTTACGCAATTCCGGGCTCAAGGCATGGAACGGGTTGCTGTTTGACGGGCCGTCAAATCCGGTGGTCGAGCTCGCTGACCTGTCCACACAAACCCGACAGTCGCTCGATTTTTCCGGTTACGTGTTTGATCGCGCCGTGGTGCATGAGTGCAACTACAACTGGAAGACCTTCGTTGAGGTGTATCTGGAGGATTATCACGTCGGGCCATTCCATCCAGGGCTCGGGCAGTTCGTGACCTGTGATGATCTGGCGTGGGAGTGGGGCAAGGAGTTTTCGGTGCAGACGGTCGGCTTGTCGCGCGGATTCGACAAGCCGGGCTCGGCAACGTACAAGCGCTGGCATGATGCCGTCAGCAAATTCCGCCAGGGCGTGCCGCCGCCGCATGGCGCGATCTGGCTGACCTATTACCCGAACATCACGGTCGAGTGGTATCCGCATACGCTGGTGGTGTCGTCGCTTTGGCCGCAGGCGGTCGACAAAACCGTCAACGTCGTCGAGTTTTATTACGCCGAAGAAGTGGCGCTGTTCGAGCGCGAATTTATCGAGGCGCAGCAGGCGGCGTACATGGAAACCTGTGTCGAAGATGACGAAATCGCGCTGCGTATGGATGCCGGTCGTAAGGCGTTGGTTGAGCAGGGTCGGGTCGAGGTCGGCCCGTATCAAAGCCCGATGGAGGATGGGATGCAGCACTTCCACGAGTGGTATCGCGGCAAGTTGGGCGACGCACTCAATCAGTAACAGCTTTTTGTTGAATGCCCAGTTTAATCGGGGTATAGCGGCGCAAAACTTCATTTGTCGACTTCCGCTGTTTTTACGCATATCGCCGCTTGGGCTCTTATTAAACGGGCATTTCAGCGGTTTCAACACAAAAGCTGTAGCTATTTCCGAGCGCCAACGCAGCTTGCGGCAACTCGACAGGCTACGCCACTACATTGCGAAGTAGTCCGAGACTGCACATACGTTCAGCGAGCGGAACCAAGGAGGATGACTATGTCGTTGAAAAGAGGAGCTGCGCCCGCAGCGCGCCTGATCGCCGTCGCCTTGCTCGGCCTGAGCGCGGCCACTTTTGCCACTTTCAACACGAACGCCACCGCGCAAATCGTGATTGGCCAGACGACCGGCGTGACCGGGTCGCAGGCTGAGGCGATCAAGGAAACCAACGCTGGTGCGAAGCTGTATTTTGATGCGGTCAATGCGCGCGGTGGCGTCAACGGTCAGCAAATTCAGCTCGTCACGCTGGATGATAAACAAGACCCGAAACTGGCTGCCAGCAACGCGCGCACGCTGATCGTCGAGTCCAAGGCGGTCGCGCTGTTTTTGACGCGCGGCACGCCGCAAACCGAGGCCATTGTTCCCGTGCTCGATGAATTTGACGTGCCGCTGGTGGGGCCGACGACGGGTGCAATTTCGCTGCACACGCCAGTCAGGAAAAACGTGTTCAACGTGCGTGCGCCGTACCGCGTGGAATCGGCCAAGGCGATCTCGTTGCTGAAGCTGATCGGGGTGAACAGCATTGGCGTGATCAGCGTGGAGGACAGCTTCGGCGCGGACGCCTTGCAGGGCGCGCTTGACGGCATGAAAGACGCGAAAATCACGCCCGCATTCGCGCTCACGTTCGACAAATCAGCCACCGATTTCGCCGAGCTCGCCACGCGGGCTGCAAACCTCAAACCGCAGGCAGTGCTGGTCTTCGGCTCGGGCACCACGGCAGCCAATGTGATGAAGGCGATTCGTGCCACAGGTTCGTTGGCACAACTGGTGACGCTGTCGAACAACGCTTCAGCGGGCTTCGTCAAAGCGCTCGGCCCTATCGCACGCGGCGTGGTGGTGACGCAGGTGTTTCCGAACGAGCGCTCTATTGCCACGACCGTCACGCGCGAAGCGGGCAAGGCGCTGCGCGACGCCAAGGGCGGCACCAGTGTCCAGACGTTGACGCCGTCGCTACTCGAAGGCTACATCGCGGCCAAGGTGCTGGTAGAAGGCCTGAAACGGGCCGGGGTCAAGCCCACCAGCGCGCGGATCCGCACGGCGCTTGAGTCGCTGCGCAATTTTGACGTGGGCGGAATCGAGCTGAGTTTTGCCGCCAACGACCACACCGGGCTTGAATTCGTCGATTTGTCGATCATCAACCGAGACGGCAATTTCACCCGATAGGCGAGCGATAGCGTTTGACAGCAGCTTTTAGTAAAGGCTGGTCTTATAGGGGGTGCCGCGAGTTTTTTAAGGTAATCGATATGCAAAGTTCTTCCGATGTAGCCATAATGCAATAACGATCTACCAGTAAAGCGGTTATGAGGAAACCAATCAAAAAGGCTCCCGAAGGAGCCTTTTTTAACTAATCGCAGCGGCGCTCAGTCGCGGCTGGTGAAGCCAAGCAAGCTCAGCAAGTTACTGAAAATGCTGAACAAATTGATGTAGATCGACAACGTGGCGCTGATGTAATTGGTCTCGCCGCCCATCATGATCTGGTTGATGTCGTAGACGATCCAGGCCGAAAACAGGCCGATGAACAACACCGAGCAGGCAATCGTAAGCGCAGGCATTTGCAGCACAACGCCGCCAATGGCCGCGAGCAGGATCACGCAGAAGCCAATCCACAAAAATTTGCTCATGCCCGAAAGCGACGTTTTAATGTTGCTAGCGATCGTGGCCATGCCCGCAAAAATCAGTGCCGTCCCACCAAACGCGTAGGCAATCAGCGTGCCACCGTCTTTCAGCGCCAACACACGGCCAAGCAGCACGGACAGCCAGAAGCCCATAAAGAAAGTGAATGCCAGTAACACGGCGACACCAGCACCGCTGTTTTTTGTCCGCTCGATACCGTAGCTGAACGCCATCACCGCGCCCATCAAAATCATCAGGTTCAACCACCATGGGCCAAATCCCGTGAAGCCTAGAGCAACGCCTAGCGCGGCACCGGCCACCGTGGGCACCATCGAGGCGGCCAGCAGCATGTAAGTGTTGCGCAGCACGCGATTTTGCGAGATGGCGATTGCGCCGCTGGTGCGAATGTCTGAAACGTTATTTAGATCCATCGGTTGCTCCTGAGTCATAGATTTGCAATACGCGAAATGTAGGGGCAATGACGGCAATTCGCAAGTGTCGCCGCTGCGTCAAGCCACAATTTATGCTCCGCTTTCAGCCAGCGCGCAGGCGTGTAATAAATAAAAGTCACAATTTGCTCCAAAACTATAAAAAAATAACGTGTTTCGTAAGCAAGGTCGCAAATTTTGTGGCATAGTTCGGTTACGTGGATTGACGTAGTTGCGTTTTTCCTCGCGTTTGGCGAGTTTCCTGGTTCCCGAGTGTGAGCGCTGTTTTCAGCATCGATACTGACGAGTCCTTGAAATCCGCGTTTGTTTTTTATCAAGGATAGATCTACACACCATGGGTAATCGTTTGTTTGTGGGCAATATCAGCTTCCG
>JAYSUK010000232.1:0-3912 GCA_043719085.1 Burkholderiales bacterium | reverse complement strand
GCAAAGGCTCAGAAGAAGATAAAACATTGGCCAACGACATTGCCATGATTGTATCGGGCTGGACTACTTTGCGAGCAGCTTTTTGGCTGAATCTCTATTTTATGAGGGGTTGCGCTTGATTTGTGAATTAGTCGACTATCACTATAAATACCGTGCTACCCATGGGCATAGAGTGCTTTAAGAAAAAGCTGTATAACCCAAACATCAGACGCAAGACACTACGTTTTGAGGGATTCCGCCAGCTCGTACAGGACCTCGCGCGATTCACCGGTTATTTTGGCGGCTAGCTTGGCTGCTTTGGCCGGCGGCAGTTCTTGCAGCAACGCTTTGACTAGAGCGCGCGCCTCAAAAGTGGAAGTACACGTAGCTTGCGCCGCCCCGGCAACCACGATCACAAACTCCCCACGCATGCGTTCAACGTTGGCAGGTATCCAAGCTTCGAGTTCTCCGGCATTAACTGCCGTGACCGTTTCAAATTTTTTCGTCAGTTCGCGCGCGATGAGAACCCGGCGCTCCGAGGGCAGGCCTTTCGCAAGTGCGAGCAAAAATTTTTCAATGCGATGCGGGGACTCGAAACACACGCTGGTTTCGGTTCGGACGTTTATGTTTTGCACAAACTCGGCAAGCTCCCCAGCTGCCACCGGCGCGAAACCGTGGAAGGTAAAGGCCGTGGACTCCAACCCGGCGACTGAGAGCGCGGTGGTCACCGCGCTCACGCCGGGGATCGGAATAATCGGAAAATTTGCGACACGCACCGCCGCGACCAATCGCGCACCGGGGTCGCTGATGGCGGGAGTTCCAGCGTCGCTGGCGTAGGCCACCGCCTCGCCGCGCTCGATGCGCTGGATGATGGCGTCAGCCGCTGCACGCTCGTTGTGCTCGCGCACCGACACCAGCACCGGGGGCGCGATCTCGAGAAAACGCAACAGATCGCGGGTGACGCGGGTGTCCTCGCAGGCGATGCAATCCACCCGTTTGAGCGTGGCCAACGCGCGCATGGTGATGTCTCCCAGATTCCCCAGTGGGGTGGCGACTACATACAATCCGGGGGTCATCCTGGTTCGCTCTTCTGATCTCTCTGTCATACGCTCTGTGTTCACCTTGTTGCCCGATTGTTCGTCTCGATACCGTCCGCTGATGCGCCCGTTCAAATGCACGCGGGCACCGTCCTGGGTGCTAGCGGCGATCTGGACGGCAACCTGCGCCGTCGCGGCCGAACCACCTCGACCGTTGCAACCGGTGGGGACATCAGTAACCGCAATAAGCGCGCCGCCCCGCACTGTAGCGCAACCAGCAGCTTCGCCGAACAATCCCGCGTCTCTCGCGTTGCGAGTGGTGCTGTTGTTGCCGCTTGAAAACAGCCAACTTCGCCGTGCCGCAATGAGCGTCAGGGACGGTGCATCGGCCGTGTTCGCCACGAAAAAAACCGACGTAGCGGTTCGTGAATGCCCGTACGGCAATGACGGTGTTGTGGCCGCCTACCAGCGCTGTGTAGACGAAAACGTAGACTGGGTGGTCGGCCCCTTGGGTCGCAACGACGTGGCGACGCTGGCGCTGGCCACGCTTTCCCTACTGCGGCCCACGCTATTACTTTCACCGCTGGGTACGATCCCACCGCCGCCCCTAGTGGTGTTGGCGCCCGAGCTTGAGGCGGAAGGCGAGGCCATCGCGCAACAGGCAGTCGAAGACGCCTGCCGCGCACCGCTGTTACTTGAGGCCAGCGGCACCCTGTCCAGTTTGGTCAGTCGCGTCGGAATCTCAATATTGAGCTATTGGCGCGACCATAAAGTGACCACGCCATTGCAGCAAAAATCGCTGGGGCTGCGTGAATCATGGCGACGTGACGCTGAGCGCTGGCGGCGCGACAACGTTGACTGTGTGCTGTTTGCAGGCACCAGCGCGCAACTTTCGGAGTTGCGTCCGTATTTACGGGGTATGGCCATTTATGTCACCAGTGTGAGCCATGAATCAGCGCTGGAGCGCACGGTCGACTGGACGGGCGTGCGCATCGCCGACGCGCCGTGGTTGATTGACGTGGCGCGCGCCGACTTTGCGCAGTACGCGCACGCAGAATTACTCTCGCCCACCCTCGCCCGCCTGTACGCACTCGGGGTCGATGCAGCGCGTCTTGTTGTCAGCGCGGGTCGCGATGCCTTGCCGCCCACCCTTGACGGAGCGATTGGCCAGTTGACGCTGAAAGACTCGCAATATCGACGACAACCCATGATTGGCGAGTTTCGTGAGCGTGGCCTGGTCAAAGTTGGCCCCTGACACCAAAGATAACGCGGGCGACCGTTACGAGCGGGAGGCCGAGGCGCTGCTTCGGGCAGCGGGACTGCTGCTTGTTGAACGCAACTGGAGATGTCGCTTTGGCGAAATTGATCTAATTATGAAAGAAGGCACAACGCTCGTTTTTGTTGAGGTGCGGCAGCGCGCGAGCCAGCGATTTGGGGGCGCAGCTGCCAGCATCGGGCGCGAAAAACGGCAACGCATCGAGCGCGCGATGAGTCTCTACCTGAGTCGCGTGGCGGTCGTGCCCGTGTGCCGTGTCGATGCGGTTTTGTTTGATGGATCGAGCAGCCGGCAGTGGCTCAAAAATATTTTTGAGTCCTGAAAATCGTGCGCTTAGGTGACGTTGCGCAGATAATGCTCGTCGTCGTTTTGAGATCGCAAGCTCGCGTTTAGCGGGCGCTCGTGAAAGGAAAAATTTTGACTACTGATGCGCTTTGTAATCGTGCTGTAAAGCTTGCGCTTGTGGCAGCGTTGTCCGGTCTAGGGTTGGGATTGTCCGCGTGCGCGCCGCTGATAATTGGTGGCGCAGTGGCCGCCGTGTCTCTCGCGGAGGATCGGCGCTCCAGCGGTGTTTTTGTCGATGACGAAAACATTGAAAACCGGGCGCTGCTTAAAGTAAAGTCCCGCTTTGGAAATCAGATACACGTCAACATCACCAGCTACAACCGCCAGGTACTTATCACCGGAGAGGCCGCGAGCGACGTGCTGAAGCGCGGCGTCGAAGAAGAAGTACTCACGGTGGCGGGCATCAAGCGGGTTCACAATGAGATGACGGTGGGGCCGCAGGCGGGGGTTTTTGCCGTGGGCAACGACACACGCCTTACCACGATCGTGAAAACGCGATTTCTCGAGGCCAACCGGTTTCAGGCAAATCACGTCAAAGTGGTTACCGAAGGGTCGGTCGTTTTCTTGCTTGGCATCGTCAAGCGCGCGGAGGCCGATGCTGCCACCCAGCTTGCCAGCACCACCAGTGGCGTGGTTCGCGTGGTTCGCCTGTTTGAGTATCTGGACTAACATTGGCGCTCCCATTTTTCAGCCCAATGCGTAACCTGCCATGACAGCCGCCCACACCGACCGAGAAGTAGATGCGCGCGGACTTAATTGCCCGCTGCCGATCCTGCGAACTAAAAAAGCGCTCAACGAAATGACGACGGGACAGCTGCTTAAAGTGATCGCCACTGACCCCGCGTCGCAGCGCGATTTTCAGGCGTTCTCGCGGCAAACCGGCAATGCCCTGGTTGACCAATCAGCCGCCAACGGTGAATTTATATTTGTGCTTCGGCGCAAGTGAAATAGCGCGAAGCCCTGTTTCAAGGGCGCAAGATGCTCAGAATGGCACTCTCGACGGGCGCGTCGTGTGGCTCAAGTTTGAGCGCCTGGCGCAACGCTTGCAGCGCCTGCCGCCCCTCTCCATTCTGAAATTGAGCCAACCCAAAGCAGCGCCACGCCTCGCTATTGCCCGGCTGGTCTTGCGTCCAGCGCTGACAACTGCCCCGCAGCGCCGCATAGTTGCCAGATCGTCGTGCAACCTCGGCCTGCCGAACATAGCCGTCAATCCGCACGCGGCGCGCCTGTGACGCACTGGCTTGCTTGCTCATCTCCGTTTCGGCAGACGTAGAA
>JAYSUK010000231.1:0-3936 GCA_043719085.1 Burkholderiales bacterium | reverse complement strand
GCGTCGACGCCGCGCGCACTGTTGTTGGTGAGCGTGCAGTAAACCTCACCGGTCGCCTGATTGATGGCGAGCCACTCGGGACGATCCATTTTGGTGGCGCCGAGCGCGTCGCTGGCCTGCCGCGCCTTGATCACCACCTCGCCCTGATCGGCAAAACCGTTCGCCGCAGTGAGCGGCCCCACGCCGTGCACCAGCGGCATCCAGCGACCGGTGCCATCGGCATCAAAGCGGGCGACACAGAGCGTACCATGGTCGAGCAGCGTGCGGTTCGCTTGCGCATGCGTCATGCCGTTACCAGCAGGGGCAATGCGATCCCGACTGACAAACTTGTAGATGTATTCAAAGCGCGCGTCCTCGCCGGAGTACACAACCGCCCGGTTGTCGCGCGTTACCGCGACCCACGCGCCTTCGTGTGCGGCACGGCCCAACGCGGTGCGCTTGACGGGAAGCGCGGTTGCGTCCATGGGGTCGATTTCAACCACCCAACCAAAGCGGTTGAACTCGTTGGGGTTTTTGGTTGTATCAAAGCGCGCATCGTGCTCGGGCCACCTGAAAAACGCTGTCTTGTTGAGGCCCCAACGTTTTTGATGTGCATCCGTGGTGTCACCGCCTGCGAAATAAAAACGAAAATTCTCTTCGCCCGACAAAAAAGTGCCCCACGGCGTTTTGCCAGCGGCGCAATTGTTAAACGTGCCGAGCACCGTGCGGCCGTCGGGGTCGGCGGAGGTGCGCATCATGGCGTGCCCCGCAGCCGGTCCGCCAACGGCAAACGGCGTGGTGGCGGTGATTCGTCGTGCCAGCGCGCTCGGCCTCACCATGCGCCATGCGTCGTTTTCCCGAGCGACCTCAACCACTGAAATACCGTGCGCCGCCTGTGATTTCTTCACCTTCTCCGCTGACCAAGTCTTGAGGCCGTCGCTGTGCAGCAAACCGTCGTCGACATATTCATGGTTGGTCACCAGCAGGCCGCGCTGACTGCCAGCGAGCGCATAGAAGTGCATGCCGTCGTGATGCATTCCCATCTGCAGGGCTTGCTCTGCTGCGGTGTTGCTGGCATCTTCCTTGAACGCTGGCATGCCTGCCGACGCGCCGATTGCTTCGCCCCAGGCAGCGAACGGAGTGGCCACGTAGCCTTCGGGCACCACGATGCTGTCAGCCACCGAGATCGGCACCGACTTGAATCCGATGCTGGGGCCACTGCTGCCGATTTTCATAGCGCCGCCGAAGCTTGCGCAGCCGACACCTGCTGCCGCCGCCAATGGCGCGAGCACGCGCGCGCTCAAGGCCCCGATGCCACCACGAAGCAGCGTCCGTCGCAACGGACTGGACACTTCATGAATCGACGGATTGGCCGACCGATTGCTGTGCTCCATCTGATCAAAGTCTTTGGCCATGCTCGCTCCTGGTGTTGTTTCAGGAAGCATACTACCGGCCCGGTGGCGGACCCCCGCTTCGTCTGCTAAAGATCGAACCGAATGCCCTGCGCCAGCGGCAATGTGCTGCCGTAGTTGATGGTATTGGTTGCGCGGCGCATATAGGCCCTCCAACTGTCTGAGCCCGACTCGCGCCCGCCACCCGTTTCTTTTTCGCCGCCGAACGCGCCGCCGATCTCTGCGCCGCTGGTGCCGATGTTGACGTTGGCGATACCGCAATCACTGCCCGCTGCACTCAGAAAGCGTTCCATTTCGCGCAGGTCGTTGGTGAAGATGCACGACGACAGACCGTGTGCAACGGCGTTGTTGAGTGCGATGGCTTGTTCAACACTGCCCTCGTACCTGACGACATACAAAATCGGCGCAAATGTTTCGTGGCACATCACGTCAACTTGTGACGGCATTTCCACGAGTGCGGGTTGCGCGTAGTACGCGTCGGTGCCCAACGCTTCATGCACGCGCTCGCCGCCGGTCACGTTGCCGCCCGCAGAGCGTGCTGCGACGAGCGCTGCCCGCATACCGTCGAACGCAGCCTTGTCAATCAGCGGGCCGACGAGCGTGCCTTGGTCCAGCGGATTGCCAATACGCAGCTTGCCGTAGATCGTTTTGAGACGCGGTACCAGCGTGTCGTAAATACTCGCATGAACGATCAGGCGGCGCAGCGTGGTGCAGCGCTGACCCGCGGTGCCGACAGCAGAAAACGTGACCGCACGTTCGACCATTTCGAGCGTTGCGCTCGGCGCGATGATCGCCGCGTTATTGCCACCGAGTTCGAGAATGCTGCGCGCGAAACGCTTCGCGCAAGCCTCGCCAACCATGCGGCCCATGCGTGTGGAGCCGGTCGCAGAAACAAGCGGGATGCGGGTGTCTGCGGTAAGCGCCGCACCTACGTCGGCACGACCGATCAACAGCGTGGAGAGTGCGTCCGGCGCTGCGTGTCCTGCTTCACGATAGCGCTGCACCGCACGTTCAAAAATGGCCTGTGTGGCGAGTGCCGTGAGAGGCGCTTTGTCGGATGGTTTCCAGATCGTGCTGTTGCCACAGACCAGCGCCAGCGCGGCGTTCCACGCCCACACGGCGACTGGAAAATTGAACGCGCTGATGATGAGCGTCGGCCCGAGCGGATGCCAGGTTTCCATCATGCGATGTTCGGGCCGCTCGGAGGCAATCGTCAGGCCGTAGAGCTGGCGCGAAAGGCCAACCGCAAAGTCGCAGATGTCAATCATCTCCTGCACTTCGCCCAAGCCCTCTTGCAAAATTTTTCCGGCCTCGATGGAGACGAGCTGCCCGAGCGCGTGTTTGTGGGTGCGGAGTTCGTCACCCAGCAAACGCACCAGCTCGCCGCGCGCCGGGGCGGGAACAGCGCGCCATGCGAGGAAAGCGTCGCGGCTGTTTGCTACCGTGCGTTCAACGTCTGCGGCGGTTGCGCAGGCAAGCGTTGCGATGGCCGCGCCGGTGACCGGCGTGCGTGCTGTGATCGGGTAGTCACTTGCGGTCGTTGGTAGCGTGACGCCGAGTTGCTTGCAGAGATCGAGTGCGGTTTGTTTCATTGAGATTCCAAAACGTAAGCAGTGCGTAGAAATGTATAACGTGTGTGTTCGCTGTCTTGGTTCGGGCGGGTTGACGTGAAAGAGCCAACCGGTCGGCGACGACTTGGGCTCAATCGATGCACCGAGCGCGGCCAGGTCCGCGCCTACAAAATCGGGCAGAACGGCGCGCTACGAAATTGATTCGATGCGTCGTGATTGTTCGTAGGCAATGCCAAAGCGATTGGCTAGAAAGTCAGGCAACGCCACCTGTTCCTGACGAATGAATCCGCTGGTTGGTAGTTTGCCCGTGCGGAACAAATCTACCGCAGCGCAAATGCCCGCCGCAGTCGTAATCTGAATCGCCGAAACCGCTTCGTCGCTGCCCTTCGCCCGCTGCGCAAAAATCTTGCGCGTAAACACTTCTTGCACGTACGCGCCTTTGCGCATGCCGCTCACCGTGACGAACACTAACACCACGTCCTGCATCGTCGTCGGCACTGATTTGCGCAGGATGTCCTTCAGCGCCTCCTGATCGTTTGACAGGCGCAGCTCGCTCAGCAGGAATTGCATTAAGGCGCGATGACCGGGATAGCGCACGCTCTTGTAATCGAGATTGCGCACTTTGCCGTCGAGCGTTTCGCACAATGTGCCCAGGCCACCGGAGGTATTGAAGGCTTCGTATTCCACGCCGTCGAGCGAGAAGTGTTCCAGCCCTTCAAGTGGCAGCATCGCGGTTATTGCGCCTTCGTGAATGGCCTCACACGGATGGCAGTATTCATTGATCAGACCGTCTACGCTCCAGGTCAGGTTGTACTTGAGCGCGTTGGTCGGAAAGGCAGGCAACGCACCGACGCGCATCTTGATTTCGTCGAGACTATCGAAGCCCTGCGCGAGGTGATGCGCGACGATGCCGATGAAGCCGGGGGCGAGGCCACATTGCGGCATGAAGGCTGTGTTTGCGCCTTGCGCCAGGC
>JAYSUK010000024.1:0-2402 GCA_043719085.1 Burkholderiales bacterium | reverse complement strand
CGACGCGCTCAAACTTCGCGGCATCGAAATCAATCGCGTCCATCTTGTTCACCGCAACCACGATGTGTTGCAAACCAAGCAAACCTGCCAGTGCCGCGTGGCGCTTGGTTTGCGGCAGCAGCGTCAACGTCGGTCGCGAGAAGTCGAGCTTCGTCACATCGATGAGTAACACGGCCACATCGCTCTTCGATGCACCGGTCACCATGTTGCGCGTGTACTGCTCATGGCCCGGTGCGTCAGCGATGATGAATTTGCGTTTGGGCGTAGCGAAATATCGATAGGCCACATCAATGGTGATGCCTTGCTCGCGCTCGGCCTCCAAGCCGTCGGTGACGAGCGACAAATCAAGTTTGCCGCTTTGGCTTTGCGCGCCGCGCGCCTTGCCCAGGGCGTCGAGTTGATCAACCATCAAGGCCTTACTGTCGTAGAGCAGGCGTCCGATGAGTGTGCTTTTGCCGTTATCGACGCTGCCGCAGGTGATGAAGCGCAGGGGCCTTGAGTGACCTAAAAATGTAGCCGTACTCATATTAAAAGTACCCTTCTTTTTTCCGCCGCTCCATAGCCGCATCATTGGCGCGATCATCCATGCGCGTTGCGCCGCGCTCAGACGCAGTCGCTGTAATCGTTTCCAGAATTACGTCATCCGGGCTCAAAGCCGTGCTCGGCACCGGGCAGGTACACGAGATGTCGCCCACGGTGCGAAAGCGCACGTCGCGCGTCACCACCGTTTCACCCGCGCGCGGCGGCGTGATGTCGGTGACCGGCACCAGCAAGCCGCTGCGCTCGATCACTTCGCGTTGATGGGTGTAATAAATCGACGGCAGCTCGATGTTTTCGCGACTGATGTAATTCCACACATCGAGCTCGGTCCAGTTTGAAATCGGGAACACGCGAAAGTGCTCGCCCTGCGTGATGCGCGTGTTGTAGAGGTTCCACAGCTCAGGGCGCTGCGCGCGTGGCTGCCATTGGCCAAAGCTGTCGCGGTGCGAAAAAACGCGCTCTTTGGCGCGCGCTTTTTCTTCGTCGCGCCGTGCGCCGCCAACCAGCGCGTCGAAGCGATTCGCCTCAATGGTTTCGAGCAACGTGATGGTCTGATACGGGTTGCGGCTTTCGAGCGGATGCGCGAGGCGGATGGTGCCTTTGGCAATCGAATCGTCAAGGTGTCCAACGATCAACTGAACGCCGTGTTGCTTTACGAACGCTTCGCGAAAAGAAATCACCTCGGGGAAATTGTGCCCGGTGTCCACATGCACAATCGGCGACGGCAATTTGCCCGGCGCCGCCGCCTTCATCGCAAGGTGCAACACGACCAGCGAGTCCTTGCCGAATGAGCACAGAATGGCCGGTCGTTCAAAGCCGCCAAACACTTCGCGCAGAATACTGATGGCCTCGTCTTCGAGCCAGTTGAGATGATCGTTAGTCACAGAGTTTTCGTTAGTGGGAGCGCGCAAAAAAGCGTCACGGGCAGTCATGCAGGAACCTTGCTATCGTCGGTGAATGTATCGGGTTTGTGCGCAACGTGGATTCCGCACTCGGTCGAGGTTCCGGTAGCGACGGCCTCCCACCACCAGCGACCGGCGCGTGGATGCTCGTCAAACCGAATCGGTCGGGTGCATGGATCGCAGCCAATGCTTGCGTAACCCTTGGCGTATAGCGCGCTCACCGGAATAGCTTCACGATCAATAAAAAACCAAAGCGCTTCATCCGACCAGTCCGCCAGCGGATTGAATTTCTTCAGCCCGAAACCTGCGTCCCATTCCTGGTGCAACACGCTGGCACGGCCCGCGCTCTGCGCGCGACGCAGCCCCGTCACCCACGCGGCTTTGCCTAAAAGCGCGCGGCGCAAGGGCTCAGTTTTGCGCACCGTGCAGCACAGTTCCCGCGCCGCTTTCGTCTCATAAATCGCGCTCTCAGCCTGCGTTTGCGCGAGTGTTTGCAGGCGGTCTGCATCGGGCGCGATTGCCTCGATTGCTGCGCCATAACGCGACTCAGCTTCGCGCCATAGCGCCAGTGTGGCGTGCGGCAGTTTTCCGGTATCGAGCGCAAACGTATGAATCGCTATTTGCTCGCGAGTGATCAAATGAAACAGCACCATGTCTTCGGCAGACAGGCTGCTCGCGAGCACGCAAGGTGCATACGCGGCCGCGCGTTTGAGCACGGCGACGGTGTCTGCGAGCAACCCATCAAAGCCATCGGGCGCAACGCCCACGTGAGGCCGTTGATACCAGGGTTTGGCGGTGGAGGCGAGGGAGTGAGTAGTCATATTTTTCTTGGATCGGTCCAGGCCAGTTACGCCACCAGCTTCACACCAGCCAGGCTCAACGCGGCAACCAGCAAGCTGCGGGTCGCGATCTCGGGCACGCGTTTTGACAACCTTGCGCCCAGCAAAATGCCGGGCACCG
>JAYSUK010000230.1:0-3960 GCA_043719085.1 Burkholderiales bacterium | reverse complement strand
CGGCACAGGCCGTCGCGAGTGCCGGAGAATTTTTCGATACGCGAGCCGAATTGCGTGCAGAAAACACCCGCCTGAAAGCCGATCTCCTGCAAGCCTCGCAGGCGCAGCTCGCGCAGACCGCATCCAGACAGGAGGCGGACAGATTGTCCCGGCTGCTGCAAATTTCGCAGGCGACCCCAGTGCGGGCGCAAGCCGCGCGCGTGGTTTATCTTGGCCGTGATCCGTTTTCGCAAAAGGCTTTTATTGATAGAAGCACGGGGCAGCCGTTCGAGACTGGCTCAGCGGTGGTGGATGAGTTGGGCTTGCTCGGCCAGTTGACCCGCGTGCACCCTCTGTTTGCAGAGGTCACGTTGGTGACGGAGAAAGATTTCGCGGTGCCGGTTAAAGTCGAGCGCACTGCGATGCGTGCGCTGCTTTATGGGCGCGGCCCCGGCAAATTGCCCGAGTTGCGTTACGTGGCGGGCAATGCCGACGTCAAAGACGGGGATGTATTGCTCACTTCAAGCATTGATGGGGTCTACCCGAGCAATGTTCGAGTTGCGCGTGTGACGAGCGTGCGGCGCAACGCTGAAAGCGCATTTGCCGTCATTGAATGCACGCCAACGGCCAGTGTGTCCGGGTCTGACGCCGTGTTGGTGCTCGATAAGCCAGCAGCACCGCCACCCCGCCCTGCCGCCGACGTGGCTGCCAGCGACGCGGTCAGCAAAAAGCGGAGATAGTCGTGTTTCGCTTACCCGATTCACCGTTGTTCACAATTGCCCGCCCGGAAGACATTCTGCTCGCGCCAAAACCGTGGTTTGTGGCGCTCACGCTGGCGCTGGCGTTCACCATCAATCTGCTTCCGTTGTCAGGATTCGTGCTGGCTATCCGGCCTGATTTTTTCGCGCTGGTGCTGCTCTACTGGGCCATTCACCAACCGCGCTGGATTGGCATTGGGGTGGCCTGGGCCTGCGGCCTGGTGACTGACGTGGTAGAGGCCAATCTCTTCGGCCAACATGCGTTGGCCTACGCCATTCTCGGTTTCGCGGCGAGTTATTTCCATCGCCGGGTGTTGCGTTTTCCGCTGTGGCAACAGGCGCTGCATGTGCTCGGCTTGCTGATCGTCGCGCAAATGGTGGTACTGGTGCTGCGCCTGATGAGCGGTGCCACGGTGCCGACCGCCGCGATGGTGCTGAGCAGCGTCAGCAGCGCCTTGATCTGGCCCATTGTGTCCGCGCTGTTGCAGTGGCCGCAGCGGGTTCGTTCGCTACTAGATTGAGACTCGGTCAAAATGATTGCCGAACTCAGAAACTACGATCAGGAACTGTTTTGGTACCAGCGCCGGCTGACGCTGGCGGCGGTGTTGGTGGTGCTGTGCTTCATAACCTTGCTGGGCCGCTTCGTCTATCTGCAAGTGGTGCAACACAAGCATTTTGCGACGCTTGCGGAGGCCAACCGAATCGATATTCAGCCCGAAGCGCCCAATCGGGGCATCATCACTGATCGAAACGGCGTTGTGCTCGCAGCGAACTATTCAGCTTACACACTGGAGTTAAACCCGCAGAAGATTCCCGACCTTGAGGGGGCAATTGACGAAATTGCAAAGATCGTGGAAATTTCGGCGCGCGACCGCCGCCGATTCAAGCGCTTGTGGGAAGAGTTCCGCACCAACGATAGCCTGCCACTCAAATCGCGATTGACTGATGAAGAGGTGGCGCGGGTCGCGGCCAATCGATATCGTTTGCCCGGCGTCGAAATTAAGGCGAGGTTGTTTCGCCAGTATCCATTTGGCGAAGTGGCCAGCCACGTCATCGGCTACATCGGGCGCATCAGTCAGGGCGAGAAAGAGCGCATCGAAGCGCAGGGTTTGACGTCGAATTACAAGGGCTCGGACTACATCGGCAAAGTAGGCATCGAGCTCTCCTACGAGCGAGAATTGCACGGAACGGCCGGGGCTATTGAAGTTGAGGTGGACGCCTCGCGTCGCGTGGTGCGCACGCTGTCCCGAAAGCCGTCTACCACCGGTAACAATCTGCAACTCTCGCTCGATATACGATTGCAGAAAATTGCCGAAGAGGCCTTCGGCAGCAAACGTGGTGCCCTGGTTGCCATTGAACCGACGACCGGCGACGTGCTCGCTTTCGTCAGCAAACCGGGCTACGATCCTAATCTGTTTGTGGACGGTATTGATCCGCAAAACTGGGAACTACTCAACACCTCGCCCGACAAGCCCTTGCTCAATCGGCCACTGCGCGGCACCTACCCGCCCGGCTCAACTTACAAGCCGTTTATGGCGCTAATGGCGCAGGAATTAGGCGTTCGCACTGAGCATCAAACAATCAACGACCCCGGTTTTTTCCGCCTCGGTGGTGGCCATTGGCGCGACGATAAGGTCGGTGGGCACGGCGTGGTTGATCTAGTCAAGTCAATTGCCGTATCGTGTGATACCTACTATTACCAGGTGGCTGCGGAGACGGATGTCGACGATTGGGCGGCCTTCATGCGGCAGTTCGGCTTTGGACTCAAAACCGGCATTGATATTGATGGTGAATTGCCAGGCATCCTGCCTGATCGTGCATGGAAAGCAAAAAATCGCCCCAAAGACCCCAAGCTGCATGTAGGCGATCAGGTGTCGCTCGGCATCGGGCAGGGCTTTAATACCTTCACGCCTCTGCAATTGGCCTACGCAACATCGGTGCTTGCCAATCGCGGCGTCGCGTACAAACCGCATCTGGTGAAACGGGTGCAGGATGCCCGCACCAGTGAATACCGTCTGACGCAGCCCGCGCCTTCTTACACCGTTCCGTTGAAACCCGCGCATATCGACGCGGTGCTCCGAGGCATGGCAGGTGTGGTGACCGAGGGCACCGGTCGCACCGCATTTTTGAAAGCGAAGTACATCAGCGGCGGCAAAACCGGCACCGCGCAGGTTTTCGGTTTGCGGGGCGGTGAATACGTTGCCTCGCAAGTGGCTGAGCGGCTGCGCGATCACGCCTGGTACATCGCGCTGGCACCGATCGAAAAACCGACTATCGCGTTGGTCGCTTTCGTTGAAAACGGCGGGTTTGGCTCCGAGGCTGCCGCGCCGATTGCACGAAAAGTATTGGACGCCTACTTTGACTCGACCCTGCTTGATGCGGCTATCAAGCCCTCAGTCGAGCGCAGGGAAGCCATTGCCGCAGCCAATCTTGCAGCAGAAGTCAGGCGCGCACGATGATGCAGCAGTTGTGGGCAAAGCTCACCGATCATCTTGATCCGTTTCTGTTTGCCATTGTGACAACTATTGCTGCGCTCGGATTGTTGGTGCTCTACAGCGCTGCCAATGAGACCATGGGTCGGGTGATTTCGCAATCGCAAAAAGTCGTAGTCGCAGTGGCGATCATGATCATGATTGCCAACTTGTCGCCGCAATTCATCGCGCGATTTGCCGTGCCGCTGTACGTCATCGGCATTGTGTTGTTGATCGGTGTGGCGCTAGGGGGTGAGGTGGTGAAGGGCGCGCGGCGCTGGTTGAAAATTCCCGGCGTGGGCAACATTCAACCCTCGGAGATCATGAAGATTGCTCTGCCGCTAATCCTTGCCTGGTACTTCGAGCGGCATGAGGGCGCAATGAATTGGCGCAACTTTGCGGTAGCCGCCATTCTGGTCATCATTCCGTTCGGACTGGTTGTACGCCAGCCCGATTTAGGGACGGCGCTGCTCATCGGAGCCTGTGGTTTTTATGTGCTCTATCTGGCCGGGCTCGACTGGCGGGTGATCGTGAGCGCAGCAGTGCTGGGAGCGTGTTTGGTGGCCGCAATGTGGCATTTTGAGGTGGGCATTCACGATTACCAGAAACAGCGGGTGATGACCTTTTTGAACCCGGAAACAGACGGTCAGGACGCCGGCTGGCACACCACGCAGGCGGCCATCGCCATCGGTTCGGGTGGCCTGTTGGGCAAGGGGTGGCTGAACGGAACGCAAACGCATCTTGAATTTTTG
>JAYSUK010000229.1:0-3977 GCA_043719085.1 Burkholderiales bacterium | reverse complement strand
CCACACTATCTTCGCGCAGCAAATGCAGCGTCGGATACGGCGAGCGGTTGGTGTAGTTGGTGATGTCGTCCGGCTCCGTATTCTCGAACTGAAACTGCGGATGAAAGCTGGCCACTTGCAAAATGCCGTCCAGCTGCAACGCTTCCACCATGCCATCAGCAACTTCCAGAAAATCATTGAAATCCAGAAAATCCGTCATCGCCTGCGGATGGATCAGCAGGGTGGTGTCGACCGCATCCGCACTCGTTTCCGCCAAAAATTCCAGCTCGCGCTGTAAATCTTCAGCCAGCGCCTCAGGGGAAGTGGCCTGGCTCACCACATAGCGAATCTGCCCCTTCACGTGCACGGCTTTGGCAAAAGGACAGAGATTGAGCCCAATCACTGCGCGCTCCAGCCAACGCTGGGTAAGCAACACGACCGGGGCGCTTAGGAGATCTGTTTGTTGGGACATGTGACGTTTTCAATAAAGTCGTTGCGCCGAAGTTGTGACCAGGCACGTAAAACGTCGTTGAATTTTAGCAATAACCAGTTTTGATCATGCCAACGGCATTTAGTACCAGATAATAGGAGTCATCTTAGTTTTGGAATTCTTCATCGTGTTTAAGACGTGTTTATTGGCCGCACTGGGTCTTGGGCTGACCACCGCCGCACAGGCGCAATCCGGTATTTTCGCTATCAACGAAGGCGTAACCTACCGCACCGGCGCGGACACCACGCGGCAAAACTATAAAGTGATCGCTGACGATTTGACCAAACTGCTGCGCACCAAGCTGCGGGTCGAAGTCATTGGCGAATATGCAACGCTTGAGAAAGACCTGGCCGCAACGGGCTACGACATTGCGTTCATTCACCCCACCCACATTGCGTTGGTCCCGGTTAAAAAGGGCAACTACACCCTGGTGGCCGTTTCGAAAGCGCATATAGGCTACAAAGCGTCTTTCTTGTCAAAAATCGACGCGCAAGCCAAAACGCCGGAAGAGTTGGGCCGCTTGCTCGGGCAAAACAGCAAAAAACCCATCGGCTCACCGGACACCAACTCAATCACGGCATGGCTAGTCCGTGCCACGCTTCGTGATGCGGCCGAAGCGGCCAAAGCCACCGCACCCCCGCTCAAATTCACCCGTTATCAAGACTCGATCCCGTTCATGGTCACCGCCGGTTTTGTAGACATTGCAGCGACTGCGTCCGAATCCATCGTGAAGGAGTGGGTGGCCGGCGGCGGCAAGGTGATCGCAACCTCCAAAGCGGTACCCATCAAGAATGTGATTGTTTCCAACGCGATGGGCAAAGACGCCATTGAGGCGATCAAGGAGTATTTCCTAGACCTGAGCGCAACCGCAGACGGGCAGGCGAAGCTTGAGCGTATTGGCCTGAAGCAGGGTTTTGTTGCTTTTGACCAAAACAACTACGTCGCAATCGCCGGGTGGTTGGGCTTGTAAATTACAGCAAACGCACCCGCACCGTTTTCCCTTTAATTTTTGTGGCGGCAAGATGCTTTAGCGCAGCTTTGGCAACGTCACGTTTCACCGCCACATACGTTGAAAAGCCCGAGATATTGATCTTGCCGACGTTTTGACCGTCAATTCCACCGTCGCCGGTGAGCGCGCCCAGCACGTCGCCCGCGCGAATTTTTTCTTTGCGCTCAATCTGAAGTTGAATGGTTGCCATGGGCGGCGTCAGCGGCTCATCGCTGATAGACGTGAGTGTGGCCACATCGAGCCATTCCATACGCCGATTTTGCTCGTCTTCAATGCGCGATACGCGGCCCATTTCTTTCGGGCTGGCGAGGCTCAACGCCCAGCCTTCGTTGTCACCACGACCGGTGCGCCCGATGCGATGAATGTGCAGCTCCGGCTCCGGCGTCACGTCCACATTTATCACCGCTTCAAGCTGCGCAATATCGAGCCCGCGCGCGGCGACATCGGTGGCGACCAGCACCGAACAACTGCGATTGGCAAACTGCACCAGCACCTGATCGCGATCACGTTGCTCAAGCTCGCCGTGTAGCGCCAGCGCGCTGAAACCCTGCGCCTGCAAGAGTTCAACCAGCGCTTTGCATTGATGCTTGGTATTGCAAAACGCCAGCGTGCTGACCGGGCGATAGTGATTGAGCAAATGCGAAACGGTGTGCAGCCGATCACTGTCCGCTACTTCATAAAAGCGCTGACGAATCTTGCCGCTGTCGTGCTGCGACTCCACGGTGATGCGCTGCGGATTTTTCAGAAATTGCGCTGCGAGTTTAGCAATGCCTTCAGGATACGTCGCCGAAAACATCAGCGTTTGCCGCTGCGTGGGAACGCGCTTGGCCACATACGCAATGTCATCGTAGAAGCCCATGTCGAGCATGCGATCGGCCTCATCGAGCACCAGCGTGTTCACCGCGTCGAGATTCAGATTGCCCCGATCCAGCAGGTCCATGATGCGCCCCGGCGTGCCAACGGCGATGTGCGCGCCGTGCTCCAGGCTCGTGCGCTGGCCACGCATCATCACGCCACCCGCTAGCGTCAAAATTTTGATGTTGTCTTCAGCGCGCGCGAGGCGACGAATCTCTTGCGTGACCTGGTCGGCCAGTTCGCGCGTCGGGCAGAGCACCAGCGCCTGCACATCAAAGTGCGACGCATCGAGTTTTGCGAGCAACGGGATGGCGAATGCAGCGGTCTTGCCGCTGCCCGTCTTGGCCTGCGCGATGAGGTCGCGGCCTTCCAGCGCGGGAGGCAGGCTCGCCGCTTGAATCGGCGTCATCACGGTGTAATTCAGGCGACCCAGATTGGCGAGCATTGCGGCGGACAGCGGTAACTCAGCGAAACCGGGGCCAGCAGGAGAGACAGGCTGCGAAATGGCGATATTTTCTAGCGCCGGAGCGATAGATTCAGTTTTTGATATTTTTGTCATTCAGCAATGTTATGCCCTACACGCGGCAACTCAGGAGACAATATAGGATGACAAAAACAACATCAAACACCACGACACGCACCTCCATCTTCGTCGCCCCCGCGAATTTCGATGACCCCGCCGCCGCGCTCGCGCAGGTCAAGCGCATTTACGACACCTCAATTGCGCATTTGCGCGACGCGCTGCAAAAATTTGTAGCCGGTGAGGATATCGGAGGCCACGTCCGCGCCTGTTATCCGTTTGTTCGCGTACACACGCGCACTGTGGCCCGCGCCGATTCGCGACTGTCGTACGGTTTCGTACACGGTCCCGGCATCTATGAAACGACGCTGACGCGCCCCGATCTTTACGATACGTATTACCTTGAACAATTTCGTCTGCTGCTAAAAAACCACGGCACATCGCTTGAGGTGGGAACAAGTACGCAGCCGATCCCGGTACATTTCTCGTTCGCTGAACATGACCATATTGAAGGCAACCTGACCGCTGCGCGCCGCCAGATGATGCGCGACGTATTCGACTTGCCCGATCTCGCAGCGATGGACGATGGCATCGCTAATGGCACCTACGAGCCGCCCCCTGGCGCGCATCAACCGCTGTCGCTGTTCACCGCACCACGCGTCGATTATTCGCTGCACCGGCTGCGCCACTACACAGGCACCGCGCCAGAGTGGTTTCAGAACTTCATTCTGTTCACCAACTACCAGTTCTACATTGACGAATTCGTGCGCATCGGCCACGAATTAATGAACGATCCGAACGGCGAATACATCGCCTTCATCGAACCGGGCAACGTAGTGACGCGGCGCGCTGGATTGGCAGCACTTCCGGGCGATGATCTTGGCAAGGCACCACCGCGTTTGCCGCAAATGCCTGCTTATCACCTGTTACGCGCTGATAGTTCAGGCATCACCATGGTCAACATCGGCGTCGGCCCGGCCAACGCCAAAACCATCACCGACCACATCGCCGTCCTTCGCCCGCACGCATGGCTCATGCTCGGCCACTGCGCAGGTCTGCGCAACACACAGGCGCTGGGCGACTACGTGCTTGCCCATGGCTACGTGCGCGAGGATCATGTGCTT
>JAYSUK010000228.1:0-3991 GCA_043719085.1 Burkholderiales bacterium | reverse complement strand
GCCCAGCCCGCCACCTTGTACGTTTTCGACGCGTCAATCAGCGTGCCCTTGAGCCGCATATCAGTGATGCGTTTGCCCTGTGCGCCGAGCGGGTCGATTGTGTATTGCAGGCCGCCGACACGCACCATGTCACCGCCCTGCTGGTAGTACGGATCGGGGTTGAACAGGTTGTCAGCAACGTCCTCCAGCACCGCCTTGATCGTCTCGCCGCTCATGTCGGTGACGGTGGTGTACGGGTAAGTGATGGCGGTTTGGTCCATCAAATGTTCGCGCGTGATCGCTTGCCCGGAGAGGAGCGTTGTGCCCCAGCGGAAGCCCGGCGAGAACGCGATTTCGCTGCCTTTGGTTTCCATCAGCGCATCAAGAATGAGCTGGTCAAAACTGCCATTGAAATTGCCGCGACGGTAGAGCATGGCGTCGGTGGTCGCGAGCTTTTCACTGAGCTTCGCCTCGTACGGCGCGCGCATTTTGGTGATGAGCGCCTGCATCGCCGGATCGGCCGGAAGCAGGTTCGAAAAGATCGGCAACAGTTTGTAGCGGAAGTCGCGAATCGCGCCGTCTTTCACATCAAAATCGAGCACGCCGAGGAACTTGCTGTTGCTGCCTGCGTTGGTCACCAGCGTCACGCCGCCCGCGTTTTTCACCGGGATCGCGCCGGGCACACCGTCGTGCGTGTGCCCTCCCAAAATCGCATCGATGCCACGCACGCGTGAGGCGAGCTTCAAGTCCACATCCATGCCATTGTGCGACAGCAGCACGACCACTTTCGCGCCCTTCGCGCGCACCTCGTCGACGGTCTTCTGCATGTCGTCTTCGCGAATGCCGAACGACCAGTCTGGCGTCAGGTAGCGCGGATTGGCAATCGGCGTGTACGGAAACGCCTGCCCGATGATCGCGACCGGCACGCCGTTCATTTCCTTCATCGTGTAAGGCTTGAA
The DNA here is from genome assembly GCA_043719085.1 of Burkholderiales bacterium. Lineage (GTDB taxonomy): Bacteria > Pseudomonadota > Gammaproteobacteria > Burkholderiales > Casimicrobiaceae > Casimicrobium. The sequence continues at coordinate 3,053 of JAYSUK010000228.1, read as the reverse complement.
CACGAGGTCCTCGAAGTCCGTTGTCTTCACGTTTTGCGCGACAAAATCGACCTTGCCCTTAAAGTCCTTGTCGACGATTTCCTGCACGCGTTTCGCGCCGAGCGTGAACTCCCAATGCGCCGTCATCACGTCGACGCCGAGCGCCAAACACGCATCGACCATATCCTGCCCGTTCGACCACAGCGCCGTCGCCGAACCCTGCCAGGTGTCGCCGCCGTCCAGTAGCAGCGCCCCTGGGCGCGACGACTTCAGCTGCTTGATCAGGGTCGCCATATGCGCGAAGCCGCCGACCTTGCCGTAAGCCTTCGCAGCCGCTTCAAAATCGAGGAACGTGAAGGCGTGTGCGTTACGTGTGCCACGCGGCATGTTGAACGCCTTGAGTAGATGTTCGCCTACCAAATGCGGTGCCTGATTGAGCGCACCGTTGTAGCCCAGATTCACGCTCGGTTCACGGAAGAAAATGGGCTTCAACTGCGCGTGACAATCGGTGAAGTGCAGCAGATGCACATTGCCGAAACGGGGCAGGTCGTAGAAGCTGGCCGGCCCGGTTGCGGCGAGCAGCGCTTTGGAATCCAACGCAGCGCCTGCGGCGGCGGCGATGGCCAGGAGATTCAGGAATTCACGTCGTTGCATGAGGTTCTCGGTTTGATCCCCTCTCCCGCAGGCGGGAGAGGGTTAGGGTGAGGGTGGCTCGTCCAATAATTTGATTCGTGTGCTGCGGTGTCATATCGCCGGACGGTCACACTGCAGGGTGGGTGCGCCGCGACCACCCAACAACATCACTTTGCATAACGCGCTGCAAGCCATTCGCCATCCACAAATCGCACAACATAGCTGCCCGTAGTGACCGTGCCACTACCAGTAGCACTTGATCGCCACTCCTCTACGTCAAACGATAGCTTTTCGTCCGAATGCCACTTCGGTTGATTCGCGGCCCATACCTGCATCCAACCGCCTTCCTTGCGTTTCGACATAGTCAGGCCTCGCCAAAGCAACGTCGGCTTATCCCCGCCAGTGTCGTAAATTCTGGCGACTGGCCGAGTCCAACCAGATTCATCCATGCCGCTAAACGCAAATAGCCAGCGACCATTGGGCGAGAACAACGGCCAGCCCTCGGTCTCCACGCCTCGCCCGGTTTTTAAGCTGAAAAGCCACCATGTGTTGCCTTCCGAAAACTGCTCGCGCACTAGGAGCAATCGGCTTTGCGCATGTAGTGCAATGGGATCAAGGCAGACTGCGCAGTCACGACGAATTGTGACCTTACGCCCGTCGTCCAAAACTATGCGAAGACCGTTGCTCGTGCGTTGCACGGAGCCAGCATGTTGGCGAATGAAATCGTCAGCACGCTGCTTCGCACAACCACCCAGGTTGCGATCCCAGTCCGACAATTGCTCGCAGTTGAGGCTCGTCGGAAATTGGTCTAAAGCGAAAGCATTTCTCGCGGCGAAAACAACACATGCGACAAAAAATGACGTGGCGTTCACGACGTCAAACCCTAGCCGAAGTCGTAGCCCGGATGCTCGCATCCGGGTTATGTACAGCTTTTCCACGAAAGGCCCGTTGCACATGGGCATGAGGGCAAATAAGGCCAAAATTCGACAAATGCCGATTTACGGGCCTAAGCCCACATGAGATAGCGCTTTCAACAAAAAGCTGCTTCCTGTCCAGCCGCCCCTTCAGCCCGCGCCGAGGAGCGGAGCAACGGGCGGTCGTAGATGCGTCGTCGGCACACACTGTGCGTAGCGTCAGCGAAGCTTTCGTGTGACGTTGACGCGTCCCGCCCGTTGCGAGCACCGGAGGATGAAGCGGGGTGCAGGGGCTAGCCTTTTGGTTACTTTTGGGCAATGCCAAAAGTGACTCGCCGTCAGGCGAAAGGGAGCGGCGGCCAACGCAACGGCTAGTTCGACCAGACCCTTCGACAAGCTCAGGGCGAGCGGTGGGGTGGGACGCGATTCGCCTCATTCCATCCCCCCCACCCTAACCCTCTCCCGCGAGGGGAGAGGGGACTCGAGTGCCCAATCACGTTCACTGTTCATTCAACGTCCACCCTCACCCTAACCCTCTCCCGCTTGCGGGCGAGGGGACAAGAAGACTACTGATTCACCGGCGATTGCGGATCCAGCAGCAGCGCCATTACATCCTTGATCTGCGCTTCGGTCAGGATGCCTGCGTCGCCGAAGCGGGGCATGTTGGCGCAGGCGTTGAACGAATGGCTGTTCCAGATTCGAGCCCAGGTGTATTTGAGGATGGGGTCGGTCTGGCCACGCAGCTTGCCATAGCCGTTGAGCGTGGGGCCGATGTTGCCGTGGGCGATTTCTTTTTTGTCGACTTGATGACAGGCGTAGCAGTTGCCACCCGCTACCGCGCCAGGTGCATCGGAGTACTGCAAGCCGCGACCGTTTTGTGCGATGGCTTCGCCGCGCTTCCAGTCGCCGAGGTAGTTGCCGTCGGCCGGATATTTGACTGCGGCGAGGGCTGCCGCCTGCAATTGATCACGCACTTTTTCGTCGAGCGGTTTGTTATTGCGCGAGGCTTCGGTGCAGGCCATTTGCAGCGGCGTTTGATCGAGGCGATCTAGTTTTGCTGACGGCGACGCTTTGAACGACGCCTTCATGATGGCCACGATTTCGGCATCGGTTGGCGCTTTTGCCGAAGGGGCTGGCGTCATCGCGGCACAGCCTGCAAGCAGTGTCGCAATGGCGACAACCAGACCGCTACCGATCACAATTTTTTTGTTCATGATGAATTCCTGATTGCTCGTCTAGCGCTTGATGGCCGGGGCGTCCATCGTGCCGTCTTTCGCCTTCACCCCCATGTAGGTGATCAGATCAACCGACGCAGGCGACAAAAATTCCATCTCGGGCAAACGCTGCTGCCGGAAGCAGTCGAGCAGTCGCCATTGCATGGTGCGCATCGCGCCCTGGCTCACACGATACGCGGGCCACGTGGTGAATGCGCGCTGCGCGTTGTCGGCTTTCTGAAAATTCGGCAGGTCTTGCAGGCGTATGCGCTGGCCATCAACACCGTGACACGTCGCGCAGGCGAAGTCGTAC
>JAYSUK010000227.1:0-36643 GCA_043719085.1 Burkholderiales bacterium | reverse complement strand
AAATGGCCCACGCACTCGGTGCATTTACCGGCATCGATGACATAAATGTCCTCGCCCATCGAAATCGCATCGTTAGGACATTCGGGTTCGCAAACGTCGCAATTGATGCATTCGTCGGTAATCATCAGCGCCATGTTCCTATTGTAGAAGCCGCGCTCGCCCCTGCCCCCGTAACCGCAGCCACCCGTAAAATCTGACATTCTTTCTGACGCTGAATGGCTTTGTGAACAAATCAAACTTCGTTGCACTGACCTTCAGCGCCTTGCTCGCCGCGGTGTGTGCGCACGTATCGTGGGCGCAGCCGTCCGCAATGCCGCAAGCCCCGGTTGCTTCGACTACGCGAGCCATTGCAACTGCGCCTGTGCTGGCCCCCGCTGTCAACGCCGCCGCCTATCTGGTGGTGGAGGCCACCAGCGGGCAGGTGCTCGCTGAGTCGAACACAAAGCAGCGGCGCGATCCAGCGTCGCTCACCAAGCTGATGACGGCGTATCTTGTATTCGATGCATTGCATCAAAAACAATTGAGCCTTGGCCAGCGCCTGCGCGTGCCGGAGCGCGCCTGGAAGGCCGAGGGATCGCGCATGTTCATTGAGCCCGGTGCGCCCGTGACGACCGAGGATTTGTTGCGTGGACTGATCATTCAATCAGGCAACGACGCGGCCATTGCACTGGCCATCTCGGTGGCGGGCAATGAGAGTGAATTTGTGTCGCGCATGAACCGCGAGGCGAAAAAGCTCGGTATGGAAGACACTCAGTTTCTGAACCCGACCGGTCTCACGCAACAGGGTCACTATTCGACCGCACATGACCTGGCGATTTTGTCGCTGGCGTTAATGCGCAACTTCCCTCAGTACACCAAGTTTTATGCTGAGAAGAGCTACACACACAACCGCATCGTTCAAGAAAATCGAAATCGATTGCTGTTTTCTGATTCGACGGTTGATGGTTTGAAAACCGGCCACACCGACGCGGCAGGCTGGTGCCTTATTTCCACGGTAAATCGCCCGCCCCGCCGCTTGCTCACGGTGGTGCTGGGCGCACCATCCGACGCTGCCCGGATTGCGGAGTCGAGAAAGCTCATCGACTGGGCGTTTACCGCCTATGAAGGGCGCAAGCTGTTCGAAGGCGGCACAGCCATCCAGCAGCTCAGGGTCTGGAAGTCCACGGTCGACGCCATTCCCATCGGTTTTCGCGATGACGTAGCCGTAGTGAGCGGCGCTGCCAGCGGCTGGGATGTCAGCACCGAGCTGGATGTCCCCGAGCCACGGGTTGGACCTGTGGCGTCCGGTGATACCGTGGGCAAACTGCGCGTTAAGCGAGCCGGCACTGTGGTCTTTGAACGCGATGTCGTTGCCATGGAATCAGCGCCCGCTGCCCCGCTGTGGAAGCGTCTGTGGCACAGCGTTATTTTGTTCTGGAAAGGATTGCTCAAATGATTTTTTTGAATGGCGAATGGATGCCTATTGGTGAGGCCAAGGTCAGTGTTCTGGACCGCGGCTTTATCTTCGGTGACGGTGTGTACGAGTATGTGCCGGTGATAAACGGAAAGCCCTATCGGCTCGAAGGGCACCTCACGCGCTTGAACAATTCGTGTGCAGAAATTGGTCTCAAGAATCCGTATTCACACGCAGAATGGGCAGAGCTGGTTAAACAGATCGTCGAGAAAAACGGCACTCACGATCAGGGTGTCTATTGGCAGATTACGCGCGGCGTCGCCAACCGCGATCACAGCTTCCCGGTCGGTGTCGCGCCTACCGTGTTCATGATGTCCAACCCCTTACCCAAGCTCACGCAGCACCAGATCGACCATGGTGTGCCGTGCTACACGTTTCCCGATACGCGCTGGCATCGCTGCCACATCAAGAGCATTTCGCTGCTCGGTAACGTGCTCGCCAAGCAGTATGCGTCCGAGCAGGGCGGCACCGAAGTGGTGATGTTGCGCGATGGATTTTTAACCGAGGCGTCGGCGTCAAACGTGTTCTGCGTGTTTGGCGACACCATCGTTTCGGCGCCGAAGGACAATCACATTCTGGGCGGCATAACGCTTGACGGGGTGTTCGACCTCGCCAAAAAATCCGGCATGAAAATCGAAGTGCGTCCGGTGACGGAGACAGAGATGTGGGCGGCTGACGAGATGTGGTTGTCAAGCTCCAGCAAGGGCGTGCTCGCCATCACCACACTTGACGACAAGCCCATTGGTAACGCTGCACACAAAGGCAAACCAGGGCCGGTGTTTAGGAGAATGTTTGCACTGGTGCAGGCGGATTTGTTCGGCACACACTGAGCAGTTGAATCATGATTGATGCCGCTCCAGACAAACCGCAGACTGCCGCTAAAGTTGCTGCGTACAAAGATACGTTGTTTGAATTTCCAACCGAGTACCCGCTGAAAGTGGCTGGAAAAAACATTCCTGGATTTGAAAAAACGGTGATCGAAATCGTCAGCCGTCACGTGCTTGATTTTGATCACGCTACGGTCACCGCACGTGAATCCAGTGGCGGTAAATACCTGGCCGTTTCGGTGAGCTTCGTCGCGCAATCCAGGACACAGCTTGACGCCCTCTATCAAGACCTGACCGACCATGTTGACATCGTCTGGGCGCTGTAGCTAAACATCGTGATCATCCGCCAGCTCGGTCGCGTGGACTACCAACAAACATGGGACAAGATGCGCGCATTCACTGACGCACGCACGCCCGAGACTGAAGATGAGTTGTGGGTCTGCGAGCACGCGCCCGTGTTCACACAAGGCGTTGCTGGCAAGCCCGAGCACCTGCTGTTCAATCCGACCGATATTCCGGTCATCAAAACAGATCGCGGCGGCCAGATCACTTATCACGGGCCGGGGCAGGCGATGGTCTATGTGCTCTTAAATCTCAAGCGCGCGGGGTACGGCGTGCGCGAGATGGTGATGCGGATTGAGAATGCAGTGATTGCGTTGTTGGCGAGTCATGGCGTTACGGCTTACGGAAAACGAGACGCCCCGGGCGTGTACGTTGGATTGTCCGACCCCCTCTCCCGCAGCGCGGGAGAGGGTTGGGGTGAGGGCGGTGATAGTCAGAACCATCTGCGCATAAACCCAGCAGCGAAACTCCCGGCCGACCTGAAGAAGTACGCCCGAGAAATGCGCACAAGCGCTACAGATGCCGAAGCGCTAATGTGGAGTCTTGTGCGGGGCAGACGTTTACTCGGACTCAAGTTCCGCCGACAACATGCAGTTGGTCGTTACATCCTTGATTTTTACTGTGACGAGTTGCGCTTGGCGATTGAGTTGGATGGCGGGCAGCATCAGGAACAAGTGAGTTACGACAGTGAGCGAACAGAGTGGCTAGAGAAACAAGGCATCTGTGTTCTTCGATCCTGGAATAACGAAGTGATGACGCAGACTGAAGTGGTGATGACGGATATGTTTAACAAGATTCAAGCTTTGCAATCGCCCTCACCTCAACCTTCTCCCGCGCTGCGGGAGAGGGGGCCAGCGCAGCGAGCCAAAATCGCCGCACTAGGTCTGAAAGTGCGCAACGGCCACACTTATCACGGCCTCGCCTTCAACGTGAACATGGACTTAACCCCCTTTTCCGCCATCAACCCCTGCGGCTGCGAGGGCCTGCGTGTCACTCATCTGCATGAGCTGGGCGTTGATCTCTCGCTGGAAGCCGCTGGCATGGCGCTTGCCGAAGAACTCAGGCGACAGCTAGTCGCGCCTGCCAAGTGAGAAAATAGAAGGATGGATTCGCTCACCACCACCGCCCCGGAAGTTTCAACGCCCACCAACGCCGCTGGCGTGAAGCACAAGGGTGATGCCAAAACCGCCCGCATACCGATCAAGATCGTGTCGGCCCCGATGCTGCGCAAGCCGGACTGGATTCGTGTCAAGGCACCGACCGGCGAGGCCGCCGCGCGCTTCACCGAGATCAAGAAGATCCTGCGTGAACACAATCTGCATTCGGTGTGCGAAGAGGCGAGCTGCCCGAACATTGGCGAATGCTTCGGCAAGGGCACGGCCACTTTCATGATCATGGGCGACATCTGCACGCGGCGCTGCCCGTTCTGCGATGTGGGTCACGGTCGCCCGAATCCGCTGGATGTTGACGAGCCGAAAAACCTCGCCAAAACCATCGCCGCGTTGCGCCTGAAATACGTGGTGATCACCAGCGTGGATCGCGACGATCTGCGCGATGGCGGTGCCGGGCATTTTGTCGAGTGCATCAGGCAGGTACGTGAGGCCTCCCCTCTGACGCAGATTGAAGTGCTGGTGCCAGACTTCCGGGGCCGCGTCGACAAGGCGCTGGCCATTCTGGAAGCCGCTCCGCCGGACATCATGAACCACAACATGGAAACTGTGCCGCGTCTCTACAAACAGGCGCGCCCTGGCTCCGACTACGCGCATTCGTTAGCGCTCCTGCGTGATTTCAAGGCCAAATTTCCGACCGTACCGACCAAGAGCGGCCTGATGGTCGGACTCGGAGAAACGGATGAGGAAATCCTGCAGGTCATGCGCGACATGCGCGCGCACCACATCGACATGCTCACCATTGGCCAGTATCTGCAGCCCTCCCTTGGCCACCTGCCGGTGCTGCGCTACGTACACCCGGACACCTTCGCCATGTTTGAGCGTGAGGCGTATGCGATGGGCTTCAAGCATGCGGCGGTGGGCGCGATGGTGCGCAGCTCCTACCATGCAGATCGCCAGGCAGATGGTGTCGTTGCTAGCGACTCAATCTAATCGCGAAATTGCAACGTTGACCGGGTCATAGGTGTTCGGAGCATGTCGCCCATGGCGGTGCAAAGTGCGCGGTGTGTGCAGCGAAAATGACAATCTGAACACCTGCGCGGTAGCACCTTAACGCATCTGCATCATCATGATTTGCACGTTGGCAACCAAACTTGCCTCTGGCATGCCTGCATTTCGCATCGCTGACTGCATTGAAGCGGCCGACGTCATATCAGCTACTTGCACATTAAGCGTGCCGTCTGCCTTAATGATGGCCATCGCAACTGACGTCGGATTTTCGGCGACGATCGTCGGGATGATGCGCGAGAAGGCGAACGCGGCGAAGTTTCCGCCGCGACTCATTGCGCTTGACATGACGTTGGTCGCGCACGCAAGCTGTTGCGAGGCGGATGTGCCCGGTGTATTGCAGTGAACACCGAAACTGCTGTCTGGCGTGTCAGGCGCTCTCTTGGCTGTCATCGTCAGGCGCGCCAGTTGCTTCACCATGTTGGCTTGCTTGCCAAGCAATACGGGATCCGAACCGTTATTTTTAAGGTCGATCACCGGTTTCACCGCGAGATCGATTGCGGTCAAATTTGAAAGCAATGTTTGCACGCCCCCGGTCGCCGCGTTAATCACGAGAGCGTCAAGGCCCGTGCCGTTCGAAACGCTGGAGAACAAAGCCAGACTGGCTGCCATCTCACTAAAAGGGGTGACGTAAGTGATCGTCGCGGTTGAAACTGCGGGCACCACGGAGCGCATCAACATGTTGTAGGCAATGTCTCCACCGCTTGTTTCGTCCAGCATCACGCTTGTGTCGCTGGTGACGACTTTGACCAGCGCAGGCCCGGTGAAGGCATCTTTCAAAGCAACAGCGAACGAGCCATCAACCCCAGTCGTTCCGGCGGCACACGTTGCATCCGGCTCGGGCACGCCGTTAACGATTCGGCAAACCAGCACATTCGCCCGTTTCACGATTCCCTTCGCCGCTGTGCCGCTCACCATGGTGGGCGCAATAGCGGGCGGAAGCACCACCGGATCGTCACCGCCTCCGCAACCCGCCAGCGCGACTAGCGCTGCAACTGAGATTGCATAGGCGAAATTCGCGTTGAGTGATATTTTCATGTTTACTCCTGGAGTGCCGACTCACCTGCAATCGCGAGCGAAATGTCAGAGCAGCCGGGTAGCAGCTCAGTTCGACGGCTTGATTCTTCTCCCATTGCCCTCAAGCGTCTGTGCGAAAGCGCACGGTCAGCGCTGCAACAACCGAGCGGGGCGCGCCGGGTTTGAATGCATCGTCGCGATCGATCTGCAGCGAGCAAATAGCACGCTGATCTTGACTAACGCGTGCTGTTACACCGCATGTGCCGACTTTCGTTGCGGGACGGGGTGCCAGCACAACAATGGCTCCGTTTGCTGTCTCGATCCGGTCACAATCGCACACGATAATTCTGAGTGCATCGCAACGTGCTTCGTGTCGTGGTGTTTTTCTTATTCGGGATTTGCATGAAATGTTGGCATGCCGCGCTGAGCGTAGCAATGGGTTTTTGTTCGGTCATTCCGGCAGCGGCCAAGGACATTGTGGTGGCGCAGACGCTTGATCTGTCTGGGCTCTCCAATCTGGGCAAGGATTTCTCCAATGGCGTTCGCACCTACTTCGACTCGGTGAATGAGCGCGGTGGCGTGCGCGGTCGGCGCATTTCGTTTGTGCAGCTTGACGATTCTGGTCGCGCAGCGGATGCAGCGGCGAACGTGGACAAATTGCTGCTCGAAAACGACGTGGACGCGATGCTTGCGCCCACAAGCGAAGAGACGTTGATGGCTGCGGCTAGCGCACCGCGTTTGCGGGCGTCGAGCCTGCTGCTGCTGGGTGCGCCGACAGGCGCCGACCTGCAACGTGCAGGCATTGCGGCGCGTGTTCTGCCGGTGCGTGCCACCTATCGCGACGAGGCGCGAATATTGCTCGACTATCTGAAAACATTCAGCGAAGGCGCGGTCGCGTTGGTGCTGGGCGACGGGCCCGACGCGGCCGCATGTGCGCTGGCGCTGCGCGAGGAGGCACGTGCACGCAATCTGTCGTTCGCATTCGACGACACCGCGCAGCTGTGGTTGCAACGCGCGTCGTCGAAACCATCGCTCGGAGTCGTGATCATCGTGGGCGATGCGCTGGGCGTGACACCTGCGCTACAGCACGCGCGAAAGACTACTCCGATGGCGACAGTGCTCGGCTTTTCAACTGTGGATCACCGCACCTTGCTCGAGATCGCTGGCGCGTCGGCGAAAGGCATGTTGATCACGCAAACCGTGCCGCCGCCGGGTAAAACGATTCATCCGTTTCAGCGCGAACACCGTGCGATGATGAAAAAATACCGCGATGAACCGCCAACGCAGCACACGCTCGAAGGCTACGTCGTGGCGCGGCTGTTGGTCAGCGCGCTAGAGCGCGTGGACGGCGTGCCTACGGCGAGCAAAGTCAGCGCTGCGTTGCGCGATGTGCCGGCCATTGAGTTGGGGCCGATGCGCGTGGCGGGACGCAGCGTCGGCGTGGCTAATCGCTACGTGGACATGACGGCCATTTCAAGCAAGGGCGGGTTGGTGCAATAACGAAACGGGCGGGAGCGCCTGCAACGCCACTCAGTCGAATTTGAAACAAGCGCCCAATGATTTGAGGGCATGATCACACTTACGATAGCGCGACACGCTGAGCGCTGCGCCCAGTCCCACCATGGTCATCGTCGTCGCCACCAGAGACAGCGTCACCCACATGTCACACTCCTGCAATATGATTGTTTGTTTACAGCGTAGAGCGTCCCGGTGACATTACAAAGACAGTCAGGCAGTCCCACCTCGATACCGTTGGCGGCCGTTGACCTCGGCTCGAACAGTTTTCGCTTGTTGATTGCCAAAGATGAGGGTGGCCAGATTGTGCCGATCAGCACCCACCGTGAAGGCGTGCGGCTGGCCGGGGGCCTCAATGGCGACAACCAGCTGTCGGAAGAGAAGATCGCTGAGGCCTGCGCAGCACTGGGGCGCTTTCGCGAGCGGTTGGCCAGCATCGCTGCCGAGCGGGTGCGTGCGGTGGCCACCAGCACCTATCGCGTGGCCAGGAATGCCGATGAGCTGTTGCGGCGCTCTGAGGACGCGCTGGGACTGCCGATTGACATCATCTCGGGGCCAGAAGAAGCACGGCTGATTTACCTCGGTTGCGCGCACACGCTACCGTGGAGCGAGCAGGAACGGCTGATCGTCGACATCGGTGGCGGCTCCACCGAGTTCATCGTAGGTCGTCGTTATGACCCTGAATTGACAGAGTCATTTCAGCTCGGCGCGGTCACGCTGTCGCAACAGATTTTCCCCGGTGGTACCGTCACCGCCAGCGCGTTTCGCAAAGCGGAGGTGTTTGTCCGATCACGTTTGGAGGTGCTGCAAAAGCGTTACAAACAGGGCTGGGACGTCGCGTACGGTTCGTCCGGCACCATCCGTGCAATCTTTGAGATCGTCACCGAAAATGGCTTCGGCAGCGCCATCACCGTGGACGCGATGCTGCGGCTTAAAAGCGCGCTGATCGATGCCGGACAAATGAACCGCATTGAGCTCGCCGCGCTCAAATCCAGCCGCGCACCAGTGTTGCCAGGCGGGCTCGCCATTTTGCTGGCGCTGATGCAAGAGCTGAATGTGGTGACGATGGAGCCGTCCGAGGGCGCACTGCGACTAGGTGTGGTGCACGACATGCTGCATCGAACAGAAACGCCATCGAGCGCTGACCCGCGCGCAATCACCGTGACGCGTTTGCAGCACCGTTACGGCGCGGATCTGGAGCAGTCGCGACGGGTAGAAACACTCGCACAGTCGTTCTGGAAACGTATCGTATCAACCAGCCCGGACGCGCTGTTGTCATGGGCCGCCGCGTTGCACGAAATCGGCATGGCCATCGCGCACGAGGACTATCACCGGCATTCGGCGTACGTGATTGAGCACTCCGATATTTATGGATTTTCAGAGCAAGAACGCACTGCGCTTGCGATGCTGGTATTGGGACACACCGGGTCGCTCAAAAAAATTGACCGCAACGCAATGCCGCGCAAACTGCTATCGCGACTGATGTGTCTGCGCTTGGCAGCATTGTTTTGTCACGGTCGCGTCGATGAAGCGCCAGGCGCAACGCTTGCCATGAATGGCGACGCGTTCGTACTCCAGCTCAGCGCAACCTGGCTTGCAGAACATCCGCTGACCGCATTGCTCCTGGATGAAGAGATTGCCCGCTGGACCAAGTACGGCGTGTCATTGACGTTGAAAACGCGCTGAACTCGCGGGCTTGTAGGCGCGGCGAAAGGCCCGTCTGAGCGCAGTCGACGGGCATGATGCGCGCAACATCCCACGCTTACCCCTGTCGCACCCACTGCGGTCTGCCATGCAATTCGGCGGTCAAAGGATCAACAATCGGCCCTCGTGCGTCACTGCGGGTGCCAGCACATGAGTGTCCGCTAAAGTCGCACGCGCGACCGCTCCGTCAGCAATAAGGTAGCCGCCTTAAGTGCCACGCCCTTTAAGATTGCCGCTCTCATCGGCAATTACCACCTCAACCCGACGATTCACGGCACGCCCATCCACGCTTGTATTGTCTGCAACAGGGTAGGCCTTACCGTAGCCCTTGGTCACAACGCGCGTGGTGTCTACGCCGCGCGCCACGAGCGCTTCGCGGATGGACTCGGCGCGCCGTTCTGAGAGTTCCATGTTGTAGCCATCAGCGCCTACGGCATCGGTGTAGCCTTCAACCAGCAGTTTGCGTTGCGGAAATTGCTTGAGGAACGCGGCCAGTTTGTCCAGGCGCGGGCCTGCCTGGGGGGTGAGCTCTGCCTTGTTGAAGGCGAACAATACATCGCCTAAGGTCACCAGCAATCCGCGTTCGGTTTGCTTGCCTTCGATATCGCGCAACTGTGCTTCGAGTTGACGCACACGCTCCTGCGCTGCGTTGGCGGTGCCTGCCGCTTGCTCTGCTCTTAGCCTATCAGCCGCCGCGGCTTGTTGCGCTGCGACTGATTGCGCGCGCTCAGCAGCGGCCATGCGCGTAGCGGCGGTGGCGTCCTGTTGCGCCGTGGCCGCAGTTTGCTGCGCGTTGGCTGCATCAATCTGTGACTGTCGCGCTTGTGCCTGCGCCGTCTGCGTTTGATTTTGTGCAACCGTTGCGTCCATACGAGCCCGTGCCGCTTCGCGTGTCCTGGCCTCCAGACGCAGCTTGTCACCGGCGCTGTTGGCTTCTTTCACTTCTTCATCCACTTGACGTGAACGTGCAAGATTTCGAGCCACTTCAGCGCGCTGCCTGGCAAGATAAGAGAGGTGATTGACTTCGCCTTCGTCTCGATCAGTGCGCCACACGCCATCGGCCTTGTCGATGGTGTCGCGGGCCGCTTTCAGCTCAAGCGGTGCGCGGCGTATCACCTCAGGGTTACTGGCCACTTGATCGACTGAAGCGCGCGCACTTTCAAGAGACGCATTGGGCAAATTGCTGGCACACGCGGACAAAACCGCCGCTGCCAGGGCAGACACGACAAGCAGCGATTTGCGGGCGTTGTAGATGGTGTTCATATTGATACTTTCCTGAATTCGTGGTGCTTGACTAACGTGCTGTGAGTGCGACTAAGGCTCAAGGCGCGCGACGATTGATTTCGTCTTGGAGCGAGCGGATGCTGTCGCGGATTTCTTTCAACGCACGTTCGCCACGCATGGCGCTGGCGCGCGACTCCGCGACTCGCGCATCGACTTCAGCCTCGGTGCCCAATCGCCGTGCATTGACGTAGTCTTTCTCGTTCATTGCACGTTCAGCACGCGCCAATTTTTCCCGCGCCTGACTCAGTTCGACCGGCGCTGCATCAACCGCATTAGGCGCCGACGACACGCGTTCCACCGTTGATCGCGTGACCGCCATTTGCTCAACTGGGGGCGGCAAACTGGAACACGCTGCGAGCAACGCTGTTGCTGTGATTGCTGCCGCCATCGTGATTGAGCGAACGTGTTGAATGTGGGCAAGATTTGAAGGCTGCATGTTTTTGCTGCTCCTGACAATTGGCATGCTCATCAAACTTGATGCAACAAACCATGGGTGATGGCGCGGACTGACGTCATTGAGACGCTTGACCTCAGCATAGAAGTCGCAGGCACGTCGCCCTATCGGTCAATGGTTGTAGTTGACGTAGGCGATGTCTTACGCAGCGTCGGAGTTGCGATCAGCGCCACACGAGCGTTAGCACGGCGATCAGTGTTGGTTCAAACGTCCGGCGAGCAGGCAGACGAAACCGGCAACCTCAGTCGCGAAACGCGCTGACGCCTAACGCGAAAAATCGGGACGACGCAAATTTGAAGCTACTCGCGCCCTGGCAACAGAAACGTGGGGCTACACCGCGCCCCACGCAGGCCGAACGCTACAGCGGCCGAATTTGCACCTTGCGCCACTTGATGATGCCACCCGGGGCGTCTTTTGGCCCATTGCCAAATTGCAGGGCGAAGGGGCCGTTGGCGAATTTGCTGTCTTGCATGTCGACTGTCTGCACGCCGTTTAACTCCACGATCACGCGGTTGCCTCTTGCGGTGACCAGGTACGTGTTCCACTTGCCGCCCGCCTTGGGCATAGGCACCACTTTCGCAAAATCAACGATTGCGCCGGTGCCATAAGAGGGGTCGGGGCGCTGATCATAAATGTTGACTTCATACGAGTTCGCCGCGCTGACTTTTTTCGGATCGGAAAGGCGCACGAAGATGCCGCTGTTGGTGGTGTGGTCAGCCCAGAATTCCGCCCTGATCTGAAAATCTTTGTACGAATTTTTTGACACCAGATAGCTTGCTTCTTTCGCCTTGTCGGCAACGATTGCGCCGTCCTCAGCTCGCCAGTTGGCGTCGCCGATGCGATCCCAGTTCTCAAGGCCTTTCGCGCCGTCGACCAGCGTGACCCAGGACGCCTGGCCCGACATGGTTGCGCAACCCGCGAGCACCGCCAACACAACCCCAAGCCCCAAAGCTAAATAGCGTTTCATGATTTCTCCAATGCGCTGACAAAATTCGATTGCAACAGGCCGGATTGTGCATCCAATCACTCGCACGGTGTGGAGAGTAGCGCGCGGAGTGGCCGGTGAGAGCACAGCTTTTTCCATCTGGCCTTACTAAATGGGGGCTACAGACCGCTTTTTTCGTAAGTCGACTATTAAGTAAATAGACGCTCTGCCCCGATAAATCGGGTGTTTCGGCAAAAAGCTGCAACTCGCCACGCGAGGCAACCGCGGCGCTCCTGCGCCGCTCTACCTGCTCAGGCAACCAGCAGCGACTTCCTGTATTTGTTCAAGTCACCCAGCGACTCCAGGCTCTTGCCGAACAGCGACGACAGGTTGTGCAGAATCATCTTGACGACTTTGCCTTCCCATTCCTTGTCGAAATTGATCTGCGTATCGAGCCAGCGCTCCAGCCATTCCGGGTCGGGCAATTTGCTTTGCACCGTGTCGTTCGGGAACAGTGACTGATTGACGTGCAGGTTGGTCGGGTGCATCGGTTTGCCAGCACGACCGCTGGCCGCCATCAGGAAGCCAATTTTCGCGAAACCAGCCTTCACCTCGTTCACTTTTTCCGCCGCAGCGCGAGATATCGCCTGCTTCAGGTACTTGAGATAGGCCCCGGCATGACGCGCTTCGTCTTTCGCGATCAGGCCGTAAATATGTTTGATCAGCGGCTCTGAATGCCATTCGGCCGCGCGGCGATACCAGTGATTCAGGCGAATTTCACCGCAAAAATGCATCATCAACGTTTCTAGCGCGGGCGCAGGATCGAACTCAAAGCGCACGTTATCCAGTTCGGCTTCGGTCGGCACCAGCTCGGGCCGAAAGCGCTTCAGGTATTCCATCAGCACCAGCGAATGCTTCTGCTCTTCGTAAAACCAGATCGACATGAACGCGGAGAAATCGCTGTCGGTGCGGTTGTCGCGCAGGAACATCTCGGTGGCGGGCAGCGCCGACCACTCGGTGATCGCGTTCAGGCGAATGGTGTTGGCCTGTTCGTCGGTGAGCTTACTCGCATCGAACGAGTCCCACGGCACGTCGGTCGCCATGCTCCAGCGCACGGTTTCGAGGTCTTTGAACAATTCAGCGTAAAGCATGAGGGGCCTTTTAAACGAGGGAGCGCAGTTGCAGCGAGTGTCCGTCATCGCCTGTTTCAGAGGGCTGAACGGGGAAATCGGTCGGTGGCTTTTGCGTGATTACGTAGGCCATCAGAGCGATTCAAACGCCATAAGTTTATCGATATACGTAGCAATAGTCTGTTCGGGTTCTGGTCGACGATTTTCGCTACGTCAGCCTGCAACTGAGCGTGACGTACTTTTCCCCTACAGCGCGTCGAGGTTAGCGAGCATTCGCTTTCCGTCCACTCGAACGGCGGCGCGCTCTGCGTCAGTCATGCGCTGCAGGTTTTTCACCATCAGCGACGTGCGTGGGTTGCTGGCAAACGTCCTCTCGTGTTTATCAAGAAAATTCCAGTACAGCGTTGTTATCGGGCAGGCGTTGGCCCCGGATTTCACGTCGGGCTTGTACGCGCAACCGCTGCAATAGTTGCTCATGCGCTTCACGTACGCGCCGCTGGCGACGTACGGCTTGCTGGTGAAGCGCCCGCCATTGGCAAACAGCGCCATGCCCGCCGTGTTCGGCAGCTCCACCCATTCCACCGCGTCCACGTAGACGGCGAGATACCAGTCGCATAATTGCTGCGGCGTAATCTCGGCCGTGATGCCGAACATGCCAGTAATCATCAGGCGCTGAATGTGGTGTGAATAGCCGTGGTCGAGCGTTTGCGTGATCGCTTCGCGCAGGCAATTCATCTTCGTCTCACCCGTCCAGTACCACTTTGGCAGGGCATTTAGATGGCCGTAATGGTTATCGGTTTTGAGTGACGGCATATCGAGAAAGTACACGCCGCGCATGAACTCCCGCCAGCCCAAAATCTGCCGGATAAACCCCTCAACACCCGCCAAATCCAGCTTGCGCTCGCGCCATGCGGTTTCTGCTGCCGCAATCACTTCACGCGGATCGAGCAGCTTGAGGTTGAGCGACGTTGACAACAACGAATGCCAGCCAAACGCCATGCCAGCCCACATCGCATCCTGATGCGGGCCGAAAGCGTCTAGCCGCTCGTCGATGAAGCTCTTGAGCGCAATCAGCGCCTGATCGCGCGTGACGGGCCAGTTGAAATTGGCAAGCGCTCCGGGATGCGGAGCGAATTCGCGCTCAACCAGTGCCAGCACGTCGTGCGTGATTACGTCGGCAACAAATTTGGGTGGCTGCGGCAAAAATCCCGGCCCCGCTTTGCCAAAGCTTTTGCGGTTGTCAGCGTCAAAATTCCACAGACCACCAAGTGGCTTGTCGCCCTCCATCAACACGTTGTGCTCGCGGCGCATCTGCCGATAGAAAAACTCCATGCGCAGACTTTTGCTGTCTCCCGCCCATTCGGCAAACGCGTCGCGAGAGCACATGAAATGACGATCTACGCGAATGTCCAGCGGCAGCCTGGCCATCGCCGCCGTCTCATTCAGCATCTGCCACACCCGCAAATCACCGGGCTCGACGCACACCAGCGACTCGGGTTGGTACTCTGCAATCGCGGCCAACCAACCCGCCGCCAGCGACGCATCGCCCTGCGCATCAAGCTGACGATATTCAACGCGAATGCCCTTGTCTCGCAACTCGTGAGCAAAGTGGCGCATTGCCGAAAAAAATAGCGCCGTGCGAATTTTGTGCGACCACACGTGCGTCGATTCGGCGCGCGCTTCGACCATCAGCACCACATCACGCGCAACATCAAAACTATCAAACGCGGCGGAGTCGTGATTGAGTTGGTCGCCCAGCACAGCGATCAATCGACGGCAGCGCGGCTGCGACTGTGAAACAGACTTCATTACAAAACTTACAAAGCGGTGGAGGTGCCCGCCGAGCGTTTTTTCGCCCGACACTGATCGGAGCAGTATTTAACGTCGGCCCAGTTTTTTGCCCACGATTTACGCCAGGTCATTTCCCGACCGCAGGTCACGCAAGGCTTTGCGGGCAATGACGCCTTGTTACCCTTAAAACTCATGGGCAAAAATCTAGGTCAAATGTTCCACGCGCCACTGCCGCAAGGCAGCAAGCATGTCGGCGAGCGTGCCGGTCGGTGTGATGCCAGGAATGTCGCGGCGCAAGCGGCGAATCAGCTCACCTCCGACCCAAATGGCGGTGCCGTCCGGGATCGCCGAGCGGATCGATTCAAGACTCGCAACTGCCTGCTTGGAGCTGAACGACGCAGAGAAGGACAACGCCACGATGTCGGCATCAAACGCCTTCGCCGCCGCCGTAATCTCCGGGATCGGCACCTGCGTGCCGAGGGACGTGCATTGCACCCCTTCGGGCGCAAGCAGCGCCTCCATCATCAGCAACCCGAGCGCGCTGACCTCGTTGGGCAGCGTCGCCAGCAAAAAACGCGGCTCGCTGGTGCAATTCACCGCTGGCAGCATGGCGCTGCGCAACACCACCTGCAATTGCTCGGCATAAGCGCGCTCCTCGAACACTTCGATTTCGCCGCGCATCCACGCCTCAGTGACAGCGCGGTTTAGCGGCGCGACTGTCTCGACGACGAACTCCTGGAGCCCCTGCTTCATCAGCCACAAGCTGAGATGCTGGCGCAAACCGGGCATGTCGTGGCCGCGCACCAGCTCAATCACCTGGCGCTGCAAATCACCCGATTCGTCGCCACGTCGCGGGCGATTTTGCCGACTACTTAGCGTGTCGAGCTCACTCTCCGACAACGAGAGCAGTTTGCCGGGGCGGTGCCCTGAATCCATCAGGCGCTTGATGGCACGTAGCCGCTCGACCTGCACCAGCGGATACAGCCGCTCGCCGTTTCCATCGCGCTGCGGCACCGGAAAGCCGTAGCGCCGCTCCCAGACGCGCAACACGTCCTTCGACAAGCCCGTGTCTCGCTCGACGGCGCTAATCGCAAGGTGCGACGCGATAGTCGCAGGCGGAGCGGCAGCGGCGGCCGGTGGCTCGGTCAAAAGATTCATGCGCGACTCACGGCTCCAGAGGCCTCATAAAACAGACGGAACTTATGGACATTTCAATACGCTCCAGCGAGTCTACGTCAGAACCATGCTATTGTCTAGGACATGAAATCGCTCATTCGGTACTTGGGCATTATGTTGTCCGGCGGCTGCGCCACGGTATTCGCCTGCCCCACGGTGCTCAACCACACCGTTGAGCCGCTCACGGGCGGCAAACCACAATCGCTCTGTCAATATGCGGGCCGCGTGGTGCTGGTTGTCAATACTGCAAGTGAATGCGGCTACACCGGGCAATACGAAGGTTTGCAGGCGCTGCATCAAAAGTATGCAGCGAGCGGATTGGTGGTTGTGGGCTTTCCGTCCAATGCCTTTGGTGGACAAGAGCCGGGCAGCAATAAGAAAATTGCGGAATTTTGCCAGGCCAATTTTGGTGTGACCTTTCCGATGTTTGCAAAGGTAGAGGCGATTCCGTTGCGCCGGGACCCGGTCTTCGCGGGGCTTGTGAAAGGCACTGGCGCTGAGCCGAAGTGGAATTTCCACAAGTATCTGATCGACCGTCGGGGCACGCGGATTGAAAGCTTTGAAAGTAGTGCGTCGCCCCAAAGCGCCGCGCTGGTGCGCAGAATTGAAACGTTACTCGCACAAAAGCCCTGAGTCCAGCGCCGCTAAAATATAAAGTTATGAACGCATTTGATCGCGCGCTGTACCCGGCGATGCCCCCCCAATCCCTTGACGACACGCAGGCCTCAGTCGACGTGCGGCACTTACCGATTCAGCGGGTCGGCATCAAGGCGTTGCGTTACCCGGTAAATGTCGTTGCGGCGGACGGCGCCGTGCAAGGCACCGTTGCTACGTTTGCGATGTACGTTGGTTTGCCTGAGCAAGTCAAAGGCACGCATATGTCGCGCTTCATTCAATTGCTCGAAGATGAGAGGGGGCCGATCAGTGCGTTCAGCTTTCTTGAGCTTGAAAAGAAAATGCGGGCACGGCTCGAGGCCGAAACCGGCTATCTGGAAATGTCCTTTCCGTACTTTCGACGCAAGGCCGCACCGGTGTCCGGTGTGGAAAGCTTGCTCGATAGCGACGTCAAACTGATCGTCGAAACCACCGCTGCGCACGGCACAAGATTCACGGTCCAAGTCGTAGCACCTGTGACCAGCTTGTGCCCCTGCTCGAAGAAAATTTCTGATTACGGCGCGCACAATCAACGCTCGCACATCACTATTCGCGCCGAAGGGTCACCCGCATTGTCAATTGACTCGCTGATTGATATCGCTGAGCGCGAGGCGTCCTCCGAACTGTACGGCGTCCTCAAACGCGCCGACGAAAAATTCGTGACCGAGCGTGCGTACGACAACCCAAAATTTGTTGAAGATCTGGTGCGCGACATCGCGCTCGCCTGCCGGTTGCATGATCACATCGGTGAATTCATGGTCGCTAGTGAAAACTTTGAAGCGATACACAATCACTCGGCCTACGCCGAGATTTATGGTCGAGGCAAACTGCAAGTAAGCCGATAGCGTCACAATTCAGGGAGCATTCAGCGGCCACATAAAGGCGGAGAAAACCGCCAGCGCCGCTGCAACGTACGAGGGAGCATCATCTCTTGTGCGATTTGGAGGCAACATGCGCATCGCCGTCGTCGGCGCTGGCATTTCAGGTTTGGGGTCCGCGTTCTATCTAGAACAGGCGGGGCATACCGTCACGCTTTTCGAAGCCGCCGATTACTTCGGCGGCCACACCCATACCGTTGACGTAACACTTGACGGCGTAACGGCTCCTGTTGATACGGGATTTCTGGTCTGCAATGACCACACGTATCCCAACATCCTCAAGCTGTTTGCTGAACTTGATGTCGACCTGGCACCAAGCGACATGTCATTTTCTGTGCGCGCGGATCGCGACAGCATCGAATGGTCGGGCACTAATTTCGCGTCACTCTTTGCGCAACCCTCCAACGCGCTCAAGCCCAGGTTTCTGCGCTTCCTCGCGGACATCGTTCGCTTCAACCGCCTCAGTACCGCGCTGGTGCTTGAGTCGCGCGTCCCGCAAATTTCAGTGCGCGAATTTCTCGAAAATGAGCGCTTTTCGCAGGCGCTGTTTGACTGGTACATCTGGCCGATGGTCGGCTCCATCTGGTCGACACCGCGAGGTGACGTGCTCGATTTTGAGCTGCCAATGCTGTTACGCTTTTGCCATAACCACGGCTTGCTGCGCGTGCAGAATCGACCGAAGTGGATGACAGTTCGTGGCGGCGCGAAAACGTATGTTGACGTCATCATCAAACGACTGCGCGATGCACGCATCAGCACGCCGATCAAGCGCATCGTGCGCGGCGTTGGCTTCGTTGAACTGGTTATGGATCACGGTCACGAACAGTTCGATGCCGTGGTGCTCGCTTGTCACAGCGATCAAGCACTCAAGCTGCTTGCACATCCAACGGACATCGAACGCAATGCGTTATCCGCCATTCGCTATCAACCGAACCGCTGCGTGTTGCATACCGACGCGAACCTCATGCCGCGTCGACGCCGTGCGTGGGCGGCCTGGAATTATTTGCAGGTGAATGATGCGGATAACCTGCGCCCGGTGGCACTCACTTACTGGATGAACTTGCTGCAACCATTGCCGTTCAAAACGCAATTGTTCGAGACTTTGAATCCGCCTGTTGAGCCGCGCAAAGACTCCGCGATCGCGGAGTTTGAATACTGGCATCCGCTGTTAAATCAGGCCGCAATTCAGGCGCAGAATCAAATCACGCAGGTGCAGGGCCAAAATCATACGTACTTTGCGGGCGCGTGGCTGAAAAACGGATTTCATGAAGACGGCTTGTCGTCTGCGCTTGATGTGGTCGCGCTTGTTGGTCGAGCCGAAGACGAAGCGACGTTCGATTTGGCGGCTGCATGACCGGTGCCGCGATCATCGTTGGAGAAGTGGTTCACGAGCGGTTTCGCCCCACGAGCCACAAATTCACTTATCCGCTGTTTTGCCTGCGAATTCCACTTGGCCAACTCGGCGATGTGGCGCAACGGATGGCCGTCAATCGCTCGGGACTTGTGTCGTTTCAGGAACGCGACCATGGCGCACGTGATGGGTCGTCAACGCTTGCTTGGGTGCGAAAGATTCTCGTTGAACACGGAATCGCGACCGCGTCCGATAGTCAAATCGACGTCGATCTGCACAGCTTTCCGCGCATGCTCGGCTATGTTTTTAACCCGGTGAGTTTTTGGGTTTGCCGGCGTACTGTGAACGACGTCGACGAAGTTTGCGCGGTACTGGTCGAAGTCAACAATACCTTCGGACAATCGCATAGCTATCTGTTGACGCCTACCAACGGACGGCACATCCAGTCAGGTGAGTTACTGGAAGCCACCAAACAGCTCCACGTTTCACCATTCAACGAGGTACGTGGCGGCTATCGGTTTCGCTTCAACTTTGGCGCGGAGCGCTGGATGGCGCGCATTGATTACGACGACGGCGATGGACCGCTGCTTCATACGCATATTTCCGGCGCTACGCAGCCATTGACGCGAGCCAATTTGCGCCGCGCGACGTTGCGATTCCCGCTACAGACGCTTGCCGTGGTCGCACGCATTCACTTTCACGCGTTGCTGCTAATCGCAAAACGTGTGCCGTTCCTAGGCAAACTGGGGATTCGTGAATGAAAAATTTGGCTATTTGGCCGCTGGATTGGGATGCGATGCTAGTCGTGAAAAGTGCCGTGTGGCCTGCCACACAAGCGATTCGCAACGACGCAGCGCGCCCAAGCCCAGCCGGACAAATTGACAAGTTTTCAATTTACGAACCCGCATCAACCATGACAGGTATTTCGCGCTCATGAGTGCCACAGACACCACTTTCTCCTCGCTCCCGCCCTCCCTTCCGATCGCCGCACGCGTGCTGTTCAAGCTGCTCGGTGGTCTGCGCTACGGGCGCATTACTGCCACCCTGCCGGACAAAAGTCGCCATGAATTTGGCGCAGAAGCGCATGGCATTCACGCCCACATCGACATCCATGATCTGGGTATCTGCACGCAGATTCTCACTGGCGGCGATGTCGCGTTTGGCGAAGGCTATTTCAACGGCATGTGGGACTCGCCCGATTTGGTGGCGTTGCTGACGCTCCTTGCGAAAAATCAGAACGAATTGATGCCAGCGTTTTACGGACGTGGCTGGAAGGGTTGGCTGTTCAAACTGCGCCACCTGCTACGCGCCAACAGTAAAAAGCAGGCACGCAAGAACATCGAGGCGCATTACGACCTCGGAAACACGTTTTATCGTGAGTGGCTCGATTCGACGATGACCTACTCCTCGGCATTGTTTAACGGCAACTTGCACGGCGATTTCGCAGCCGCACAAATTGCGAAATACGAGCGCATCCTCGCCGAAATCGATCCGCCCGTCGGCGGTCACATCCTCGAAATTGGATGCGGCTGGGGCGGATTCGCCGAATACGCCGCCACCTCTCGCGGCTTGCGCGTCACCGGCATTACGCTGTCCCCATCGCAGCTGGGGAGCGCGCGTGAACGGATCAAGGCGGCGGGGCTTGATTCGCGAGTGCAGTTTGAGTTGTGTGACTACCGTGACGTGACCAAACGATTTGGATCCACCTTTGATGGCGTTGCCTCCATTGAAATGTTTGAAGCGGTGGGTCAAAAGTATTGGGACAGCTATTTTCAGGCGGTAGGAGCCGCGCTAAGCCCAGGCGCCCGTGCCTGCGTGCAGGTGATCACGATTGACGAGGCGCGCTTCGAACAATACGAATCGACCAGCGATTTCATACAGCAGTACATTTTCCCGGGTGGCATGCTGCCGTCGCCCGAGCGCTTTGAGGCAAAAGCGAACGGCGCGCAGCTACAGGTAACCGAGCGTTTTGAGTTTGGACTGGATTACGCGGAAACGCTACGCCGCTGGCTGCGACAATTCGATGCTCGTCACGATGAAATCACAGCGCAGGGCTTTTCTCAGAATTTTGTGAAACTCTGGCGGTTCTATCTGGCCTACTGCATAGCAGGTTTTGAAGCAGGGAGTATCAATGTTGGTCAGTACACTTTGGCGCGCTAAGCCGCGAACGATCACCGCCATGGCGCGCGTATCAAGAGCGATTGGCATCGCGCTTGTCCTTTTGACTGCGCAAGCGCCGTTGTACGCTCAAACCCCTACAGCTCCACCGTTGCCCGCCAGTGCCAAAGCAGGCATGCCAGAGCTTAAAGTGCTGGGTGGGGGCCTGTTGCGGGTGCTCGGTTTTCAGGTGTACAACGCCTATTTGTGGACACCCGCCGGCTCCGCGTTTGATCGCAGCAAGCCGCACGCATTGGATTTGCAATACCTGAGAAACTTTACGGCCAAGAAATTGGCGGAACGCAGCATTGATGAAATGCGCGGCCAGGGTATCGGCGACGATGCGGTTTATGTAAAGTGGCTCGCCGAAATGGAGCGCGTTTTTGCCGACGTAAAAGAGGGAGATCGACTGACCGGCGTCGTTACACCGACTCGGACGGCGAAGTTTTTCTTCAACGGGGCGTTTCGCGGTGAAATCAGCGACCCGGCCTTTGCCGATGCGTTTTTCGGTATCTGGCTTAATGAAAAATCGTCGCAACCGCGCATGCGCAATCAATTGCTCGGCAAGTCTGAATAGCGTCCGGCTCCAGCCGACGCGATAAAGCCGTCTCGTGCAACCCGTCAGCAAGCCAGAACTGGTTCGCTACAGCCTGTTCGCAGCCCCACTGGCTATGGCAGCGCTGCCTATATATGTTCACGTCCCCAAGTTGTATGCCGAGCTCGGCTTATCCCTCAGCGCGCTGGGTGTGTTGTTGTTGGTGCTGCGCTTTGCCGATGCACTGATCGACCCGTTGCTCGGGCGCTGGTCAGACCGGCTCGGCACACGATTTGCGGCGATTGCTATCGCGTGCGTGGCACTGCTTGTCGGCATGTTGGGTTTGCTCAATCCCGCCGCTGCAACATCGCTCTCTATTGCATTGTGGTCCTGGCTGACCGTGTCGTTGATCCTGGTGTACTTCGGCTTCAGTCTGGCCACCATTGCCTATAGCGCATGGGGCGCGGAGCTGCCGCCCGACTCAGCGGCGCGCACTCGACTCACGGCCTGCCGCGAAGCCGTGGGTTTGATCGGCGTGCTTGTTGCGGCGGCGTTACCCACGGTACTTGTGAGCGGCGGCATGCCAGCGACGCAAATTGGCTTGGGACTCGCTCGTTTTTCTTGGCTGTTTGTCATAGTGCTGGTCGTTGCGCTGTTCGCATTGTGGCGATTGCGTGAAGCGAAAGTGGCGGTCGATACGCCTGCGGCTCTGCTCGGCGTGCTGCAAGACAAGCGCTTTGTAGCGTTGTTGGCGGTTTTTGCTTTAAACGGGATTGCGTCGGCCATTCCCGCGACCTTGCTGCTTTTCTTCGTAGACGACGTGCTGCGGGCCAAAGAATGGGAACCAGTATTTCTCGTGAGCTACTTTCTCGCAGGCGCGCTTGCCATGCCGCTGTGGGTGATGCTCGCCGCGCGGCTCGGCAAAGTCGCCGCGTGGGGTATTGGTATGGTGGTTGCGGTGCTCGCATTTTCGTGGGCCGCGAGCTTTGGTGCGGGGGATCGTATTGCATTTCTGGTCGTGTGCATTGCCAGCGGTGTGGCACTGGGCGCAGACCTCGCGCTTCCGCCCGCATTGCTCGCTGACGCCATCGAAAAGGCGAACGCCCGCGAGCAGACGGGCAGCTATTTCGGCATCTGGACCTTCGCAACAAAAGCGAACCTCGCGTTAGCGGCTGGTCTCGCGCTGCCGGTTGTCAGCGCCTTCGGCTATCGGTCGGGCGAGCCGTCTTCGAACGTCGCCGCGCTTACGCTCGCCTACACCGTACTTCCTTGCGCGTTAAAACTTTGCGCTTTAGCGTTGCTGTGGAAAGTTCATCGCAAATTTTGATTTTTTGGAGACATCACATGCCACGCCGCTATTCTTTTTTTCGTCTATTGGGTTTCGTTTTTTTCGCGCTATTCTTGGCCGGTTGCGCATCCGTTCAGGTGGCTGACTACGCGCAAGAAAAGCCTAAATTTGACTTGCAGCAATACTTCAATGGCCGCGTGATCGCCCATGGCATCGTGCAGGATCGCTCAGGTAAAGTCATTCGTCGGATGACCGTCGATATGCAGTGCACCTGGGTCGGAGATACCGGCACGCTGGACGAAGATTTCACCTATTCCGATGGCAAAAAAGAGCGTCGCGTGTGGACCATCAAAAAGCAGGGTGATCGCTATGTCGGCACTGCGGCGGACGTCGTGGGTGAGGCGACTGGATCGGCGGCGGGCAACGCACTTAACTGGAAATATGTGCTCGCGCTGCCCGTTGACGACAAGGTCCATAACGTCGATTTCGACGACTGGATGTGGCAGCTCGACGACAAGGTCATGATAAATCGCGCTGAGTTTTCCAAATTCGGGTTTAAGCTCGGTGAAGTGCTCATCACCTTCTACAAGCAGAATTAATGGCAACCCTCAACCCGCCGATTCGCGATTGGGCGCAGCAGCGCGTCTGGATCATCGGCGCGTCAGCCGGTATTGGCAAGGCGCTAGCCGATGCACTACTCGTGAAAGGTGCGAAAGTTGCGGTGTCTGCGCGCAACGTCGAAACGCTTGACGATGCATTCGCATCAAAGCCTAACGCGCTGCGCCTGCCGCTCGACATCGCCGATGGTAAAGCGGTCGCCGCAGCGCTCGATAGCATTCACCAGAAGTGGGGTGGTCTGGATCTGGGCGTCGTCATGGCTGGCACCTATCGCGCCATTCGTGCATGGGAACTGAATGAAGAGGCCATCCGCAGCATGATGCAGACCAACGTGTATGGCGCAATGAATGCCAGTGCGCTGCTCGCTCAGTATTTTCTCAAGCAAGGTCACGGACACGTCAGCATCGTGTCCTCCGTCACTGGCTATGGCGGCCTGCCTAAAGCGCTGGTTTATGGGCCGTCAAAGGCGGCGCTGATTAACTTCGCCGAATCGCTCTATTTTGACTTGAGCCGAAAGGGCATCGGCACCTCGGTCGTGAACCCCGGCTTTGTGAACACGCCGGCCACTGCGAAAAACGAGTTCAAAATGCCGCATTTGATTGAACCGGAAGAGGCCGCTGCCGAAATGATCTGGGGCTATGAAGCAGGTGATTTCGAGATTCACTTTCCAAAGGCATTCACCCGCCAGCTCAAGTTTCTGCGACTGCTGCCATACAGCATGTATTTCAAGCTCATCAAAAAAACGACCGGGCTGTGAGCGAGCGCCTGAACCAACTCGCGTCCTACTTCGAATCCATTTCGGAGGCTACGTTGCCGCAACTGCGCACTTACTACGCACCGGATGCGTACTTCAAAGACCCGTTCAACGAAGTGCGCGAGGTCGCGTTAATCGAGCACATCTTCGCCGAAATGTATGTCTCGCTGCACGATCCACGCTTCGTTGTTCACAGTAAGGTAGAGCAGGGAAACGAGGCCTTTCTTACATGGGACTTCAACTTTCGCATCAAGAAATACAAGCCCGATGTCACGCAAACCATTCGCGGCAGTTCGCATCTGAGATTTGATGAGCATGACCGCGTCTGCTATCACCGCGACTATTGGGATGCCGCCGAAGAGCTTTATGAAAAGCTGCCGCTAATCGGCGCGTTGATGCGCTTTTTGAAGCGACGCGTGGGTTGAAACTCGGCAGGGCCGTCACGCGACCCCCGGTTGCAGAAATTTCAAAAGTATGGCTATAATCTAAGGCTTCGGGATGTTAGCTCAGTTGGTAGAGCAGCGGACTTTTAATCCGTTGGTCGGCGGTTCGAGCCCGCCACGTCCTACCAGAATTACGCACAGAATAACAATAAAAATCAAAGGGTTAGCTTCGGCTAGCCCTTTTTCTTTCAGGCCACGCGAAACACCTTCATCACCTCATCGCCAAGATGAATGACCACCTTGACTGCGATACGGTCGCTTATCGGCTTGCTGAACGGGCGGGAGGTGTCGCTGTTTAGGGTGTCCCACGCCCCGCGATTCACCAAAAGCTGATGCCTGCCCAGCGTTGCTTTTTGACGCTGCAAAGCGACTTTACGAACCACGCGCGTGCTGGGCGACCACGCCGCTGCCCACGGTGATGAATAATCGTGGTTAAGCACTGGTTTTAAATGAAAGCAACCCCCGCCCATGTCCGATCTAGACGCAGACCTCGCCAACTATTTCGCCGATCTCGGCACCCAGTTTTCACCGCTGCCCGCGAACCCGACCCCGTTGGAGCGCAGGGCGCGCTACTGGGCGCTGTGTGGCCTTGGCAAGACGCCGCTGCCGAGCAACGTGACCATCAACGACGTCTCACTCGATCTCGAATCGTGCAGAGTGCCGGTGCGACTGTTTTATGGGCACGACGGCGTGGACGAGCCAGTGCCGACCATCATTTATTTTCACGGTGGCGGCTGGGTCGTTGGCGATAACGATACCCACATGCCGACCTGCGCGCGGCTTGCCCATGAGGCCAATGCGCTGGTTGTCAGCATTGACTATCCACTCGCGCCGGAAACGCATTGGACCAAGATCGCTGACGCCTGCTATCAGGCGGCCGCTGCGATTGCCGTTGATAGATTCAATACGGACGCAGGTACGCCCATTGCACTGGCGGGCGACAGTGCAGGCGCGCACCTTGCAGCGGTCACCGCGATCCGCGCCAGGGACGTTGGCGGTTTTCATGTGGCGTTGCAGGCGCTGATCTATCCCTGTATTGAGCCGGCGTTCACGACAGAAAGCTACGAGCGCTTTGCGGCTGGACCTGGCCTGACACGTACTGATATGCAGTGGTACTGGCAGCAATTCGTTGGCGATGATCTCGGCGCGAACGACTACCGCATTGCGCCCACGCGTGCCACGTCGCATGCGGGATTGCCGCCTGCGTACGTCGTTACGGCGGGGCGCGATCCGCTGCGCGACGAGGGGCGCAATTACGTGGCAACGCTGCGCGGCGCCGGCATCGATACCCAGCACGACAATTTCGATTCCCTGCCGCATGGCTTTTTGCGAATGGCCAAGTACAGCACCGCCACTGATGCGGCGATTGCCCGCGTCAACCGGCGTATCGGTCAGCTGTTGCGCGCCGCAACGAGCTAGCGCGTGACCGTTATCACCGATCCGTGGTTCTACGCGCTGGCGGTGCCGGCCGTGCTCATCACTGGCATCTCTAAAACGGGCCTGGGCTCCGGCTCCGGCGGCATCGCGGTGCCACTCATGAGCCAGGTGATTGCACCCGGCGCAGCGGCGGGCATCATGCTGCCAATACTCTGCGTGATGGACGTGCTTGGCTTGCGCGCGTATCGCGGCAAGTGGTCATGGCCTGACCTCAAGCTGATGATTCCGGCGGCGGTGCTTGGCATAGCGCTGGGTGCACTGATGTTTGGATTACTGTCGGTGAAAACAACCAAGGCGCTGCTCGGCACCGTGGCGGTTGGCTTTGCGCTCTATCAGGGCATCCCGGCGCTGCGTGATTTGAAATCATGGTTGCCCGAGCGCGTCCGCCCGTGGTTGTGGTGTGGCCTGTCGGGATTCACCTCAACGCTTGCCCACGCCGGTGGCCCCCCGGCCACGATTTACCTGTGGCCCCGGAAGCTTGATCGCGCCACGTTTGTGGCGACCACGGTGTTTTTCTTCACTGTCGTCAACGCGGTGAAGCTGGTGCCATTTGCGCTACTGGGGCAGCTTAACTTCATCAATCTTGGCACCGCGCTGGTGCTCATGCCGCTCGCGCCCATCGGCGTTTGGCTCGGTGTGCGCCTTAACGCTGTCATCAGCGATGTGCTGTTTCGCCGCATCACGTTGACGCTGCTTTTCTTGCTGGGCCTACGGCTGCTTTATGAAGGGTTGAAGTGAGGTTTGGTCTTGTAGGAGCGGCTCTGCCGCGACCTCTTGTCTACGATTTGTCGCCGCGTCGCGGCGAAGCCGCTCCTACAAAATCATTGAGATGAAACCTTCTCACGCCTTAACACTGGTCGCCATCGACTGCGTGTATCCAGAACTCGCTGCCGACGCGCTGTCGCGCTCTGCCGCACAACTTCCGGTCGCGCGCGTTCTGTTACTTACCGACGTTGCCATGCAACGCGAAGGCATCGAGGTGGTGCAAATCTCGTCGCTCCGATCACGCGCCGCGTATTCACAGTTCGTACTCAAACAACTCGGCGCGCACATCAGCACCGACTACGCATTGGTGGTGCAATGGGATGGCTTCATTATTGATGTTGATGCGTGGGCAGATGAGTTCTGGAATTACGACTACATCGGCGCCAAGTGGCCGCATGAGACGGGCGATTTTCGTGTGGGCAACGGGGGCTTTTCGCTGCGCTCCAAACGATTGCTCGACGCGTTGGCGCAACCCGAATTCACGCTCACACACGACGAAAACGAAGACACTGCTATCTGCATTCGCTTTCGTGAAGCGCTCGAAACCCGCTACGGCATTGCGTTTGCCGACGAACGCGTGGCCGATCGATTTGCGTTTGACGTGGGGCGTCCGCTGGGGCCAACACTCGGCTTTCACGGCGTATTCAATTTTTGGCAGGTGCTCGATGAGGCTGCACTCATCACCTTTGCACATGCCGCGCCCGACGCGATTGTGCAGGGCCTGGGTTTCGCTGCGCTCACCAAAAATCTGCTGGACTTGAAGCGCGCAGCGGTGGCGCCCGCGTTTGTGGCGCGACGGCTCGCGCTCCTACCCCATGATTCGCAATCGGTCGAACTGGGGTTGCGAATGACCGCGCTACAAAAGCCCGGGCTCACTGCTGATACAGTCGTTGCGGTCAAAGCCCCGGCATCGCGCAACGATCCCTGTCCGTGCGGCAGCGGCAAGCGATACAAAGAATGTCACGGCAAGATCGCTGCAGCATCGTCCGCAACGGCTGAAATCAATGTGACTGCCTTGCTTGGCGAAGCGCTGCAACTGCACGAAGCAGGCAACATCAACGCCGCTGTTGAACGCTACGCACGTATCCTGCAGCAGGAGCCCGAAAACGCTGCAGCGCTGCACTTCGCGGGCCTGTCGCAGTATCAAGCGGGGCAGCCGTCAACAGCACTTGAGCTGATGTGGCGCTCGCTGAAACTGGCGGATAACGAGCCAGAATTTTTCAGCAATGCGAGTGCGGCTGCATGGAGCGCGGGTCGTTACGCTGAAGGCCGTTGGGCGGCGGAGCGTGCGTTGACGCTGAACCCGGAACACGTTGGCGCACTCAACAATTTGGGCTTCAACCTGCGCTCAATGAATGACATCGACGCCTCCATCGGCGCATTTGACCGAGCGCTCGAACTCGCACCGAATTTCAATTACGCGAGATGGAACCGGACGTTCTCTCTGCTCGCAAAAGGCGACTACGCACAGGGCTTTGCGGACTACGAACTGCGCTTGCAATTTCCGCAGACGCAACCGCCCGGCAAGATTCCCGACGCGCCGATCTGGAAGGGTGAAACGGCACACGCGCATTTGCCAACCCCGCGCATCCTGCTAATGTGTGAACAAGGCCTTGGCGACACATTTATGTTCGCGCGCTTTGTGCCGATGGTGGTCGCGCGCGGATTGGACGTCACGTTCGCGGTGCCAAAGTCGCAAGTTGCGTTGATGCAGCAGTCGTTTCCCGATGTTCGCGCAATCGTATTGGGCGAGCATGAAGCGATGCAGTTTGATTGCTGGGCGGCGCTATGGTCGCTACCATCCGCGCTTGGCATCACGCTTGAAAATTTGCCTGTGCCAGAGCGGTTTTTGCAGACGCGAGAAAGCGATGTGGCGGCATGGAGAAAGCGACTCGATGCGCTATCGGTTCTGCTCCCTCCCCCCGGGGGGGAGGGTTGGGGAGAGGGTGACGGCGATCAAAAAAAGCTTGGCGATAGCGCCAACACCCTCTCCCCTAACTCCTCCCCCCCGGGAGGCGAGCGCCGCCGAATCGGCCTAGTCTGGCAAGGCCAATTCGCAGGTCAAGACAACCAGATGGCCGACCGCTCCATCCCGCCCCGCTTGATTCGTCGATTCGTCGAATCGCACCCCGACATCACGTGGGTTTCGCTGCAACACGGCGCGTCACCGCTCAGCGCGGTCAACGTGATCGACTGGACGGCAGACAGCGTCGAATTCACGCAAATGGCTGCATTAATCGACACCCTCGATCTGGTTATCAGCATCGACACCGGCGCGGCACACTTGGCCGCAGCACTGGGTGCAAAAACGTGGGTGTTGCTGCGCCACGCGGGTGACTGGCGCTACGGAATCACCGGCGACGTTTGCGCATGGTCACCGACGATGCGGCTGTTCCGGCAGGATGAATCACGGCGTTGGGAGCCCGTGCTCGCGCAGGTCGCGAACGCGCTACGTCAATAACAGCGAGCATTCCTTGTAGGCTGGGTTGATAAACCCAGCGGGGTCGTTGAAGCACCGCAGATGCTGGGTTGCAACCCAGCCTACGCGCTAATTGCGCTTCGCGCGAGCGGCGTAGCCTTTACGTTATCTAAACGTTGAACAAAAAGTTCAAAACATCTCCGTCATGCACTACATATTCCTTGCCCTCTGCGCGCATCTTGCCGTGTTCTTTCGCGCCGTGTTCGCCTTTGAACTGGATGTAATCGACATACGCGATGGTCTGCGCGCGGATGAAGCCTTTTTCAAAATCGGTGTGAATCGCGGCGGCGGCGCGGGGTGCCGTGTCGCCTTTGTGGATGGTCCACGCGCGCACTTCTTTGACGCCTGCGGTGAAGTAGGTTTGTAGGCCGAGCAGGTTGTAGCCGGCGCGGATCACGCGGTTGAGACCCGGCTCTTCGAGGCCCAAGTCTTTCAAAAATTCCATCTTGTCGGCGTCGTCCATGTCGCCGATTTCGGCTTCCATGTTGGCGCACACCGCCACCACGGGCGCGCGCTCTTTGGCGGCATAGGTAAGCACCGCCTGATAGTGCGCGTTGTGCGCCAGGTCGTTGGCGTCGGCTACGTTGGCTACGTACATGGTCGGTTTTGAGGTGATGAGCGAGAGCTGTTTCACCAGCGCTTTTTCTTCCTCATCCAACGCGAGCGAGCGCACGGCGAGGCCCTGATCCAAAACCTTCTGGCACCGTTCGAGTAGCGGCAACATCTTGGTCGCCTCTTTGTCACCTCCGGTGGAGCGCGACAATTTGGTGAAGCGGTGCATGGCTTTCTCGACACTCGCGAGATCCGCGAGCGCAAGTTCAGTGTTGATGACTTCGATGTCATCAATCGGGGAGATTTTCCCGGCGACGTGAATCACGTTGTCGTCTTCAAAGCATCGCACCACATGCGCGGTAGCGTCGCACTCGCGAATGTTGGCAAGAAACTGGTTGCCCAGCCCCTCACCCTTCGACGCGCCCTTGACCAGCCCGGCGATGTCAACGAACTCGACCGACGCCGGAACGATGCGTTGTGGATTGACTATTTCGGCGAGCGCTGCAAGGCGAGCGTCGGGCACCTCGACGATACCGACGTTTGGCTCGATGGTGCAAAAAGGGTAGTTTTCTGCAGCGATACCTGCTTTGGTGAGCGCGTTGAAAAGCGTGGATTTGCCGACGTTCGGAAGGCCGACGATGCCGCATTGAACTGCCATGATGGTGACCGGTATTG
Organism: Burkholderiales bacterium; assembly: GCA_043719085.1. Taxonomy (GTDB): domain Bacteria; phylum Pseudomonadota; class Gammaproteobacteria; order Burkholderiales; family Casimicrobiaceae; genus Casimicrobium. Next base: position 6,262 of record JAYSUK010000227.1, on the reverse strand, counting down.
TTTTGAATTAACTTGCAATTATCGCCGACCTACCCGAGCTTCCTGTTGAGAATTGACGGGAGCGAACGGGTGGCACCGCGCAGCCGCTTATTCTCGAATCGCAATCGATCTAGCCAGAGCCGCCCACGCTTCTTCCAGCTCGGCCGCGTGCTTTTGTTCGGCGGTGAGTCGCACCTCAAGCAAACGACTGCCGACATTGGCGGCAAACGTCGTTTCGATGGTTTCAACGCCAGGTTTGCCGTCCTTCATTTCTGGCGTGCTGATCAACACAAATCCGACGCCATTCACCGACCCAAGCCGGGTGATCGTGATGAGGCCATCGGGCGTCACCCTCGCGCCTGTCAGCGCAGCTTTACGCCGATTCGCCACGATGTCCGCCGCGCTCTCCCTGGCCGCAGCGGCGCGCAAGCTGATAGACGCACGAGGACCGCTGGCGCGTGTTTTGTGCTTCAAGTTTGCGCCGAAACTGCTCGCGGTATCGACGACATCAGCGGCGTCAAGAAAGCGCGGATAACGCAGGGACAAAAGTTTACCGTCGAGGCTCGCAAGCGTGGGATGGTAAGCCTCCTTTTTTTGCGACTCGACTGCGGGCGACGCACCACTACTTGCGGCACCCGGCAGCACCAAGGAGCGCTGCAACTCGGCTGATAAAGCCTCCACTGCGGGCGTGCGCGTCGCCACCGCTTCCAAAAATTCCCAGATTTCGTCGCCATGCAACAGCGACGCAAAGCGAATCGCAGGTGCCGCAACCGCGCCCTTTCCGGGCATATCGGCGCCTGTGGCGGCATAACGACCGTAGCTTGAGAACGGGCGGCTTTCCGCGTTGCCGGTGCTGCGTTTAACAGCGGCCAACGCATTATTATGAACCGCATCGAAGTGAGCGGCGCGGCGCGCGAAAGAGTCACTGGGCAACACGCTCGGCGCAAGCGGCTTTCTGACCACCCAAATCTCAAGTTGCTGGCCATCGAGCTTGCACATCAGTGCGCCCTCTGCCAGTTGGCAGGTCGACGGGGCGTTAAAGGTGGCTCCGTTGATGGTCAGCGGCGCGGCGTGAATCACCGTGCTTGCAAGCAGGCATGCAAGCAAGAGCGGAAGCGTGCACAGAGTTCCTGCTGGATGACCCATTGTTTTTCACTATCGAATTCAAACAAAACATGATTTTAGGAGCGAGACCGCGCCAGCGCTTGCGTCCAGCAATGCGCTTACTGTTACAGCGCCGCTGCCACCCGCTGCATGAACCCCGCAGCATGCGCCGAATCGAGCCAGCGCACCACAATCACGGCATCATGTGCTGGCTCAATCCAGGTGTAATGCCCCCCGGCACCGACCATGAAGCTGGCCGTTTTCGACGCGCCGGGGAATTGTGTTCCGTCGGTGTTCAGCCACATCAGCCAGCCATAAAACGGCGCAATGGCGCAGGGCTGGCGCATGCGTTGCACCCAACTCGCGGGGACAATTTGTTTGCCGTTGACTGCGCCGTTGTTGAGCAACAGTTGCCCGATTTTGGCCTGATCACGCGCGCTGATCGACACGCCACCGCCCCAGTGCGTGCCTCCGGGAACGCTCTGCACTTTTTGCTTCACGCCTGCGTGGTCGACGATCTCAGTCCATGCATCCGCGTAACCGCGCCACGCAAAATTTTCACCCGCATTGAGCGGCACCAGGATCGTTTCGCGAAATACCTCAACCAACGGCTGCCTGAACAAATGCAGCAGCGCCAGCGAGAGCTGGTTGATGCGCACGTCGTTGTATTCCCAGTACGTTCCCGGCGCATGCAACGGTCGCGCATCGCCCTTAATGCCTGCCACCGGACGCGGGTCATGGGCCACCACGCGGTAGCGATCCACCGTGTCCGGCAAACCGAGACATGTGCCCTCCCACTCGCTGGTCTGCTCAAGCAAATGCGCCCAGGTAATCGTGCGGTTGTGTGGCGAATCAAAACCGATGCCCGGCACCCGCACGGCCACCGGCTCATACGCATCGGGCAGCAGCGCGCGCCCATGTGCTACGCCGGCGAGCAGAGCAAGGTAGGTTTTTGCGACGCTAAAGGTTAGATCCGCGCGATCCGGCTCACCCCATGCTGCGACCTCGACACCGTGCTGCAAGACGACGCCGGACACACCACCTCGCGCATGCACCGGGCCGCGCAGCACATTCCACGGAGCAGGGTCGGCGTGGTGCACGCCGAACGGCAGTTGCCCCGCAGCAGGCGCAGCCAGTGGGTCGCGCGGCCAGTTGACCTCGTGCGTTTGCGCGAAATCGATGGCGTCGGTGAGCGAGTTCACTCGGCCACTGTTCGGTAGTACGCCTCGACCCTGCCTTTGAGCTTGATGGTTAACGGCTGGCCTTTGCGGTCACGGGTTTTACCGACCGGGACTTTGACCCAGCCCTCGCTGATGCAATATTCCTCCACGTCGTTGCGCTCTTTGTCGTTGAGACGGATGCCGACGTCGCGGGTGAATGCCTCAGCATCATGATGCGGGCTGCGCGGGTCGGCGGACAAGCGGTCGGGGAGCGGCGGGCTGATGGCAGCGGCGGTGGCGTTGGTGTCAGACATAGGGCGTTCGATGGTCGAGGGATTAGGCAATTAAGCCTTCAAGTTTCCCAGAAATCGCCGCAACGAGCGAAAATCAACGGGGGGTGCCATACAACTTTCAGCTGAAACGCTTGTTTTTATTGGGCAAAGTGATGTTTTTTCCATAACTCAACAATCATAAAAAATACCATCTAGACCATATAAATAAACAGTTCTGACCTAAAGCTGTACTTCCATAGTCACTTCAGACTGGTCGGCCAAACCATCAGCGCTGCCCAGCCACCGTCTCTCTCGGTCACGGCGTCGTCATAGCTCTGCAGTCGCCCGTCGTCAAATGCGGCGCGGTAGGCATCAACACACATCGCCTGCTGCGCCTGCTCGATCAGTGGCGCCAGAAACGCAACATCCGGCAGGTCTCGGCGGCGACCCCATTTGTACCGTGTGCATATGCGCTGCGCCGTCGAATCGGGGTGTGAGCGGCCACTGTTCGAGCGAGGCTGCGAGCCCTGCGCATACCTCCATCACCACCAGTCGTCCGCGCCGTGAACCCAGCTCGTCGCTGATGGCGAGCGATTCAAGCAGCATGTCGCGTGCTCGCGCATGATCTCGCTGCACCACCGCGATCATCGCAAGATTATTCAGGCCAATCATCGTGCTCAGTCGATCTCCCGCTGCCCGCACCACCCGCAATTCAGCTTCGTACAGGGCGCGTGCGGCATCGATGTTGCCCTCAAGCCGCTCCAGTTCGGCCAGCGAATTGGCGGCAATGTTGGCGCGCCCCGGCCCATTCGAGCTCTGATGACTCAACGCATACGCCTTTTCAAGGCAACCACGCGCAGTTTTCAGATCATGCACACTCAAATAGGCATAGCCCATGCGTGACAGGGCACGTGCCAGCAGTTCAGTGAAGCCCCCCGCGCGGGCGAGCGCAACGCTCTTTTCATACTGCGTGATCGCCTCCGCATCGAGGCCCCGATAACTCACATGTGGCCGGACAGCAGCAACGCCTGAGCGCACAGCTTTGCGTGCCGATCAGCGCCCGGCAATGCGAGCGCTGCCACGCAGGCGAGTTGACCCTGCGCCATCATGCCGCGGCTCAGCCAAAAGCGCTCCAGCGCCACGGTGATTCGCAGCGCTCGCCCGACACCGTCAGCCGCATGCGCACACCACGAGAGCGCCGCCAGCAGGTTGTCGCGATCAATGCTCAGCTGATCAAGCCACACGCCTTGTTGCGGCCCCGCAAGCGGCGCTTCGGCGTGTTCCGCGAGTGCGAGAAAAAACATGAGATGTCGCTCGCGCGTGGCCGCTTCCTCGCCAGAAACGTTTAGCCGTTCCAGCGCAAAGTGGCGCATGGTTTCAAGCATGCGATAGCTCATTTCGCCCCGCGTGTCGGGCTCGGCGGCGACTAGCGACTTGTCGACTAACGCGCCCAGATGATCGAGCACGGCCCACTCATCAACGGTCTCATCAGCGGCCACCTGTTGCGCGGCGTCAAGACTAAATCGCCCCGCCATCACACCAAGGCGACCGAACACCATTTTTTGCTCGACCGACAACAGCGCATGACTCCACTGCAGCGCCGCGCGCAGCGTTTGATGTCGAACGTTCGGCGTCGTGGATGAGTCGGAGAGCAGGCTCAGCCGCTGCCCCAGTCGATCCCGCACGCCATGCACACCGAACAACGCTACTCGCGCAGCGGCCAGCTCAATGGCGAGCGCAATTCCATCGAGTTGGGTGCAGACATTGATGACCGCTTCGATGTTGTGTTCATTCAATAAAAACCGCGCGTCTGCCTGACGGGCACGCGCTTCAAACAATCGCACCGACCCCGTGTGTCGTGCCTGCTCCAGCATGGCTTGGGTCGGCAGCGCGCGCATGGCATCGGTGGGCAAGGCCAGCGCGCCGATGCGATACCAATGTTCGTCTGGCAGTTTCAACGGCTCCTGGCTGGTGGTCAACAGATGCAATTTTGGCGCAGCAGCCAGCAACAGGGTTACCAGCGTGGCCACTGGCAACAACAGGTGCTCGCAGTTATCGAGCACGATCAGCAAGTGCTGCGGTTGCAGCGCATTCGCCAGCGCGTCGGCACTGGCACCGGCACCTAGCGTGACGTTTAGTGTTCGGGCAATCGCTGGCGCGAGCTGCGCGCCGTGCTCCACTGCGGCGAGATCCACAAGCCACGCGCCGTCAGTGAACGCCGATTGCAGTTGGGCTGTCATCGCTTTCGCCAGCGACGTTTTTCCGATGCCGCCAGCGCCAACGATGCTGACCAACCGATTTGACAACACCGTTGGCGGGAGGGCAATCAGGTCATGCTCGCGACCAAATAGCGTGACGTGCAGAGCGGCGTCTGGCTGGCTCGCTGCGATGGGCGGCGGGTTGGGCAACGATTCGGCAGCAACGTCCAGATCAATCGCACTGGCGAGCGTTGCTGTGAAGCGATAACCGCGCCCCGGAATGGTGGCGATGGCCTGCGGCCCGAGCTACGATTTGTTCATCTGCGCTTAACAGAGAATGGCTCCATTCGAGCGCGGCGCGCAGCGTTTGTTGCCGTTTCGGCGCAAGGCGGGTGCTGTTGGTCAACAAGCGAAAACGGTCATCAAGCTTTGCCCGCAGGCCATGAATGCCCAACAGCGGCAAACGGGCAGCCGCAAATTCGATGGCGAGCGGAATGCCGTCAAGGCGACGACAAATGTCGATCACCGACTGGAGATTTTCGGCGTTGAGGGCGAATTGCGGCAGCGCTTCGCGAGCGCGCACAGCGAACAGCGCCAGCGCACCGAAATTTAGCGTGGCGCTTAGCATGCCATCAGCCGCAATGCTGTCGACGGGTTCTTCAACTGGCAGCGAAAGCGTGCCCAGCCGAAACACATACTCGTTAGCCACTTTGAGCGATTCCTGACTGGTTGCCAGCAGCTTTATCGTCGGCGCACTACGCATCAGCGTGGAGGTCAGCGCCGCCACCTCCTCAATCACGTGTTCGCAGTTGTCGAGCACAATGAGCATGCGTCGGTTGGCAACGCGCGCTGCCAGATCTTGATGGCTGGCCTGAGCCGGAAGGGAGATGCCGAGCCCGCGAGCCACCGTGCCTGGCACCCGCGCGAGATCGGTGATGCCGGCGAGCTCGATTAGCCACACCCCGTCGGGATAATGCGTCGCGTCGCGATGCACAGCCAGTGCGGCGGCCTGCGCCAAGCGGGTTTTGCCCATGCCACCCGGACCCGTGATGGTGATGAGTGGGCAGGGCTCGCCCGGATGCAACAAGATTGCCAGCGCGGCAAGCTCTGCATCGCGGCCCAATAGCGGCGGCAGTTGCCATGGCAGATTGCTGAGTGGAGCCACATCGGGCAGCCGTACTGTCCGGCTAGACCCTGCGGTTAGGTCAGCGTGCGAGCCGCTGAAACGATAGCCGCGGCCAGGCAAGGTGACAATGGTTTGCGGGCCTAGCAGCTTTCGCAGCGTCGAGACGTGTACCTGAAGGTTGTTTTCTTCAACCACCACCCCCGGCCAGACCAGATCGAGCAGCTCGTTTTTGCTCACGACCGCGCCGCGTTTTTCGACCAATGCCAGCAGCAAATCAAACGCTCGTGCGCCCACTCGCGCGGGCTGTCCATCCACCACCAACCGTCGCGCCGACGGTTGTATTAGGTAGCGGCCAAAGGCGAAGTCGCGATCCATAGTGTGCCAGGCTGAGAGCGACATGCTACGATCAGTTTAAGGGTTTTC
>JAYSUK010000226.1:0-4011 GCA_043719085.1 Burkholderiales bacterium | reverse complement strand
CCGCCGCGCCGTTGGTGGGTGCTGTGACCACGCGACCACCCGCTGCATTTTCTTCATTCACGGCGATGGCGTACACGCTGACCCAGTCGAGGAATTTGTGTGGTGCGGGGTTTCGTTGACCGCGCTCAACCGTGAGTTGATGATGGATGTCTGGTGCGCGTCGCTTCACGTTTAACCCGCCCGGCAACTGGCCGCGCGTGGTGATACCGCGGTCAATACAGTGGAAAAAAGTTTCGATCACACGATCAAGAAATTGCAGCGTTTCATGCTCGCCACGCAGGCTGTATTCGTTGGCGCGTAGCAGCTCCGCCATCGACGCATTTTGGGCGACGGTGCGTTGCAACAACTCCACCATGTTCGCAAACGGATGCGGCACGGCAGTCTCACCGCCACGCGGGCTGCCAACGAAGGCTTCGTCTTCGTCCACAATGAAACCACCGCCGATGGAATACAGCGTGCGCTCGGCGATGGGCGCGTTCATGTCATCTGCAAATGCGCGAAAAGTCATCGCGTTCGAGTGCAACGGCAACACGTCTTTCAGGTTGTAGCGAATGTCGAGCATCGGTTGAAAGCGGATGTTGCGAGTGCCGAGCAGCGCGAGCGATTCGTTCTTCGCGATGGCTGCGATCATCTGTGGAATTGCCACCGTGTCAACGACGTCCGGCAACTCGCCGCTAAACCCCAATTGCAACGCGACATCAGTGCCGTGCCCCTGACCGGTATGCGCAAGTGAACCAAACAATTCAACGCGAACGCGCTTGATTTGCTCAAACGCGCCGTCCGGCAACTCCATCAAAAATCGCCGTGCCGCTCGCATCGGACCGACCGTGTGCGACGACGACGGACCGATGCCGATTTTGAACAAATCCGTCAACGAGATGTACATAAATTTCTGATTGCTTTCGTAGCTTTCGTAGGGTGGGCACCCCGTGTCCACCATCACTGCTCAAACGAACCTGCGCGCTTGCCACGCATTGGTGGGCACGGGGTGCCCACCCTACACCCGTACTGGTTTTACGCCAGCGTCACCCGCGCAAACTTTCGCTTGCCCGCCTGAATCACATAACTCGCGCCCTTCGCCAGCACAAGCTTTCTATCCTCAATCACCACGCCGTCCACCTTCAAGCCACGCCCGTCAATCAACCGCCCTGCGTCTGACGTGCTGGCCGCCAAGTCTGCTTGTTTGGTAATTTGCGTCAGCAGCATCGTCGCTTCGGCGCAGACAATTGTCACCTCCGGCATGCTCTCTGGCGTGGCACCGGTCTTTCGTGCTTCGAACGCCGCTAGCGCTGCATCCGCATCCGCCTGCGAATGAAAGCGCGCCGCAATCTCTAACGCCAGCGCCACTTTGGCGTCGCGCGGGTTCATATTTTTCGCCGAGCACTGCGTTTTAACGGTCGCAATATCAACCACAGGTTTGAACGACAACAGCTCGTAATAAATCCACATCGATTCATCAGAAATCGACATCACTTTGCCGAAAATCTCACTCGCCGGTTCAGTGAGGCCGATGTAGTTGTCTTTCGATTTGCTCATCTTCTCCACACCATCGAGCCCGACCAACAGCGGCATGGTTAAGATGCACTGCTGTTCCTGTCCGTACTGCGATTGCAGCGTGCGGCCCATGAGCAGATTGAACTTTTGATCGGTGCCGCCGAGTTCAATGTCGGCATGCAGCGCGACCGAATCGTAGCCCTGCATCAGCGGATACAAAAACTCATGAATCGCAATCGGCACACCGTTTTTAAAGCGCTGCGTAAAGTCCTCGCGCTCCATCATCCGCGCCACCGTGTAGCGCGACGCGAGCTTAATCATGCCCGCAGCACCGAGCGGATCGCTCCATTCGCTGTTGTAGCGAATCTCGGTTTTTTCAGGGTCGAGGACCTTGCTCGCCTGCGCGTGATAGGTCTTCGCGTTCTCGATAATCTGCTCGCGATCCAGCGGCGGGCGCGTGTCGTTGCGCCCGGACGGATCCCCGATGAGCGAGGTGAAATCACCCACCAAAAAAATCACGGTGTGACCGAGGTCCTGAAACTGGCGCAGCTTGTTCAACACGACCGAATGCCCAACGTGCAAATCAGGCCGCGTGGGATCAAGCCCCAACTTCACGCGCAGCGGCTTGCCGGTGGCAATGCTGCGCTCAATCTTCTTGAGCATTTCGGCTTCAACGAGCAATTCGTCGACACCGCGTTTCATGATTTCTAATTGTTCGGGGGCGGTTAAGGGCATGATGCAGGAGCGTAATGGTTGCGGATCAAACAGGCGCTATTGTCGCTGTTGGCGGCCATGCGCCGCGATTGGTTTCAAAGTTGTACCAGTCTTGCAGCGACTGATCGTAAGGCGAATATTCGCCGCGTTGCGACTTCCACAACACGGGCGGATTTTGTTCTCGCAACGCTTCGAGCTTTCGTTGCACCGTGCCAGCAGTGGTCGCTTTGCCGAGTTTTTCTTTGTAGAACGCCATCGCCGCCGCGTCGTACGGGCGAAACTTCGCGCCCTCCGACAACAATCGCCAGAGTACGACCTGTTGCAACGGTTCAAGCTGCAAGTACATCGCGGCGAACCCCTCGCGATCTGTTTTTTGTTGTTTCGTGGCGAGCGCGAGCACGTCGGCGCTGATGTGTTCTCCCCAGCCGTCGGTAGCGGCATCTGCACGCCGCGCGCGAATCGCATCTTTGAACGCGTTCATAAAAAATTGTGGTCGATGACCGAACTCAATCAATGCTCGACACAGCGTGGCGCGATTGAGTGGTTTTAGCGCTGGTAGCTCCACCTCCAAGCGCTCGGCGCTCCAATCCACGTAACCCTCGCCCAAAGGCTGCAACAGCTCCACACGCGACCCCCAAAACGGCGCAGCGGGAGAGTTGGTGAGCTGCATCAATTTGTCTTGATGCGAGCCCGACATAACGAGCAAAAGCGACGGCTCGACGCCCGCGTTCATCTGGTCGCGCGCTGATTTCAGCGCCACCATCGAGGCCTCGCCTGCCTCGGTGGTCAACGCATGCTGCGCCTCGTCGATCAGCAGCGCAATTTTCTTTTTGCTGCGCATGTACAGCTCATTCAGCGCATCGGCCAGCGTGAGCGTGGCGAAGTCGAGCGCCTGAGAAAAATCCACCGATGCTGCACCGGGGATGCCGAGCTTTTCAATGCCCATGCGCTTGGTGGCCTTAGTCACCCAGCCCAAATGCTCTTCAAACGCGGTCTCAATCACGTCCGAAATCAACGAGGCCGGATCGCGCTTGGTGTCTTTCCACAAGTCCACATACAGCACGATCCAGCCCTTCGCCTCCAGCGCAGGCTTCAAATCCCGCTGCAAAAACCAGCTCTTGCCAGTCCGCCGCGCCTGCGCCAAAAACAAGCCGTTGCGCGCATCGCTCAGTAACGATGCGCCCACCAATTCGTCAGCAATTCGACGAGCCAGCTCCGGTCGGGGGTAGTGTAGATAGATCATTTATCGCGAATTATCGGCTTTTTCTGTGTTGGAAGAATAAATGGGGATAAAACAGCAATTCGACGCTATATTTGCTACAGAAGCATTTTATTCGCTACAAAACTGGCGCGAGGCAGCCGGATACGGTAAAACAAGAGCAAAGTGGAGTCGTCATGACCGCATGGATGCAACGAATCGCCCGGTCGCTAGCCGACCTGCCTCACGCCGCCATCGGCTGGGCGTTCCTTTCATGGCCTTAATGTTGCCATTCGCGTTACTTTGTATTGCCATGCGCCTCGGTCGCCGCGTTTCGCTGGGCGGCCCACGCGGTTTTGTTTTTGAGGCACCACCGCCGAAATCAATACCGAAGAGGCAGGGGGCACCATGAGCGCAGCCATACCCATCCAAACCGTGCGCTGCTCCGCCGATGAAGCCCGCACGATTTTCGCCACGTATCCAACTAAAGCCAAACGCAGCCTGCGCGGCCATGCACTCAGCATCTTAATCGAACTGATCGGCCCCGACCATACCGCCGCGCTGCCGCAAGCACTCGTGCAACTCTTCCCCGACGAGCCACTCGA
>JAYSUK010000225.1:0-4015 GCA_043719085.1 Burkholderiales bacterium | reverse complement strand
TCAAGCTCGGCATCGCCAACATTGATGTGAACTGGCAGCGCTACAGCCTCAACGTGACGGTGACGCCGGACAAGGCGGAATACCAGACGCGCGAAAAGTCGATGGTGAAAGTAAAAGTCACGCGCGGTAACAACAACCGCGCCGGTGACAACGCGGAACTTGCCGTGTTCGCTATTGACGAAGCACTGCTCGAATTGCAGGGCAACAATACGTGGAAATTGCTTGAGGCGATGATGAAGCGCCGCGACTACGGCATGACCACCGCGACCGCACAGATGCAGGTGATCGGCAAGCGTCACTTTGGCCGCAAGGCACTGCCTCCCGGCGGGTCAGGTGGGCGCGGCGCGGGCACTCGCGAGCTGTTTGACACATTGATTTTGTGGCAGGGCAGTGTGGTGACCGATGCTAATGGCGAGGCGACGGTTGAAGTGCCGCTGAACGATTCGCTCACGCGCTTTCGTATCGTGGCCGTGGCCGATCGCACACACGCAACTGAGGGCGACCGATTCGGCACCGGCGAAGCAAGCATCCGCACGACACGCGACTTGCAACTCTTCTCCGGTCTGCCCGCCGTGACGCGAAATGGCGACGAGTATCGTGCTGGTGTGACGTTGCGCAATACGACACAACGCGCGGTGGTCGCTGATGTGAGCGCCGAGTTGGGGGGCACCGCATTGCCAGCATTACCCAAGCGCGAAGTACGCATCGGCTCCGGCGAAAGCGCTGTTGTTACTTGGGATGTGAAAGCGCCCGCAGATGGCAAAGAGGCGATCTGGAATTTTGCGGCGGTTGAAAAAGGCAAGTCGCGCGGTGATGCCTTGCGCATCAAGCAGGCCCTGCAAACACCGCTGCCCGAGCGCACCGTGGCCGACACCAGCAGCGAGATCAAGGGTAAGACGGCACTTACGCTTAAGCCCGACACGCCAACGATCAAAGGCGACGTTACCGTGTCGCTCGCACGCACGTACGGCGCGGACACCAGCGGCATTCGTGCCTACTTTGCGCGTTATCCGTTTGCCTGCCTGGAGCAGCGCATGACGCGAACGATGGGCGCCAGGGACGAGGCGCTGTGGGACGTCATTGCGGGTTCATTGCCCAATTATTTGTCAGCATCAGGGCTCGCTAATTACTACCCCGGTGACACCAGCGAAGGCTATCCCGTCCTCACGGCGTTTGTGCTCTCGGGCTCCCATGAGGCAGGCTGGAAAATTCCTGATGAAGTCAGGGGACGCATGCTCTCAGGACTTGAGCGCTACGTCGCGGGCGAACTGAAAACGCAGCGCGCGTGGTTGCCCAATGACGGCTATTACCTGCTGTCAGAAAAGCTCATCGCGCTGGAAGCGCTGTCGCGTTACGACCGCGCGTCGAAGCGTTTGCTCGATACGATTCGCGTTGATCCGGTGAAGCTGACCGCCGCATCGCTCGCCGACTGGCTGGATATTTTGAATCGCACCAAGGACGTGCCAAATCGTGACGCGCAGCGCGCTGCCGCGATCAAGGAATTACGCGATAACGTACGCGTGAGTGCAAGTGTCGCCAGCATCGCACGCAGCGATGATCGCTGGTATTTCATGCGTAGTGACGATTACACGCTGGCGCGCATGTTCCGCCTGAGCCTCGATACGCGCGAACTCGGCGAGTTCAAACTGCCGCTGCTGAAAGGGCTCAACAACCGCATGCGGCGCGGCGGCTATTTCTACAGCACTCAGGCAAACCTTTGGGCGGCCTACGCGCTGGAACGTCACAACAAACAGGCAGCCGCCGATGGTCGAACGCGCGTGACTTACAACGGCGAAACAAAGGAAGTGGTGTGGGACGCGGGCACGACGGAAGGCGAGGTTATCTTCCCGTGGAGTGGCGGCGCGAACGGCATTGCGGTTGAGCACCTCGGCAAAGGCGAGCCGTGGGCGCGTGCGCAGCTGCGCGCGCCGGTAGCGCTTACAGGCAAGGTCGATAACGGCATCAGTGTTGCCAAAACGTTTAAGCCGGTGCAGCAAAAGCGTCCGGGTCGCTACAGCGTGGGCGACATCGTTCAGGTGACCGTGACCGCCGACAATAAAGCGGGCTTGGGCTGGCTGGCCATTGACGATCCGGTGCCTGCGGGCAGCACGGTGCTTGGTGGCCTTGCGAAGCTCGCGACTACCGCAGAAATGCCACAAACCTGGAGCGGCTATCGCTACATCGAGCGCACCTTCACCAGTGTCCGCTCCTCGTTCGAATGGGCGGGCAAAGGCAAGCACAGCTTCACCTACGAAATCCGCCTGACCACGCCGGGCAAGTTCGCGCTGCCGCCGACGCATGCGGAGGCGATGTATTCGCCGGAGGTGAATGGGCAGTTGGGGAATTCGGTGTTTGAGATTGAGCCGTGATTGCTGAAGAAAAAATCGCGTTGATTCCCTCTCCCGCAGCGCGGGAGAGGGTGCCCGACAGGGCGGGTGAGGGCGGTGAATGTCGCGCAGAACTTTGCCGACAGAATTCGCAAATCAACCGCCCTCACCCCAACCCTCTCCCGCGCTGCGGGAGAGGGGGCCGAACTGGCGGTCGCTACGCAACGCCGAAGAAATACGTCGCCGCATTCTTCGCCGCTTGCACCGCACTCTGCGCAGCCGCTGCTCCTATCACCTTCGACGCTGTACGTAACGCCTACACCCCCAGCGACCGCCTGATCCTTGATCGTAACGGCGCAACCATTCAGCGCATTCGTGTTGACGACAAAGTTCGTCGCAGCACATGGACTTCGCTTGATGAAATTTCTCCTGCTTTGATTGATGCGGTGCTCGCTTCGGAGGACAAGCGTTTCCTCGATCATGGCGGCGTGGACTTGCGTGCGGCTGCCGCTGCCGCCATCAGCAACTTGCGTGGAGGTGCCGCCACGCGCGGCGCGAGCAGCATTTCGATGCAGGTGGCGGCGTCGATGGACAAGTCGCTCACGCGGGCTAGCGATGGTCGCACCGTTGATCAGAAAATCGGTCAGGCGCAGGCTGCGTGGGCGCTGGAACGGGCGTGGAGCAAGCAACAGGTTCTTGAGACGTATCTCAACACCATCTTTTTTCGTGGCGAAATTCAGGGTGTAGGCGCTGCGGCGGACGTGTTGTTTGGAAAGTCTCCGCACGGTTTGAACGCAGCTGAGTCTGCGCTGCTCGCGGCGTTGATTCGTGCACCGCAGGCACGGCGCGCAACGGTTGAGCGGCGTGCGTGCGAAGTGTTGAAAGCATTGGATGCGCAGGGCGATTGTGGTCAGCTTGCATTCGCGATGGACCGCTGGGGCAGTGCCGCCGTGACGCGCAACCAGGGTGAATCCATTGCGCCGCATGTGGCACGGTATCTTCCTCCGCGAACGTTCACAACCACCCTCGACCGCGACCTGCAACTTGCCGCGCGTGACGCCATCGCCAAGCATTTGCAACAACTGAGTGCTCGAAACGCACAAGACGCGGCGGTCGTGGTAGTCGACAATTCGACGGGTGAAGTGCTTGCCTACGTCGGTTCATCGGGCCGTTTGTCGGCTGCGGGCGAGGTAGATGCTGCGCGCGCGCCGCGTCAGGCGGGCTCGACGTTGAAGCCGTTCATCTACGGGCTCGGCTTCGAAAAAAACCTGTTCACTGCGGCCACACTGCTTGATGATGCGCCATTCTCGGTGGACGTAGGCGGCGGTGCGTACACGCCGCAGAACTACGCGCACGAATACGTCGGCCCGGTTAGCGTGCGGACAGCGCTTGCCTCCTCGCTGAACGTTCCCGCGATTCGTGCCCTCGCGCTGGTGGGCGTTGCGCCGTCGCATGCGCTGTTGCGGCGCGCTGGGCTCACGACTCTGGTAGATGATCCGGAGCACTATGGGTTTTCACTGGCACTGGGTAGCGCTGACGTTTCGTTGATTGAACTGACCAATGCGTATCGGGCGATTGCCAATGGCGGCGCTTTCTCTGACATCACATTCGCATCTTGCGGTACTTTCTGTAGGAGCGGCTCTGCCGCGACCCACGTAGCGCTGACCGAGCCGGGTCGCGGCAGAGCC
>JAYSUK010000224.1:0-4035 GCA_043719085.1 Burkholderiales bacterium | reverse complement strand
CCCGTTTGTAAAATTGAAGCGAAGTCAACGCGTACGCGCTGGTCGGCGTTCCTTGCAACGCCACGTCCCCATTCATACCCCGGAGAAAACGATCTATGTTTATCAAGAAAATTTCGACCATCGCGGCAGCAATTGCTTGCGTAGTTGCCACGAGCAACGCAGTTGCGGCGTATCCCGAAAAGCCAATTTCTGTCGTCGTGCCATTCGCTGCCGGTGGCCCGACGGATGTGGTTGCACGCTCGTTGTCGCAAGCCATGGGCACGCAGCTCAAAGGCGCAATGGTGGTTGAAAACGTGGGCGGTGCAGGCGGCACCATCGGCGCGGGCAAAGTTGCGCGCGCTGCGGGCGATGGCTACACGCTGCTGTTTCATCACATCGGCATGTCAACAGCGCCAGCACTTTACCGAAAGCTTGACTTTAAACCGTTGGAAGACTTCATTCCGATTGGCGCAGTGGTGGATGTGCCGATGACATTGATCGGCAAGCCACAAATGACGCAAACCAACCTGAAAGATCTGCTCGCCTACGTACGCGCCAACAAAGACAAAATCAACCTCGCAAACGCTGGCGTTGGCGCTGCATCACATTTATGCGGTTTGATGTTGCAAAACGCGATGAAAACTGATCTGACTACGGTGCCGTTTTCTGGCACAGGGCCGGCGATGACTGCCCTGCTGGGCGGTAATGTAGACATCATGTGCGACCAAACCACCAACACCACCGGCCAAATCAAGGGGGGCAAAATCAAGGCGTTTGCGGTAACCAGCAAAAACAAACTGGCGAACTTCCCGGAACTGCCAACACTTTCGACGGAGTTGCCTGGTTTTGAAGTTGGCGTGTGGCATATTCTTTATGCGCCCAAGAACACGCCCGCCGATGTCGTTACCAGGTTGCAAACTGCACTGCAAGCCGCGATCAAGGATGCAAACTTTGCAGGCAAAATGAAAGAACTTGGCGCGGAGATTATGCCGCTGGATCGTCAGAACTCTGCCGGTGCCAAGGCACTGTTGGCATCCGAAATCACCAAATGGTCGCCGATCATTCAGGCAGCCAAGGCCTACGCAGACTAAAAGCGCAAAACTAAACCCCGCTGCGGCGGGGTTTCGGTTGTAAGGTGGCTTGATCGATAGACAGCGGCACCAAACGCGGCCGCGATTGAATAGCAGCTGAAACAGTCGATTTACGCAGCGGTCGAGCGCTACTCCGCGCCGTCGGTGCCGGTCATCGCCGATGTTTCGTCATCGGGTTTTTCAAGCAGCTTGGTCAAGCAGCCTGCGCAGGTGAATACCGTGCGGCCACCCACCTTACGCGTTTTGCCGCCACGGATGATGGCTGGCTGTTTACATGTTCCGCAGAGTCGGGTCCAACTGCCGGCCACTGAGCGTTTGCGCGGAGTGGCCGTTTGTTGACGAAATTTGGCGATCTGATTCGGATCGAGCATAGACATCAACACCTTGAGTTTCGCTTGCACCACAGAACGCTACGCTTTTTTTCGTGTAAAACCAGTGTGAACCGGTGCGAAATGGACGCTGCTAACTGCAATAAAGCGTTGTATTTTCAACGGCCTACATTATGTCTCAAAAGCTGAATCTTTGCCAGTCCCACATCATGAAAATTCAAAAAACCGGTTCGCACGGATTCATTTTGCCGCTGTTATTTGTCCTCATTGCCGTCTCCGTTGTGGCGGTGGGTTACGGTTTTGCAGTCTGGAACTACAGCTACTCTGAGGGCGAGCGCGCCGGGGTCGTGCAAAAGTTTTCGAAGAAAGGCTGGGTTTGCAAAACTTGGGAAGGTGAATTGAATATGGTGGTGTTGCCGGGCGGCTTACCAGAAAAGTTCTATTTCACGGTGTGGGACGAAGCGACTGCGGCAGTCATCAATCGAAGTGTAGGCAGGCGCGTCGCGCTGCATTACGTCGAGAAAGTAGGGTTGCCCACAACCTGTTTCGGCGAAACACGGCATTACGTAAACAAACTCTCGCCGCTCTCCGAGTAGCGCTCGCGAAGGCGCTGATAGTCCTCCGGCGTGTCAATTCCTGGTGGCAACGCTGAAGGAATAACAGCTGCGGCAATTCGATACCCATGTGCCAGCGCACGAAGCTGTTCAAGCGCCTCGAATCGCTCGATAGCAGGGATTGCGAGCGTTGGAAATATCCGCAAAAACGACGCACGGTAGGCATACAGACCAATGTGTCGATACATCGGCAATCCTTGCGGCGGCGAGCCAACTGCATCCCCCCACGCATCCCGTGCAAAGGGGATCGGCGCACGACTGAAGTACATGGCTTCACCGGCCTCGTTCAGCACGCATTTGACGACATTGGAATTCACAGCATCCGCCGCATCATGTATCGGATGACAGAAGGTCGCGACAGCCGCATCGGGCCGCTGCAGCAGCAGAGACGCAACCTGGTCGATGACGTCCACAGGAATCAGTGGCTCGTCGCCCTGCACGTTGACCACCACCGCGTCATCGTTTAGTGCGAGCTGCGTGACGACTTCACTCAGTCGGTCGGTGCCGGTTGCATGGTCACTTCGCGTCATCGCAACATGAATACCAGCCGCGGTACAGGCGTTTGCGATGCGCGAATCATCCGTGGCAACCACCACCCGGGCGGCGCTAGAGAGCGCCGCACGTTCGGCCACCCGCACCACCATGGGCTTGCCGTGCAAGTCAATCAGTGGCTTGCCAGGAAAGCGGGTAGATGCGTAACGCGCCGGGATGATGACCGTGAAGCTCAACGCGCGCCTTGCAACGCGTCTAATTCTTCGATGCCAATTTTGCGCGCTTCTTCTTCAATCATCACCGGGATGTCGTCGCGAATTGGGTAGGCAAGCCGGGCCGATCTGGACAGCAACTCTTGTCTGTCCTTGTCATAAATTAGCGGCCCTTTAGTGACCGGGCAAACGAGAATTTCAAGCAGTTTCGGATCCATGTGCAGTGGGCAATTCCTGATCGTAGAGGGTTAGTGCATCGCGCACCAGTCGCAGCAGTTTACGCTTGGTCTCAGGGGCCAGATGCACGGTCAGCGGCACCACCCACATGCGGTGGTCGGCAAACGGGCGGCATTTGGGCGCATCCTTCTCAGTCATCAAAATGGTGCGCCCCGTCATAAGCTGGAAATCCTGCCGACGAAAGGCGTGATGATCGGCAAACGGAAATAACTCCCCCTGCACCCCTGCTCGCTTCAGTGCGTCGTAGAACTGACGCGGATTGGCAATGCCCGCAACGATTGCCGGTCGCGATTGCGCGAACGTTGCAAACGGCGCCTGACGCGTGGGCTCGACCAGCGCGTAGGGCTCACCCAGTCTTCGCCGCACAACATGATGATCGCCCTCTTTGTATCCCTGCACGGGGGTATGCCAGGAGGGCATCAGTCGCAATGCTGCATCGTGCGCACGCAACAGCGGCTCGCGTAGCGGCCCGGCGGGCAGCAGCTTGCCGTTGCCATACCGACGCTCGGCGCTGACCACTTCGATTTCGATGTCCCGCCCCAAGGCGTAATGCTGCATCGCGTCATCGGCAACGATGACATTTACCTCGGGATGCTTCGCCAGCAAGTGCGCAACGGCTGCCACCCGATTGGCGCAAACGACGACCGGGGCACCCAACGCAAAGTGCAACAAAGGCTCATCGCCGACTTCTGAGGGTATCGAGCGGGCGGTAACTCGCAGCGGCAACTTCGGGCTCGCGGGATACCCACGACTCACAATCCCCGGCTTGTGCCCGGCCTGCTGCAAGCAGCGCACGACTGCCTGCACCACCGGGGTTTTACCAGCCCCACCCACAACGATATTGCCGACCACAACGACCGGCACGCCGGGATGCGATTGCTTAAAAAAACCACGTCGGTAGAGTACGCGGCGTACGGCAATTACCATCGCGTACAGCCACGAAACAGGAGTCAACACTACCGCCCCGAGCGTAGTTTTCCTCGACCACCAAATCTGTTCAATAAATGCGGGGAGCATCATGCTGATCAAGGCCGGACGGAAAGCGCAGCTAAGGCTTGAGGCCAGAAGCCCCTACTTACCG
>JAYSUK010000223.1:0-4037 GCA_043719085.1 Burkholderiales bacterium | reverse complement strand
GCGACAGCCGGGGCCTCAGCGGCGGCGCTGCATGCTGCACGTTCACGCTGGTAGCGTTGGACGAGGTTGGCTTGATGCGCGATGCTCAGACTCTGCATTACGGCGTCGCGTGCGTTGGCAATCTCCTGAGCATCGATCAGCACGTCGCGGTCAGCCAGCTCGGCGTAGCTCGGCAGCACGAGCAGTTGGGCGATCAGGGCAGGATCGCTCGCCACGTCTCCAAGCAGTGCACCAATCAAGGTGCGCAGCGACGACGCGGCTTCGCGTGACGCGTTGTCTCGCACCGCATCGACGGCACGAAAGAAGAGGCTGCGCACGGCCTGCCAGCGCACCACGCCATCACTGTCATGCACGGCGAGTTTGACCAGCGCTTCGTTGCTGTAATCAAAGTTGACCCGCACCGGAGCCGAGAAGCCGCGCAGCAGTGACGGTACGGGTTTGGTGGCGACGTTGTCAAAGCTGAACTGCTGCCGGGTGTCGTTTACCGTCAACAGCTGTTCATGCGTCACGGTACCGCTCGCGCCGATCAGCGCAACCGACAACGGGATGACCATGGGCAACTTGAGTGGCTGCCCTGGCGTGGCAGGTGTGGCTTGTTCAACAATCAAGGTGTAGCTCGATGTGCTCGCGTCGAAGCTGTCGCTCACGCTGAGCACTGGCGTGCCTGCCTGCGAATACCACCGCTTGAACTGCGATAAATCTCGGCCACTCGCATCGGCCATCGCCGCCACAAAATCGTCGCAGGTGGCAGCAGCGCCATCGTGTCGACTGAAGTACAGATCGCTGCCACGGCGAAAGTCTTCAGCGCCGAGCAGCGTGTGCAGCATGCGGATCACCTCCGCACCTTTTTCGTACACCGTCACCGTGTAGAAGTTATCAATACTTTCGTATTCGTCGGGGCGGATCGAATGCGCCAGCGGCCCCGCGTCTTGGGCGAACTGACGCGACTGCATAAAGGCGGCCTCTTCGATGCGCGCCACCGCGGGTGAGCTGCGAGTGGCGGTGTATTGCTGTTCACGAAAAACGGTGAACCCCTCTTTGAGCGAGAGCTGAAACCAGTCTCGACAAGTGACGCGGTTGCCGCTCCAGTTGTGAAAATACTCATGAGCGACAATCGCGTCGATCATTTGCAAATCGGCGTCGGTGGCGGTGTCGTTGTCGGCCAACAAAAAGCGTGAGTTGAAAATGTTCAACCCCTTGTTTTCCATCGCTCCCATGTTGAAATCGTCGGCCGCGTAGATCATGAAGCGGTCAAGGTCGTATTCGCGCCCATACGCTTGCTCGTCCCAGCGCATCGCGGTTTTAAGGCATTGCATGGCCCAGGTGCAGCGCGGCAGATTGGCGCGGGTCGAATAGATTTCGAGCAGCACAGTGCGGCCAGAAACCGTGACAAACTCATTTTGTAGCCAGTCGAGCGCGCCCGCCACCAGTGCGAATAAATATGAAGGCTTTTTGTGCGGGTCATGCCACACCGCTTCGTGGTGCCCGTCGTCGAGCGCGCGTTGCCTGACGAGGTTGCCGTTGCACAGCAACACCGGGTAGTCGGCGTGCTTCGCGCGCAGCGTGACGACATATTCGGCCAACACATCGGGTCGATCCGGAAAGTAAGTAATACGACGAAACCCTTCCGCTTCGCACTGCGTGCAAAAGGCACCCCCGGTCACATAGAGCCCCTCCAGCGCCAGGTTTGCGCTGGGGTTGAAGCGGGTGGTGATGCGCAGTCTGAGCGTGGCCGCAGCGTCTTTAAACTCTCCGCTCCCGGTCAATACGTGAGCGGCAATGGTGATGCCACTCGCACTACGCACGTAGCGATCTGCGCCAAGGGTGCGCCCGTTGAGCTCTATTGCCTCCAGGATCAAGCTCTCGCCAAATAGCACCAACGGAGCATTCACGCTGGCGTTCTGCCGCAGGGTGAGCGTTGAAATGACTCTGGTTGATAACGGGTCGAGCTCAAACAGCAACTCAACTCGATCCACCCAAAAGCCCGGTGCGCGGTAGTGTGCGAGTCGGACGGACTCGCTGCCCACGGGGGTCAAACTGCTAATTATTTCGCGGCCGGCACGTAGGCAGAGGGCTCGGTGCTCGCTGCTTGCGTTTTGCCGATTACTGACATCAGTTCGACATCAAACACGAGCGTTGCATTGGGTGGAATAGAGGCACCCGCACCGCGCTCGCCGTAGCCCTTGTCCGGCGGGATGATCAGCGTGCGTTGACCGCCCACCTTCATACCAGCAACACCTTCGTCCCAACCCTTGATCACGCGCCCGGCACCGATAATGAAGCCAAACGGCACCTTACGATCTGCGGAAGAGTCGAATTTGTTGCCTTTGTTGTTGGGGGCCGCGCTGTCCCATAGATAGCCGGTGTAGTGAACGGCTACCGGTTGACCGGCTTCCGCAAGGGCGCCGTCGCCAACTTTTCGGTCAATGCGAGTCAAATTTTTGGGGGCGACTGAAACTATGGCCGCTGGAGCTGCCACAGCTGCTGCGGGCGCCTGAGCGATCGCGCAGCTTTGCAACATCGTGGCAGCCAGCGCAGATGACACGAGAGTAATCAGGTGTGGGGTGGATTTTGTTTTAGAAGAGTTCATCATAGGTAAGTAAAGTAAGTGAGGTAAATAAGGGAGAAAAGGGAGAAAAGGCAAATTTTCAGCGTAATGAATCAGCGGCTGCTTCACCTCCAGATCGACAACAGATAACAAGCCTGCGTGATTGCCAGAGGTTGCCTGTGTCATTTCACTTGCAGCTGCCACAAACCAGCGCTATTCTATGATTCGATAAATTGCAGTGTCTGCACTATTGCCGGACAACTGCGCAAAATAGACCGGAAAAAATGCTACGTTGGCTCACCAGTCTGACCGATTCCCGCCCGCTCGGTTCAGTGGGCGGTGCACGAAAATTTGCGGCCTCGCTGGATCGTGACATCTTCGCCGCTGCTGATGTGCTGTGCGCTCAGCTTCGCGGTTTCGTCAGCGACGCAGAGCTTCAGCCTACGCTCCACGCCGCGCCGATCCTTGAGCTGGATGTGCAGGTCGCAGCCATGACCGAGCGGCTGGAGCGCGACTTTCTAGCGGCATCGCTGCAATCGCACTCGCTGCGTGACCGCCTGTGGGATGCCGGATATGACTGGGCGATGCGATTTGCTGACGTCTACCGACTTGTGATTATGCGCGAGACGGCCAGCCTGGGCGGTCGTGCGGCCAGCGAGTTTGCGAGGGTGTCGGCGCGTTTCTTCTGGTTTCGGACCATGGCGTACCGCTACCGCCTTTACCGCCACGAGGATTGGATTCCGAGCATCTGGACTGAAACCCATCATGTGTTCAGTAAAACCTGCGATCTGGGTATCGACCACGTCATCATTGTGGACGGTGTAGACCCCCGGCAGTCGACCTTTGCGGCGCGCGCGTTCGCCACCTTGTTATTGCTCCGACTGGGTAACGCCGGCGGCTACACACCGACGCAAATTCATTCGCTGTACCGGAAGTTTGAAGAATTTACCCACGATATTAAGTTGACGGCGCGGCCCTCGGTGGACGACGCGTTTGCCGTGAATCTTGCTGGCTCTGAGGGGTTGGTGCCGCGGCATGCAGTGCCACAAGGGGGGCAATTTTTGTATTGCGACACCACGGCAGTGCATGACAGAGCGTTGGCCTGGCTGGATCAGGTTGAATCGGCGGACGGTGGTCGCAACGTAACTCTGGTTGGGTCTTTGTCGCAAAATTCACTGCTAGGGCTTAGAAGTGCGGTGCTGCGAGTCGACCCGGAATTCAAGCCTCTGGCAAGGGCAAGCACCCGAAATAACGACCGGGGGCGTGTGGCAGCCACCTACGGCGTCGGCAAGGTCGCATCGGCGATTTCGTTTGACCCAGGGGTGCTGGCTGCAAGCCTCGAAGGCGAAAACTATGACTACACGGACGCCCAGGAAATCGAAACGCTCGGCTTGTTGAAAGACTCGAAGCTGGCGCGGCTTCGTCGCGATCTGCCTCCCGAGGCCACTAGACTCAACTTGCAGTTCTGGCATTTGCGTGACCGCAGTGA
>JAYSUK010000222.1:0-11807 GCA_043719085.1 Burkholderiales bacterium | reverse complement strand
TAGCGAGTAATTTCGGTTCGAGTCAGCTTGACCGCCTAGGCCCAACGCGCCCCACGCATAGCCTAAAATTGAGGCAATGTATCTTTAGCCACGCCATCCTGCTCTCGTCATCCCGATCTGGGTATGAGGCAGATGACCGCGTGGCTTTTTCGTTTTAGGGCTCCATGAAAGACACTTTCCGCATCAAGCTTGAACAACTCTCGCGCCGTCTGGTCGAGGTGGAGAGCTTGTTGTCTGATCCTTCGGTGACCAACGACATGAACCGCTTTCGCGCCTTGTCTCGCGAGCGCAGCGACATTGATCCAATCTCGCAATTGTTTGCGCAATTTCAGGGGCGCGAGAACGATATCGTGGAAGCGCAAGCGATGTTGGCTGATCCAGAGATGAAAGAATTCGCGGCCGAAGAAATCGCGGGTGCGAAGGCTGATCTGGAGCGCATCGAGAAGGAATTGACGCTTGCCCTGTTGCCCAAAGATCCCGCGGATGATCGCAACATTTTTCTTGAAATTCGCGCCGGTACCGGTGGCGATGAGTCAGCGTTGTTCTCAGGCGATTTGCTGCGCATGTACACGCGGTTTGCCGAGCGGCAGCGCTGGCAGGTGGAAATTGTCTCGTCTAGCGAGAGTGAACTCGGCGGCTATCGCGAGGTGATTGCGCGCATCACCGGACAGGGCGCGTACTCGAAGATGAAGTTTGAATCAGGCACGCATCGGGTGCAGCGGGTGCCGGTGACCGAGGCGCAGGGCCGCATTCACACCAGCGCCTGCACGGTGGCGATCCTGCCCGAGGCTGATCCGGTGAAGGACATCACCATCAACCCGTCCGACTTGCGCATCGACACCTTCCGTGCGAGCGGCGCGGGTGGTCAGCACATCAATAAAACCGATTCGGCGGTGCGCATTGTGCACATTCCGACCGGCGTGGTGGTGGAGTGTCAGGACGGTCGTTCGCAGCATCAGAACAAGGCGCGTGCGATGGAGGTTTTGGCGTCGCGCCTGCTGGAGCGTGAGCGCGCGGCCGCCCATGCGAAAGAGGCCGGGTTGCGCAAATCGCTGGTCGGCTCGGGTGACCGCAGCGAGCGCATTCGTACCTACAATTATCCGCAAGGTCGCATGACCGATCACCGCATCAACCTGACGCTGTACAAGCTCGATTTCATCATGGACGGCGACATCGGCGAGATGGTCGACGCGCTGATCTCCGAGCATCAGGCGGAGTTGATGGCGACGATGGAAGGCGCGCCTGCCTAGGTTGGTAGTCCGTAGGGTGGGCACCCCGTGCCCACCATCGGTGGTTCGGGTGACGATTGGTGGGCAGGGGCTGCCCACCCTACGAGTGAACGGAGAAAAAGAATGACGTTTCAAGAAAAATTGAATGCCGCCTGGGCTAAATCGCGCTCGCTGGTGTGCGTCGGACTTGACCCCGAAAAAAAGCGTTTGCCCGAGCGCTTGTTCAATCGCCCAGACGCGATTTTTGCGTTCAACAAAGCGATCATTGACGCGACGCATGACATCGTCTGCGCCTACAAACCACAGTTTGCGCACTACGCGGCCATCGCGGCGGAAGATCAGCTCGCGGCGACTATTGACTACATCCATGATCGCTATCCGCATGTGCCGGTGATCCTCGACGCCAAACGCGGCGATGTCGGCAGCACGGCTGAGTTTTACGCGGTGGAAGCGTTCGAGCGTTATTGTGCTGACGCGGTGACGGTGAACCCGTATCTCGGCGGCGATTCGATTGCGCCGTTTACGAAATATGCGGACAAAGGCGTGATCCTTTTGTGCCGCACGTCGAACCCCGGTGGTGCCGATTTGCAGGAACAGATGATTGACGGCGAACCGCTGTATTTGCGCGTGGCCAAGCTCGCGGCTAACGTTTGGAACGGCAATAAAAACATCAGTCTCGTAGTCGGCGCGACCGTGCCGCAGGTGATTGCCGACGTGCGCCGCGTGGTGGGTGACATGCCGCTCCTGGTGCCGGGCGTCGGCGCGCAGGGCGGCGACATGCGCGCGACGGTTGCCGTAGGTCGGGACAGCAAGGGTAGGGGCCTTGTGATCAACGCGTCGCGCTCGGTGATTTACGCCAGCGGCGGTGATGATTTTGCGCATGCGGCGCGGGGTGTGGTCGAGCAGATGATTGAAGATGGGGCGATGCCTTGAGGCGCGTTATCGGGTATGCAACTTTTAGCTGAAATGGCGCACTCATTGGGGCTGAACGTTAATTTTGCTCTAAGTCGACTTTATGCTTTTTCTTGCTCTAGCCCCAATTCAGTGGAGCTTTCACGGAAAAGCTGCAACGATTTTGTGTTGCTACCGCTCCCCTCACTCCGACCCTCTCCCGCTGGCGGGAGAGGGCGCAGAACCAACGCAACGTGACCATCCGCGAATTCATTCGCGGGCTGTCCGCACGCAGCTTGCCTCGCAACGAAGCTCGCCTCCTGCTCGCTCATGTGTTGCGTCGCGATCAAGCCTGGCTCGTCGCTCATGATGATTACGAGTTCGCAGTCGCCGAGCTTGAGCAAATCAACGCGTTTGCAGCACGCCGCGCCGCAGGCGAACCCATCGCTTATCTGCTCGGCGAACGCGATTTTTACGGGCGCACATTTCGCTGCACGCCCGCCGCGCTGATTCCGCGACCGGAAACGGAATTGCTGATTGATCAGGCGTTAGCTTTGCTACCCGTTCGCCCTGAGGCAGTCGCTGGGCCTGACGGCAAACAGGGGCGCGTGCTTGACGTCGGCACCGGCACCGGCTGCATCGCGGTCACCATCGCGCTTGAGCGACCCGAAGCAATGGTCACCGCCATCGACATCTCGGCCGGCGCGCTCACTCTCGCGAAGGACAACGCGCAGCGCCTCAATGCGAACGTCACTTTCATCCAGTCCAACTGGCTCGCCACCCTTCCGCCCGACGCACGCTTCGATCTGATTGTGAGTAATCCGCCGTACATCGTGCCGGGGGATGCGCATCTGACGCAAGGCGATTTACGCTTCGAGCCTGCGATTGCGCTGGCCGATGCAGTGGATGGGCTGGAAAGTTATCGTCAACTGGCGCTCGGTGCGCAACGTCACCTAAAACCGGGTGGCAAGTTAATCGTCGAGCATGGTTATGATCAGGGCGAATCGGTGCCAGCGCTGCTGAACGCGGCGGGGTTCGTTGACGTGACCATGCATCGCGATCTGGCGGGTCACACGCGAATCACCCGAGCACGCAAACCCTGACCACACGTCTTCCGCGACTCTCGACGCGCCTATGAACGCCACGAATTCAACACCGTTGCGAACAAACCAGCGCCACCTCGGTCAAAATGTCGCTGAACATATCGTTGTTCATTTGCACAATCAGGAGTACCCATGTTGCAAGAGTCATCCAATCACACCGCAGCGCTTGACGAAGTCAACGCCCTGGTGCCTGAAAACAATCTGAGCCGTCGCGGCTTTATCGTCACCTCGCTCGGCGCAGGTTTCGCCGCGTCAATGTTGCCGGTATCGGCGCAAACCATCACCACGCCCGCTGACGGCCTTGTCGCGGGCGAAGTGAAAGTGCCGACTAAAGATGGCGATATGGTCGCTTATCGTGCGATGCCTGCCACCGGCACCGGCTTCCCGGTGGTGCTCGTGGTGCAAGAGATTTTTGGTGTGCATGAGCACATCAAGGACGTCTGCCGCCGCTTTGCCAAGCTAGGCTACTTCGCTATTTCAGCTGAGTTGTTCGCGCGCCAGGGCGATGTGTCGAAAATGACCGAGATTCCGAAGATCGTCTCTGAGGTCGTGAGCAAAGTGCCCGACGCGCAGGTGATGGCCGATCTCGATGCGTGCGTGGCCTACGCCAAGGCATCAGGCAAGGCCAACGCCGACAAGCTCGCGGTCACCGGGTTCTGCTGGGGTGGGCGCATCACATGGCTTTACGCCGCGCATAATCAGGCGGTGAAGGCTGGCGGCGCGTGGTATGGACGGGTGGTCGGCGCGGTCAATCCGTTGCAGCCGAAAAACCCGATTGATGTGGTGGCACTTATCAACGCACCGGTGCTCGGGTTGTACGGTGGTGCGGACAGCGGCATTCCCAACGACACCGTGGAGCAGATGCGCGCCGCGCTCAAAGCAGCTGGCAAAAAAAGCGAAATCACCCTTTATCCCGACACGCCGCATGCGTTCAACGCTGACTATCGTCCGAGCTACCGCAAGGCGGCAGCCGATGACGCGATGGCCAAGCTGACGGCGTGGTTCAAGGCCAACGGGGTGGCGTAGCGGGCCAACCAAACTAGCGGAGAGGGAAGCGTGCGGGTGACGAATTTTTGGACGCGGCGCCCGCCGCGACGTTTATGTTTACCTAGAATGAGGTCATGACGTTCTCGCCCTTCCCCACCACTCGCTTGCGCCGCTTGAGACGCGACGCTTTCAGTCGCAACATGGTGCGCGAGACAACGCTGTCGGCCGCCAATTTGATCTGGCCAGTTTTTGTAATTGAAGGTGAAAAGCGAACGCAGGCGATCGCCTCGATGCCCGGGGTTGAACGCGTGTCGATTGATGTGCTCATCGAGCGGGCCAGAGAGGCCGCAGCCCTCGGTATTTCAGTGATCGCGCTGTTCCCGATGTTCGAGGGCGCGAAAACGTTGCTTGCGGAAGAGGCCTACAACGATCAAGGCCTGATCCCCCGTGCGGTGCGCGCGCTGAAGGCGGCGGTGCCCGAGATCGGCGTGATGACTGACGTGGCGCTCGACCCCTATATCTCACACGGGCAAGATGGTTTGATTGATGACAGCGGTTACGTGGTCAATGATGAGACCGTAGCGGTCCTCGTCAAGCAAGCGCTTACGCATGCGCGAGCCGGCGCGGATTACGTTGCGCCCAGCGACATGATGGATGGCCGCATCGGCGCAATTCGGCAAGCGCTCGACGCCGACGGGCACATTCAAACCAAAATCATCGCCTACAGCGCCAAGTTCGCAAGCAGCTTTTACGGCCCGTTCCGCGACGCGGTGGGCTCGAGCGCCAACCTCGGCAAGAGCAGCAAAGAAACCTACCAACTAGATTTCGCCAATAGCGATGAGGCGATCCGCGAATGCGCGCTCGATGTTGCCGAAGGCTGCGACATGCTCATGGTGAAACCGGGCCTGCCGTATCTGGACATCCTCGCCCGTGTCAAAGCCGAATTCAACATGCCGGTGGCGGTGTATCAAGTCAGCGGCGAATTCGCGATGCTCAAAGCGGCACACGCTAATGGCTGGCTGGACTACAAAAAGTGTTTGCTGGAGACGCTGGTGGCGTTTCGCAGAGCCGGGGCAAGTGCCATATTGACCTATGGCGCGGTGGACGCGGCGCGGTGGTTGCGCGAGGGAAAGTAGCGCCGCGCAATCACGCGGTCAGCCGCGTCAAAGCCTCACGATACTTCGCCGCTGTGCCGTCTATCACGTCAGGTGGCAGAGCGGGCGCGGGTGCTGTCTTGTTCCACGGCGCGCCGTTCACCTGCGCGCCCTCAAGCCAATCGCGTAAATACTGTTTGTCAAAACTCGGCGGATTTTTGCCTGCGGCGAACGCTGCCTCGTAGCCTTCAATCGGCCAGTAGCGCGACGAATCGGGTGTCAACACTTCGTCCATCAACGTCAGCGTGCCGTTGTCATCCAGTCCAAATTCAAACTTGGTGTCAGCGATGATGATGCCTTTGGTCAACGCAAAATCGGCAGCTCGTGTGTAGAGAAGAATGGCCGCATCGCGCACCTGTTTCGCTAGCGGTTCACCAATGATTTCAACCATACGTTCGAACGAAATATTCTCGTCATGCTCACCCATTTCAGCCTTGGTCGCAGGCGTAAAAATCGGCGTTGGCAACTTGCTAGCGTTCTTCAACCCCGCAGGCAGCGACACGCCGCACACCGATTGCGACACCTGATATTCCGCCCAACCCGACCCCGCCAGATAACCACGCACCACCGCCTCCACCGACAGCGGCTTTAACCGTTTCACCAGCATCGAACGCCCCACCACCTGCGCCTTCTCGGCCTCCGTCACCACGCTCTCAGGCGCGTCCCCGGTCAAATGATTCGGCACGATGCCCGTGAACTTGTCAAACCAGAACAACGCCATCTTCGTCAGCAATTCCCCCTTGCCCGTGATCGGCTCACCCATGATCACGTCAAACGCACTGATCCGATCCGACGCCACCATCAGCAAGCGGTCTGCTCCCACCGCATAGTTGTCCCGCACCTTGCCGCGGGCTAGCAGGGGGAGGGAGGTGATGGTGGAGGTGTGGAGGGTGTTCATTTATTAATTATCGCCTCCACAAATGACGACACACCCAAGCATCTTTGTATTGAAACTTCTCAGCCTATATAATCTTCCTATGTAATCATCCTATTTTAAGAGGGAATAAATGCAAACCGTCAACGTGTCAGGTTTAAAAAACAACCCCAGCGAAGCGTTGCGCAGTGCGCGCGACGACGTGGTTGTTGTAATGAATCGCGACCAGCCAGACGCCGTGATGATCGGTTTGCAATCGGGCAAATTGCTGTCGGAGCCGGGGATGCGTGCGGCGCTCGCCAGCGCGCTCTTTCGCGACGGTGGTTTGTCGCTGGTGCGCAGCGCGCGCATGGCGCAGATGCCGTTGGCTTCGTTCATCGCGCACGTTTCGCGGCTGGGTATTCCGGTGGTGACGCATGACGCGAGTGAAGTTGCGCGAGACATGGAAACGCTTGATCAATGGCTCGCTGCGTCCTAAGCGACGCGAGTCCGTTAATTGGACTCGCTATCGTGGATGGCCTCACGTGGTTGCCGCAGTTATTTGGCGAAGTGTGGATTCCGCCGTCGGTGCAACGAGAAGTCTTGCCTAGTGTTGGTGCTCGGGGCGAGGTAGAGATTGCCGTCGCAGTTGAACGCAAGTCTATTCGTGTCTGGAAGAAGACGATTTCGCCGCCTGCAGCGGCGTTACCAGATCTCGACGAAGGCGAAACGGATTGCCTTCACATCGCGCTATCGCTCGGTGACGGCAACGCTTTGATATTGATGGATGAGCGTGCTGGACGTGCTGTTGCCGCGGAGTGCGGCATCCGTGTGGCGGGCACGGCAGCGGTGATTGGTCTGGCAAAAAAGCGGGGATTAATTGATTCCGCGAAGGGCCGATTTGAGCGTTTGCACGCGACTGATTTTCGGATCAGCGCTGCCGTGATTCAGGCGGTGCTTCGGGACGTGGGCGAATTGAAATCGTAGTTTTGTAGGAGCAACACCTACAACTTTCGCTCCGTTTGCGCCTCAAACTTCTCCGTCCCAGCTACCACCCGCGCCGTGCGATTAAACGTGCCGTAGGCCCAGGCCCAGTCCATGAGTACGATCAGGCGGTTGCGGAAGCCGATCAGGAAGTAGACGTGGACGAACAGCCAGAACAGCCACGCGGACAGGCCGCTGAAACGGACTTTGCCGAGCAGTGGCACCTCCGCTTCGACCACCGCAGATTTGCGGCCAATGGTGGCTAGCGCGCCGTAATCCTTGTAGCGAAATGTCTGTGTGGGCTTGCCTGCGATTCGGGCGAGGATGTTGTTCGCTGCCATGCGGCCCATTTGTTTTGCGCCGGGGCTGACGCCGGGGACGGGTTTGGTTTCACCGTTTTTTTCGAAGCTCCTGGCGAGCGCGAGGTCGCCGATCACCGAAATTTCAGGATGATTTGCAAGCGACAGATCGGGCTCGACACGGATACGTCCGCTGCGGTCAACATGATCGTCGCTCAGCGCGCATGTTTTCGCCAGCAGTTTGCCGAGTGGCGATGCGGACACGCCCGCCGCCCACACCACCGTTTTGCAAACAATAGTCTGCTCGACGCCGTTAACCATTACGCCAATGCCGTCGGCGTCGATGCGCGTGACTTTGCGCGAGGTCAGCACCTCCACCCCGAGTGTGGTCAATTGCTCTTTTGCGCGCTTCGACAGCGACGGCGGAAACGCGAGCAACACCCGATCACCGCCCTCGACCAGTAGTATGCGCGCCTTGCGTGAATCGATGCGGCGAAATTCATCGGGCAGCGTGTGTCGCGCGATTTCGGCCATCGTGCCGGCCATTTCCACACCGGTTGGTCCTGCACCGATCACCGCGAAAGTGAGCCATGGCTCGCGCTCGGCGGTGTCGGTTTCGCGCTCGGCATGTTCGAACGCGAGCAATACGCGACGCCGAATCTCGAATGCGTCTTCCAGCGTTTTGAGTCCCGGCGCAAACTGCGCCCAGTGATCGTTGCCGAAATAGCCGTGCGTCGCGCCACTGGCGACGATCAAGTGGTCATAGCCGAGGCGGTCGCCGTTTTCAAAATGCACGACGCGGGTGGCGGCATGGATGTCGACCACCTCGCCCATCAACACCGTCACATTGCGCTGCTCACGAAACAAAAATCGCGTCGGCGCAGCGATGGACGGTGCGGACAATCCGGCGGTCGCGACCTGATACAAAAGGGGCTGAAACAGGTGATGGTTGGTGCGGTCGATCAACGTGATGTCGACGTCAGCCTTACGCATCGCGCGCGCGGCTTCAAGGCCGCCGAAACCGCAGCCGACGATGACGATGTGGGGACGTGTCGCATATGCCATGGACAAGAGTCTACGCCCTAACGCCGTCAGATTAGCGACCCGAAATCGACAGCCTCAACGCCATCGCGCAAAGGACTGCCAGGAAATCGAGTTCGATTTTCATACGACGGTATTTTTCTTCGCCCCTGCGGAGGCGGGGACTGGCGTCTTTCGTGGTGCAACGCTCTAGCAATGGCGATAAATCACTAGGTTTCACTCTTCGCAAGAACGACAAATAGAGGGCACTCAGCCCGGCAAATCGACCGTAGGTCGTCGGACTACTTCTGCGCCATCTTATCCAGCGCCGCTGCTTTCTGAATTAACTCGAAGCCACTGCCGCAACCTGCTCGCGCAACCAGCGCGCGGGCGCGGCAGTGTGCGTTCGCTCGTGCCACAGTTGATAAAAGCGCAGCGGCGGAAAGCCGAGCGGTGCGGGCATCACCTTTATCGGCAGAAATTTCGCGTAATGCGCTGCGAACCTGCGTCCGGTTGTGAAGATCAAGTCCGTCGTTGTGAGCACATAAGGTGCGACGTGAAAATACGGTAGCGACACGCGTATGTCGCGCTTGATGCCGAGCTTGTGCAGGTGCTCGTCGATGGCGCCACGCACGCCGCCTGCGTAGCGCACGGGTGCCAAATGTTGCGCCTTTACGAAATCGTCGGCGCTGATTTCCTGTTTTTTGGCGAGTGGATGGCGATCACTCAGCATGCACACCACCTCATCGTCAAATAACGTCGTGGTGCGAAGATAGTCCGGCGGGTTCGGCCAGTTGCCGACCACCACGTCCAGCTCGCCTTCTTCCAGCAACCGCTCAAAATCAATGTCGAGCGAAAGCGCACGTATGTTGAGCCGCCCGTTCGGCACTTTGCTGCGAAAACGGTCAACCAGATTCGACAGAAAAAACGCATCGAAATAATCGGGCGCACCGACGCCGAACACGCGCTTCGACTTGACGGGATCGAATGGCTCCGCCATCACCAGAATGCTGTCGATCGCATCGAGCGCCGCCCGGGTCGGTGCGATCAGGCTCTCGGCGCGCTCGGTCGCGGTCATGCCGCTTCGTGTACGCACCAGCAACTCGTCACCGGTGATTTCGCGCAGACGTTTCAGCGCGCTGCTCACCGCCGGTTGCGTGATGCCGAGTCGATCTGCCGCGCGCGAAACGCTGCGCTCTTGCAGCACCAGATACAGCACGCGCAGTAAGTGGGTATCCAGCGGTTCGGCCATTGCCCCGTCTCCCGGTTTTTTGTTTGGTCTTGCTTTGGCTTTACTCTGGCCACTAGCGGCGACCGTGATATCAGGAATAACGGCAAGCTTATCAGCGCACGAGTGCTGCCCGTCTATAGTGCGAGGTAGTTTGGTTTGATCGGTAGCTCATGGCGAACACGTTGCGATTTTTGCTTAATGGCAAACTGCTAGCACTCAAGGACGTTGATCCGCATTTGAGTCTGCTCGACTTTGTGCGCGAACAACGTAATCTCACCGGCACCAAAGAGGGTTGTGCGGAGGGCGATTGTGGTGCGTGTACCGTCGTCATCGGTGAGCTGACGCAAGATGGTGCGGGCCGTGATCGCGTTGCGCTGTTCCCCATCAACGCGTGCATTCGCTTGCTGCCAACGCTTGACGGCAAAGCGGTATTCACTGTTGAGTCACTCAAGGCCGCCAGCGGCGCGCTGCATCCGGTGCAACAGGCCATGGTCGATTGCCACGGCTCGCAATGTGGCTTCTGCACGCCAGGGTTTGTGATGTCGCTGTTCGCGCTGTTCAAGAACGAAGCGTTGCCGAATCGTGCGCAAACGTGTGATGCGATTGCAGGAAATTTGTGTCGTTGCACGGGCTATCGACCGATTCTGGACGCGGCGCAGGTGATGTATCAGGCCGCGCACGAAGCACAGTCCGGTTGCGCAACACTCATGGAACAGTGGATGTTTACGCCTGCAACAACGGACGCTGCACCGATGCCGGGTGAGGCGGAACTGGCGGCAACATTACGTGGACTCGTTCATCAGGATGCGCTGCAAATTACGTCTGCGCACGGCACCTTCATCGCGCCGAAAACAGTCGACGATTTTTCTGCGGCAGTGCTCGCCAATCCCGATGCATGGATTCTTGGGGGCGGCACCGACATCGGTCTGTGGGTGAACAAAGCATTACAAACGAACGCGACGATTATTTATACGGGAGAGGTCGCGGCGCTCAAGCAGGTTGCTGAGACGACTGAAGGGCTGCGCATAGGCGCTGCCGTGCCACTGGAGCCCGCGTTCCGCGCCATGAACCGCCTCTATCCCGAGCTGGCCCATGTGTGGACGCGCTTTGCATCCTGGCCAATTCGCTCAAGCGGCACGCTGGGCGGCAACGTGGCGAACGGCTCGCCGATTGGCGACTCGATGCCCGCGCTCATCGCGATTGGTGCGCAGGTGGTGCTATGTCGAGGCGAAACGCAACGCACGATTCCACTGGAATCGCTCTATCTCGGTTACAAAAAGCAGTCGCGCGACGTGGGTGAATGGGTTGAAGCGATCATCGTCCCCAATCGCACCGACCAAGGCGTATTGCAGATCGCAAGTTACAAAAATGCAAAGCGCAACGAGCAGGACATTTCGGCCGTGTTCGCTGCGTTTGTAGTGGGACTGGATCGTGGTGTTGTGACGCACTGCCGTATTGCCTATGGAGGCATGGCCGGGACGCCGAAACGCGCGGTCAATACCGAAAACGAATTGCTCAACAAGAGCTGGAGCGAAGCATCGGTGCATACCGCGATGGAAGTGATGGCGCAGGACTACCAACCCATGACCGACATGCGCGCGAGCGCTGCATATCGCATGCAGGTTGCGCAGAATTTTTTGCAACGGTTCTGGCTAGAAAATAGTGGTGAAGTAGTCGAAACGAGAGTGTTTTGATGAACAGGGGTTTCCCGTTGAGTTTTCTCCCTCGTCGCCCCTGCGAAGGTAGGGACCCAGCGTCGTCCGCGCCGGGTCGAAGTGCGGCGCAATGCGCAAAGTCGCTGGGTTCCTGCCTTCGCAGGAACGACGAAGTGACTGACTTGCCCCGATGAGTAGACTCGGGTGAACACGCAAATCCACGAATCCGCGCACTTGCACGTCACCGGCGAGGCTGTTTACACCGATGACATCGTTGCGCCGCGCGGCACGTTGTCTGCTGCGATTGGCTATGCGCCTGCCGCTCACGCAACGCTGAAATCCTTCGATCTGGGCGACGTCATCAAGGCACCCGGCGTCATCGCGGTGTTTACCGCGAAGGA
>JAYSUK010000221.1:0-11828 GCA_043719085.1 Burkholderiales bacterium | reverse complement strand
TCTGAATTTCGCTATTTCTCGCGAGCAGAATTACCGGTGATGAGCACCGAATACGCGCCGGAAATCCTTTTCTATCAGGCTGGTCAGTTGCCGTTTTTTCAACGGACGTAGCGAGCTGCGCTGCCGCACATTGAGTCACTCATCAAGTTGCTGGCGCGGACAAATCTTGAAGCATCCTGTCGCTCGAGTCGGCGCGCAATGATGGCTAAGAATTTACAGATGCCATCAACATTTCGTTGAGTGATTAATAAGGATGTCTTGAAATCACGGCATCAGGGATCGCATGTAGGCTTCGATATCCGCAGGAAGGCTACGTGAGGGTAGCGGAGCACTGGTAGAAATCACGCTGGCCGTAAGTGCTGAGCCACGCAAACCCAGAAGGTAGCGCAATATCAGCACGCCGTCAGTCGTTTTGTCGACCACGCCATTGCCGTCAATATCGAGCAGGGGACGGATGCTTTCCAGATAGTCCCAAATCAGCTGGGGGGATGTGCGGCTGGCGGACGATCCGAGCGCGCCCGTCGTAAGCGCCGTGCCAGTGGCCCCGGCCAGATAGCGCGATATCAACATGCCAACCGTGAGTGACTTATATCGGGTACTTATGGGGCTTAGGTCGATATCGAGTGTGCCGGCCACGGTCACGGTTTGCGTCACCGGGAGCGCGACGCGGTAGTTCGTATCGCCTGCCTGGTTGGCGGTGATCGCACAATTACCCAACCCGATTATGTTGACCGTGGTGCCCGCAATGCTGCACACATTCGCGGGAGCAACCGAGTAGATAACGGCGCTGGACGACGCGCCGGGTATCGCCAGCGGATTGAGCGAGAACATCGCATTGGCGACAAACCGTTGCGACGCTGAGAGCTGGGCACCAAAAATCAACGTTTGCGAGGCTCGGTTGACCGTGTGCGAAATCGCAGAGGCGGTTACGCCCTGATTTAGATTATCCCCCGAGTAAGTTGCGCTGATCGTGTGCACACCAATCGTCAAATTTGACGTAGCGCACGTGGCTACGTCACTCACCATGGACTGCGCACTGCACCCGGCAATGGCATTTCCGTCTGCAAGAAATGCAACGGAGCCGGTCGCGTTGACTCCGTTGGCCACGGTGGCGATGAAGGACGCGCTGCTGCCGTAGACGCTGCTGACTGGCCCGTTGACGGTGAGCGTTGATGCCGCTTTTACAAGAATGGTTGCCATCACCTCAATAGCAGGATTGAAGCCATTGCCTCCTGCCTGATTGGCGGTGACGACACAGGTTCCCGCGCCGATGAAACTCAGTTGGTTCCCAGATGCCGTGCAAATGCTAGACAGGCTCGCCGTCGCAAAAAGGACAGGACTGCCTGAGGCCCCTCCCGCTGCAGCAAGCGTCATCGGCCCTGCGCCGAGCACGACAGATGACGCGGGAGCAAAGCCCGTTATCGATTGCGCGAACGCAAACGAGGCGCTGACGCTGAGTGCGCCGGTCACATTATTCAAAATACACGCAGCGCCCGCGCAGGCCCCACCGAAGCCGGTCAATGAATAGCTCGCCGACGGCGCTGCCGTGCAGGTAGTGTTGCTGCCGTGATTGACAGGGTTAGGCGAGCAACTGACTGAGCCACCGGCCGTCGTGACGCTGATTGCAATGGCGTACTGGTTCAACGGAAAAGTCGCCACCAGATTACGGGTTGATGTGAGGGTCACGACACAGGTGCCCGTGCCTAAGCAACCTGTGCCAGACCAACCAGCGAAGTTAGACCCGAACGAAGGCGTTGCGCTTAGCGTAGACACGTTGCCGTATTGCGCAGATAGACTGCAAAGCGCCCCACAATTAATGTCTGAAGCTGCGGAGGTGACCGTTCCAGCGCCATTGCCGAGCTTCGACACATTGAGCGAAAAAGCGACGTAAGGAATGGCCGTATGCACGTAACGACCCGGCACGGTGACTGGGTCAGCCAGCTGCCCACGACTGTTGTCCCCCCAGCACTCTAAGCCCCCATTAATGACGGCACACGTATGTGCCGCACCTGCCGCGATATCTATCGCATTTCCTCCGGAGGGGATGGCGACGACCGGCACGTAACTAACTACAACTTGGTTATTGCCTATTTGTCCGCTGTTATTATTACCCCAACATTTCACGCCGCCGTTAACAACCGCGCACGAGTGCAAGGCACCCGCCACCAGCGAAGTGGCCCCGCTGCCGGATGCGATCGCCGAAATCGCGGAAAGACTTTGGATGATCGCGGCACTCCGACTGTCTCCAATTTGCCCACTGCTGTTGGAACCCCAGCACATTACGCCACCTGCCATCGCGGCGCAGGTATGCTTTGCGCCCGCTGCCACGGCGCCAACACCGCTGCCTGCTGCAATAGCAATGACCGGCACCGAGCTCTGCGTCGTGCTGGAGTTACCGAGTTGCCCCATGTCGTTGGCACCCCAGCACTGCACGCCACCGTTCGCAATCGCGCAGGTGTGAGCGCCACCTGCGGTCACACCGGATACGACGCTACCGTTAGGCAGCGCGGTCGAATCGGGACTTGCGCCTTCAGTCGTTGTGTTGTTGCCTAATTGACCGTTCGCGTTCGCGCCCCAGCATTTCAAAACACCGCTCACAATGGCGCAGCTATGCGCTGTGCCAGCGGCAATCGCCGTCACACCACTGCCCGGTGCCACCGTCTGTATGGGCACCAAACTCAGCAAAGTGCTGCCATTGCCCAACTGATGATTGGTATTTTTTCCCC
Organism: Burkholderiales bacterium; assembly: GCA_043719085.1. Taxonomy (GTDB): domain Bacteria; phylum Pseudomonadota; class Gammaproteobacteria; order Burkholderiales; family Casimicrobiaceae; genus Casimicrobium. The sequence goes on along the minus strand of JAYSUK010000221.1, from coordinate 9,102 downwards.
AACATTTCACGCCGTCAGCGACCACGGCGCACGTGTGGAAATCTCCGGCGGCTATCGCCGTCACATTGCTCCCCGCAACAATCGCCTGAACCGGAAATAGCGCCTGTGCCGTACTGTTGTCGCCCAGCTGGCCATACGTGTTAGCACCCCAGCATTTCACGCCACCCTCCACAATGGCGCAACTGTGGTCAATGCCAGCGGCAACTTTGCTCACGCCATTTCCGGTGGGCACCACCGGCGCAGGAACGAGGCTTTTTGTCGTGCGGTTATTGCCTAATTGACCATCGCCGTCGTATCCCCAGCATTGGACGCCACCGTTGACCACCGCACAAGTCCGACGCGCGCCCGCGACGATGCTGGTCACGCCGCTTCCGGCGACAATTGCCTGCACCGGCGTTACGCTTTGAACGGTGCTGCTATTGCCAAGTTGGCTATCGTCGTTGTTGCCCCAGCATTTCACACCGCCGTTAACCACCGCACATGAATGATTGTCACCCGCAGCCACCGAGGTGACATTGCTGTTAGCCGCAATGACATCAATCGGCAGCGTGCTTTGTGTGGTGCTGTTGTTACCCAATTGGCCATTGCTGTTACTGCCCCAGCATTTCACGCCGCCGTTAACGACCGCGCAAGCGTGAAAGTAACCCGATGCAATGGCGGTGACGCCGTTTGCGGGAGGGATCGCGGATACCGGAACGTGGCTTTCAATGGTATTGCCGTTGCCTAATTGACCAAACGCGTTGGAGCCCCAACATTGCGCCCCGCCCGCCACCAACGCACAGGTGTGCAGCACGCCCGCAACCACCGCCGTGGCATTGCTCGACGGTGGGATTGCTTGCACAGGAACGTAGCTGCCAATATTGGCGTTATTGCCCAACTGACCGCTACCGTTCGCACCCCAGCACTTCACACCGGCGTCGACAACAGCACACGAATGCTCATTGCCAGCCGCGACGGCTGTGACGTTATTGCTGGGCCCGATAACTTCGAGCGGAGTGTGACTGTTCGGCGTCGCGACGGCATCAACGCCGAGTTGCCCGGCATTGTTACTGCCCCAGCATTTGGCCCCGCCGCCCACCGCTGCGCAGCTGTGAAGGGTGCCCGCAGCGACTGCCTCGGCGCCGCTGTTGATCGCTATCGCATCGACCGGAATATGGCTGTCGGGATCGGTGACAGTGGGGTCGCCAAGCTGACCGAAATTGTTGAAGCCCCAGCACTTAACGCCACCATTCACCACCGCACAGGTATGGTAGGTGCCAGCGGATACCCACTTCACCACACTGGAATAACGCAGGACGGTCAGCAAAATGGTGGATGCGCTGGTGCCCGTGGTGTTGGTCGCCGTGATCGTCACGCTAAAGGTGCCGAGCCCGGTAGAAGTTCCAGTGATTGACAGGCTACCGCTGAGGTTATGCGTTGCGGTGAGTCCGACGGGAAGCCCTGCAACGGTGACGACGCCCGGAGCCGGATTGCCCCCCACAATTACGTTGGCAACGTACGGTACGCCATAAATTGCGTCAGGTAATGTCGTGTTGATTAAGACCGGCTGCGCCGTTACCGCGCCGACGGAAATGAGCATGCATGCGACTAACGCAAAACCGCGGCCGATGAGACGGAAGGTGCGAGTCAAAAAATGCCCAAACCCCTGCTGCGGACAACAAGTGGCAACATGCATCATGAATATTTCCAGAAAACGGGACTTGAAGTGACCACAATGGCGCGCCAATAGCGAGCAAATGCGTGGTCAACATTCAAATCTGTGCCTTGCGGCATTGTTCCCTCCCAGGATTTGTTTAACTCATCAACGATTTCAATCGAACCCACACATACCGATAGTCGGCAGATTTTCGCAGCGCAGGACGACCGGACGATTGGCCGTTGATGATGCGGTGCACGCTATCTGCTTGCCAGTCGTCATCGCGCATTTGCCAGTGAGCTCAACGCTCCTTTGCTTATTCCGCGTCTCGTTCGTGAAAGCAACGGGGTGCAATGCATACGGCACCCAAAAACGGAAACGCTGAAAACGTTCTCGCGCACGTTGCGCAACGTATCGAGCGCCGTGCGGTAACGAACACAGTGAGGGGCCGCAATCAGCCAAAGTGCCGTAGTCGGTTTTATCGGCGTGCCGAGCATCAAACACATTGCCCTCCAAAGTCTGAAGAATAACGATGCCGGGGTTGGCCCGCGAAGTTTCAGAGAGCACGCTCGACGGCAGGCCGAGAACTGCGCCTGGGTGTCCGCCTTCGATCATGAAGCCGCCCCCGTCTAAGTTACTCCGAGTGTCACTTTCAGCATCGCACTTTTGACTCCATCATACGCCGCTAGCCGATCAATGCCATCAGTAAATTTACGCATCCGGGCTTCAATTTTGGTCCGCTAGTGCCGCGAGATGCCGCACGAGTGAAACGCTGCGCAGATATATGTTGGCAGTGGTCAAACAGGATTTGAATAAATCGCAAAAAAGCACCGAACCTGAAAATTAGTTCCGTATTATGGAACCGGCCTCATTCCCACTCAATTGTGGCGGGCGGCTTACCCGAAATATCGTAAACAACGCGGTTGAATCCGCGTACTTCATTGATGATGCGGTTGGAGACTTTGCCGAGCAACGAGTGCGGAAGTTCGGCCCAGTGCGCCGTCATGAAATCGGTAGTTTGCACGGCGCGTAATGCGACGACATTTTCGTAGGTGCGGCCATCGCCCATCACGCCGACGCTTTTCACCGGCAAAAAGACAGCGAAAGATTGTGCTGTTAAGTCGTACCAGCTTGCACCTTGGGCGTCCTTCGTAGCCCGCAATTCTTCGATGAAAATCGCATCCGCGCGGCGCAACAAGTCAGCTGCGGTTCGCGTCACTTCGCCCAGAATGCGCACGCCCAAACCGGGGCCCGGAAACGGATGGCGATAGACCATTTCGCGCGGCAGCCCAAGCGCGACGCCGAGTTCGCGCACTTCGTCCTTGAATAATTCGCGAAGTGGTTCGAGCAGTTTCAGGTTCAAGGTTTCAGGCAAACCGCCTACGTTGTGATGCGATTTGATCGATTTCGCTTTCCCGGTTTTGCTGCCTGCACTCTCGATCACGTCGGGATAAATCGTGCCTTGCGCGAGCCATTTGGCGGCGGGCAATTTTTTCGCCTCGGCCTGGAATACTTCAACGAATTCGCGGCCAATAATTTTGCGTTTTTGCTCGGGGTCAGTGACGCCTTTGAGATGACCGAGAAACTGCTCGCTAGCATCAACGTGAATGACTTTCACGCCCAGATTTCTTGCGAACATGTCCATCACCATCTCGGCTTCGTTCAATCGCAACAGGCCGTGATCGACGAAAACGCAGGTGAGCTGCGCACCAATCGCGCGGTGAATCAGCGCGGCGGCAACGCTGGAATCGACGCCGCCAGACAGGCCGAGAATGACCTCATCGGTGCCCACCTGTTCGCGAATCCGTGCGACGACGGTATCGACATAGTTCGGCATCGTCCACGTCGGTGCAGCGGCGCAAATATCGAGCACAAAGCGAGAGATAATGGCCTTGCCTTGTTGGGTGTGCGTGACCTCAGGATGAAACTGCACGGCGTAGAACTTGCGCGCTTCATCGGCCATACCGGCGACAGGGCAGCTCGGCGTGGAGGCCATGAGTTTAAAACCGGGCGGCATGTCGGTGACCTTGTCACCGTGGCTCATCCACACATGAAGCAAGCCGTGGCCTTCGGCGTTTTGCGAATCTTGAATGCCTTCGAACAATTTGGTGTGTCCACGCGCGCGAACCTCTGCGTGGCCGAACTCGCGATGCTCGCTCGCCTCAACTTTGCCGCCCAGTTGCACAGTCATGGTGAACATGCCGTAGCAGATGCCAAGCACCGGCACCCCTAGCGTGAATACCGCTGCTGGCGCGCGCAAATCGTGTGCCTCGTACGTGCTGGCGTGGCTGCCGGAAAGGATGATGCCTTCGGGATTAAATTCACGGATGAATTCGTCGCTGACGTCGTTCGGATGCAGCTCGCAATACACGCCCATTTCGCGCACGCGGCGTGCGATAAGCTGGGTCACCTGAGAGCCGAAATCGAGGATGAGAATGCCGCGTGCCATGTGCGTTGATCCTAAAGTACCGTGATGTGAAACGTCGAATGTTTCGAAACCGCAAGGCGGAAACTTGAAAGGGCCGTAAGGCCCCTTGATATCGTCGAACTTATTTTTTGGCGGGAGGTTGCGTGGCGGAAGCGCCGGCAGCGGCAGGGGCGGCCTTTGGCGCATCTTTGGGAGCCTCAGGCAATTTAAGGCCTTCTTTTTTCAGCGCAGCGTCAATGCGTTGGTCAAGATCGGCGGACATGGAATCAGCCCATTTCATCGCGGTCTGAAAGGTTTCACCGTTGACCTTGGCTTGACTGCTCAGCAGCTTTTTGCCCAGTGCGCTTGTATAGAACTTTAGCAACTCGACGATCTCGGGGCCAGTGAACTGGTTGTGATAGACGAGCGTTACTTGCTCAATCAAGCCTCCGCCGCCGTCAACTTTTGCGTTGAGACCCGCGAGGAACGTGTCGCGAATAATGGTGAAGCCCTTATCCGGAAACTTGGGATCCAGCTGCTTGATGCCAGGCACCCAGCTTTGCACCGTGTTGTTGGCGATTTGCTCGGGGATGGCTTTGATGCCGGTGATGTCCAGTAAAGTCTTGATCTGCGTGCGTTTGGCGGCGGTCAATTCATCAGCGTGAACGAGAGAGGTGAATAGCGCGAGCGATGCCGCGACGAGGAGGAGTATTTTTTTCATCTTGAATGTTTAATCAGCGTGATAGTTGGGCGCTTCTTTGGTGATCTGCACATCATGCACGTGCGATTCCCGAATACCGGCACCAGTGATCTGTACGAACTCCGCGCGCGCGTGAAGTTCCGCAATGGTCGCGCAACCGCAGTAGCCCATGCCAGAGCGAATGCCGCCTTCGAGCTGATGCACCACGGAGCCAACAGGGCCTTTGTAGGCAACACGGCCCTCAATGCCTTCGGGCACGAGTTTTTCGGCGTTATTCTCGGCATCCTGAAAGTAGCGATCACGGGAACCGGCCTGCATGGCTGCCAGAGAGCCCATGCCGCGATAGGACTTGTAGGACCTGCCCTGAAACAATACAACCTCGCCAGGAGCCTCTTCCGTGCCGGCAAACAGCCCGCCAAGCATCACGCAATCCGCGCCTGCGGCCAGTGCTTTGATAATGTCGCCTGAATAACGAATACCGCCGTCAGCAATGATGCCGACGCCGGAGGAATGAATGGCGTTCGCGACAAAGTCCACCGCAGTGATTTGCGGTACGCCGACACCTGCGACCATGCGCGTGGTGCAGATCGAACCGGGACCGATGCCCACTTTGACCGCGTCAGCACCTGCATCTACCAAGGCTTTCGCCGCCTCTGCGCTGGCGATATTGCCGCCAATGACTTGCGCGTTGGGATAGGTGCGCTTGACCCAGGTCACACGATCCAGCACACCACGAGAGTGGCCGTGTGCGGTGTCGACGACGATGAAGTCGGCACCCGCGTGCAGTAGGAGTTCAACGCGCTCTTCGGTGCCTTCACCGACACCAACAGCAGCACCCACGCGCAAACGACCCTGCTCGTCTTTGCAGGAACTCGGATGCTCTTTGGATTTGAGAATGTCTTTAACCGTAATCAGGCCACGCAGCTCAAACGCGTCGTTGACCACCAGCACGCGCTCGAGGCGGTGCTTGTGCATCAGCGCTTTCGCCTCGTCAATGCTCGCGCCCTCTCGGACGGTCACGAGGCGGTCAGCGGGGGTCATGATCGCGGTGACCGATTGATCGAGATTCGCTTCAAAGCGCAAATCGCGGTTGGTCACGATGCCCATCAGGCGCTTGCCTTGCACGACGGGCAGGCCGGAAATTTTGTGGTCGGTGGTGATCTCCATCACCTCGCGCACGGTGGCGTCAAGCGACACCGTGATCGGGTCTTTCACCACGCCAGACTCATAGCGCTTCACGCGCGAGACCTCACGCGCCTGCTCTTTCGCCGTGAGATTTTTATGGATAACTCCGACGCCGCCCGCCTGCGCCATGGCGATGGCCAGACGCGACTCCGTCACCGTATCCATTGGTGCCGACAATATGGGGAGTTGCAGTCGCACCAGCCGCGTGAGGCGGGTGCTCAGGTCTACGTCTCGGGGGAGGACTTCGGAATATCCGGGGACGAGCAGGACATCGTCAAAGGTAAGGGCTTTGGCGCGAATGCGCATGTGAAATTCCCAAAAGACCTATTTTACTCACGTTGAGGCCGACGAAGTCGAGCCCAACGAGCGGCTCATTAACCCGGCTTTGGTTCAACGGCTTTGTCGGACTTTTCATTCTTGTCCAACTTCTCCGGAATCGCGCCTTTTTTAACGACTACTTTGACGCGATCTTTGAGTGCGCCAAGGTAGGCGTTGGTCAAGTCACCACCGCCCTGGCCCGACAGGCGTTGACTCAATGATTTCAACTTGTCTGGCGTAGTGGCTTCGGGCTCGACGACCTTGAGCACTTTCACAACCGTGTAGCCCCCTGCGTCATTGGCACCGCCGATGATTGCTGGTGATTTAGTGACATCCGCTGCAAAAACTGATTTGCTCAATGCTTGATTGACATTGGGGAGTGCGGCCTGGCGCAACAATTTTTGCAACGGCGAAAACGTCAAGCCCGCCTCGTTGCCCGATTTGGCTGCGGCTAGCTTTTCGCCGCCCGACTTGAGCGCGAGCTCAGCTGCAACGCGGCGTTGCAACTGGGCCGATATCTGTGCCTTGACGTCGTCGAGTGGTCGTACCAGAGAAGGCTTGTGTTCAAGCACCCGAGCAGAAATCATGTTGTTGCTACCAAGATCAATCGCCTCAGAGTTTTTCTTGGCTGCAATGCTCGCAGAAGAAAAGACGGTTTGAGCAAACTTGGCGTTGCCCGCGGCTAGCGCCTGCACTTGAGCTCGAGTGAGCCAGTCAGTTTTTTTAGCTGTCAACTTAAGTTCGTCGGCAACACGCGTGTAGCTATCGCCTTGTTCATAGACGCGGTTTTGAAAGGTCTCCGCGTTCTTGCTAAATAGTTGGCCTGATTTTTGTTGCTTGATTTCACTGTCGAGCTGTGCACGAACTTCGGCGAGTGCGCGAGTGCGTTCAGCTTTAACCTCAGTCAAGCGAATTATGTGAAAGCCAAAGTCAGATTCGATCGGACCGCGCATTTCACCTGCTTTCATCGCGTACACGGCCTCTTCAAATGGCTTAACCATTTGGCCGCGGCCAAAAAACCCAAGATCGCCGCCCTGTGTTGCGGAACCCGGATCCTTCGATTTTTGTTTTGCGATTTCTGCGAATTTTTCAGCGGTGGCGCCTGCGAGCTGCTTCATGAGAACGTCGGCTTCCGATTTCGCCGCATCCTTCGATGCCGCTTTTGGCTGGCCTTTGTCGTCCTTATCGACGCTCAACAGAATATGACTGGCGCGGCGCTCCTCTGGGGCGGAAAACTCCTTGATGCGCTTATCGTACTCGCCTTTGATCTCTTCCGGCGACACTACAACACCACCCGCCAACGCCGCTTGGTTAAGCTGCAAATATTCGAGCTTTACCTGTTCTGGTGCGCGGAACGAATCCGGACTTTTTTCATATTCCGCCTTGATCTGCGCATCGTCGACTTTAGCTTGCGCCAGAAACGCAGACGGATCGATATTCGCAACTTGAATTTCACGGCCTTGCTCAGTCAATTGCTGAAAAAGCCCGGTTTGCGCAGCACTGACAAAACTGGCACGAACGAGCGCATCCTGCATCGGTTGCTGCGCGATGTCGCCGCGAAGGCGTTGCTCATAGCTCATGCGATTCAAACCGTTCAGCTTGAGCACTTCGTCGTACTTGGTTTCGGAGAATTTGCCGCCATCCTGAAAATCAGGAATCTCAAGAATCACTTTGCGCAATTGCGTGTCAGGCGCTGTCAATTTCATGTCCTGCGCGGCGACTTGCAGCAACCGCTGATTGACCACGCCGTCGAGCACTTGCTGGCGCACCTCCGGATTTTCGAACATGGCAGGATCAAAATTTTTGCCCAGAGCGCGCTGCATTTGCTGCTGCTGCGAGCGTAGTGCGTTCTCGAAGTCTTGCGAACTAATGCTTTCGCTACCAACCGTCGCAACGTCTTTTTCGCCGGTGGCGCTGCGCACATAGCTGTCGACGCCAACAAACGCAAACGGCAACACCAATAGCGCCAGTATGAACTGCACCAAACGCTTGTTTTTATGGACGAAATCGAACATGGGAATCTCTATGTAACTACCGTTGATCACACCGGCGCGCCCCGAAATATCGGGACAGTTTGGCCGATGGCTATGTCGCTATGGACGTGACTTTCTCGGGTACAAAAAAGGCGAACTTTCGTTCGCCTTTTTCTTGTCATCTTGATGGCGGAGTGGACGGGACTCGAACCCGCGACCCCCGGCGTGACAGGCCGGTATTCTAACCAACTGAACTACCACTCCTTTTGATCTAACTTACCATTTCGGGCTCGTTTGATCTGGTGGGTGCTGAGGGGCTCGAACCCCCGACATTCGCCTTGTAAGGGCGACGCTCTACCAACTGAGCTAAGCACCCAACATTTCGAATACCTTGTTCGAAAGGTTTGCTTGCTGTTGGGATTGCATTTGTAGAAATGACCTCCCAGCCAAGCCCACTAGTTTATCGCATCTTTCAACGCTTTGCCAGCGCGGAACTTCGGAACCTTTGCGGCTTTGATCTTGATCGCTGCACCGGTGCGTGGATTGCGACCGGTTCGCGCGGTACGTTTGCCCACGTAGAAGCTACCGAAGCCAACGAGAGTGACCACGTCTCCCTTCTTCAACGCAATCGAGATCGCCTTAATGGTTCCGTCGAGTGCACGCGTCGCGGCTGCTTTCGATACGTCAGCGCTCTTAGCGATGCTCTCGATGAGTTCAGCTTTATTCATCTTATATGTCCCCTTTCAGCAATGGTTTGGACTTAAACAATCTTACGTCTGCGTCATGTGTGGCACAGCATGACCCGGGCGTCGTTTGAAAACGTAGGGAGCGAGTCTACTACGAAACGCAGCGCCATCGGCGTGTTGCGCGGACTCAACTAGTG
>JAYSUK010000023.1:0-6589 GCA_043719085.1 Burkholderiales bacterium | reverse complement strand
GTCGAGTGTGTGTACCTTAAGGAAGGGAGGTGATCTGTGGCAACAAAAGAGCATAAGTGGGAGTTCTACCAAGATAAGGCAGGCAAATACCGCTGGCGCCGCATCGCATCAAACGGTAACGTTATTGGTGCATCGTCGCAAGGCTACGTGACCCAAAAGGATTGCAGGAATAACGCAATTCTCAACGGGTTTCCTGTTCCGCCACCAGCAGCAACCTGATTCAACTCAGGTTCAGTTTCGCCTCCACGGGTTTCCCACCCGCGCGAACTGTCCGCCGGAAAAGCTGCAAAGTGCTTCCGGCGGTTTTTCAGAGGGTATTGATCTCAGTCCGGACTTCACGTCTATCTATCAATGCTTTGTGAAAAACGGCTTCCACCCGCAACGCTGCCCGCAAAGGATGATTCATTGCAAGACCTGCAAAACCTTAGAGAACTTCGCGGCCCCGATCCACGTCTGAGCGACGCCCGACACATGGGCGACTATCAAATGTGGCTTCAGTTTGTCGATGGTCGCGCAGGCATCGTGGATTTTTCAGATGACTTGTGGGGCACCGATTTGGAGCCGCTACGAGATCGCGTCACCTTCGAAGAAATCAAATTCGACGAAGGTCTCGCCACGTTGTCCTGGGAACGCGGCGGCATCGATATTTCACCGTCGTATTTGTATTCAAAGCTTGAGTCCGTTCAATAATTTTTCGTTGGCGAGTTGACCTAGTTTCACTGCCACCCATAACTAAGCGACCGCCTATCGTGGCTCGGTCGAAAGGCATAGAGGTAATTTTTTAATGCTGAATTTTGATGACGACATCGTCACCCCCGCTACGTCTGGCGCGTCCGTCGCCCCCGCCGCTACGCCACAGTCGCACCCAACCCACCCTGCCGCCGCGCCCAGCGCTGCGCAGGTGGCAGGTTACCGCGCACAAATGCACGAGCAAGGCCTGCCCGTGAGCAGCGCTGCCGCCGATGCTGAGCTTGCCAAAGCCGCCGCCAGTCGCGTGCGAGCAGAAGACAAGCGGGTCATCAACGGCGGTGCTGATGTCAACCAGCTCGTCCCGTTTAAATACACTTGGGCGTGGGACAAATATCTCGCCGGTTGCGCCAACCACTGGATGCCGCAAGAGATCAACATGCAGCGGGACATTGAGCTGTGGAAACGCCCGGATGGCCTGACCGATGACGAGCGTCTGATCATCAAACGTAACCTCGGTTTTTTCGTCACTGCCGACAGCCTGGCCGCCAACAACATTGTGCTCGGCACCTATCGCCACATCACCGCGCCCGAGTGCCGCCAGTACCTGCTGCGCCAGGCGTTTGAAGAGGCGATCCACACCCACGCCTATCAATACATCGTGCAATCGCTCGGCCTCGACGAGAGCGAAATTTTCAACGCGTATCACGAGGTCAAATGCATCCGCGACAAGGATGACTTTCTCATCCCGTTCATCAACACGCTGACTGACCCCAACTTCAAAACCGGCACGCCGCAAGCCGATCAGGACCTGCTCAAAAGCCTGATCGTGTTCAGCTGCATCATGGAAGGCCTCTTCTTCTACGTCGGCTTCGTGCAGATTCTCTCGATGGGCCGTCAAAACAAAATGACCGGCGCGGCCGAGCAGTATCAATACATCCTGCGCGACGAATCGATGCATTGCAACTTCGGCATCGACCTCGTCAACACCATCAAGATGGAAAATCCGCACCTGTGGACCGAAGCGTTCAAGGACGAAATCAAAGCCCTGATCAAGCGCGGCGTAGAGCTTGAATACGCCTACGCCGAAGACACCATGCCGCGCGGCGTGCTCGGCCTCAACGCCACCCAGTTCAAGGAATACCTGCGCTTCATCGCCAACCGCCGCTGCCAACAAATCGGCATCGACCCGCTGTTCGACAAAGCAGAAAACCCGTTCCCCTGGATGTCAGAAGTCATGGACCTCAAGAAAGAGAAAAACTTTTTTGAGACGAGGGTTACTGAGTATCAGACGGGTGGGGCTTTGAGTTGGGAGTAGGTGACCTGGCTCCAATTAGTGCGCTCGGGCTACAACCCACGCTCACACTCTGGAGTTTTCCCCTGCCAAGGTGGCCCAAGCTAATGAAACGAGGCGAGACAAAACATATGAACCCAGGCCATTCGAACTCAAAACAACAAGTTGATGCAACGCGTCAGGCCGTGATTGACTCTATAGACTGTGTGCTGCTCGTTGACAACGTCTCTAAAGGAGCCCAATTTCAACTGCAGTTTAAGAGTTGGGAGCTAGCCAGAATTTCGGCGTTCGTTGCGACCCAAGAGCCTACGGCGAAGATGACCGAGCGTGCCACAAAAGAACTTCTCAGGCCCCCTCTTCATGTCACCAACGTAATTCACCAAAGCGATCAAACGCTGTGTCGACCGTGCGCGAACGAAAAACAAGTCTGCGACCCGGCAATAATTGAAAAGCTGCCTTTTGTTTGATTTGCACCTACTTCATTCCGCAGCAAGGTAGGGTGCGCATCAAAATGCGCACCATCGTGGCATTCGCGACCCTTGTTGATTTGCAGCGAGGTAGGGTGCGCATCAAAATGCGCACCGCCGTGGCATGCGCAACCCTCGTTGATTCTCCGCCTTGGTGCGCGCTCTGGCGCACACCCTACGAAATTGGCAACAACTTAATCGTGAAATGCCCATCTCATATGGGCTTGTGATCGATTTACGCATAAACCCGACTTTACGCATAAATCGAGCGCTTGCCCATATGGAATAAGACGTTCACGTTGGAGCCGTAGGGCGCGCATCAAAATGCGCACCTTCGTGGAATGCGCAATCATTGTTGATTTGCCGCCTTGGTGCGCGCTTTGGCGCACACCCTACGACGCTACTCGCCGGCGTCAATGTCCACGTCGCCACCTGCCCAATTGATTGGCAATTTGCCTTCACGAACGTATCGGTGAAATGATGAGTGCGGCCAATCCTGCACACGTGTGACGTAACCGTGCTTGACCGGATTGATGTGGATGTAATCGATGTGGGTTTGCAAATCACGTTCGTCGCGGATGATGTGTTCGTAAAACCGGCGCTGCCAAATGCCGCGTTCGCGTCGAACACTTCGACTCGCCGAGCGCAATTCATCGTCCGTCACCATTCGCTTCGAAAACAAAACCTTCATCACGCTGATTCGCGTTGAAAAATCCTCGTCTTCAGACGGCAATTCAAAGATCGCGTGCAGGTGATCGGGCAGCAGCACCAGCGCCGCAATCGCAAACGGTCGGCGCGCCTGCACGGTTTCAATCGCATCACGCAACAGTTGACGTTGCTTGATCAAAATCGCACACTGCGGCAGCGTTTTAATGGTCACGAAGACAGGGCGTCGTGCGAGTTCATGACGAATGTAGTTGGGCATATCGACATTGTGAGCGATTGCACGCCTGGTGCGCATTTTGATGCGCACCCTACCGCTGCTACTGGTCGGCTCGCAGAACTAACGACACGAAGGACAGATGAAATGGAAGCCCGCGTAGGGCGGAACGCTTGCGGTTCCGCCGGACGCGATTGGTAGGCGGCCATTCAACAGCGTTTGGGTGTTTCGCAACGCGCCCTGCTCCAGCGTGTAGCGCGCATCGAGCACAGCCATCGTGTCCGACATGATGAGCTGAAAGTCCGCGCCACGCGCGAGCACACGCCCGTTCAGGCGGCCACGCACGGTGCCGCCAGTGATCCGGATGGTGCGCCGCTTGCCGCGTGCTGATGCGCCCTGCACGTCGCCGGTTTCTATCGGCGCAGCGACGGATATGGAAAACTCGGCGATCAACTCAAGCGTCGGCAGCACGCCGCACTGCTTGCCCGTTTCGACGAAACTCAGGTTCTCGGGCTTTTTGTGGCGAACCACCTCGGCCTTGTATTCAATCGTGAACGCACGGCGCGAAACCTTCAAATTACCCGCTTTGTTTCCATCTAATTCAATCTCAATTTGTCGTTGTCTAAGTCGTCACCCGGAAATCGTACAGGTTCAGTTCCTACTCAACACTAGGGTTTAGCGAAACGCGCCTCGAACCACTTGTCGAGCATCGGCTTCTCGTAGCGCAGCCGATCGCCGCTTGAGTAACGGTTGTGCGACCAGAGGAAGTTCATGTCGATGAGTTGCTCTTCGGCACCAGTCACAACCTGATCGCCAAGCTTCACGGTGTAGCGCAGCGTGATTCGGGGGCTCGTGATGTCGCGAACGACCCGGACATCAGAAAAACGTGTCAATCGATTGGGCTGGAAGTCACCCGCCAGATCAATATCAAGCACTTCAACCTGCAGCGCATCACTCGCGGCCAGCTTGCGGTCAGCGAGGAGTTGAAGATGCTGCTGCAAATCTGTTTGCAACGCCGCGAGCTCACGCTGGGTCGCCCTGCCAGGCGAGCGACCGGCATCGGTGAACGTCTCCGGCTGAACAAAGGTCACGGATACCGTTGCGGCTGAGACTCCAGCTGACATTGCGCCAGCCCCAACCAGCAAACCGGTAGCCAAAAGGTTACGAAGACTATTCATGCTGATCTCCTGAATTCCAGACCAGTTCGACTGTACTCCATAGTGCGCAGTTCCCGATTTGAACCACCCGGTCTGGCGCACGCGGGCCGTCAAACCTGTCAGCGCCGCAGCGCCATCCCGCATTGCGATTCGGATGGCGCGGATTTGTACCCCCATGTTGCGCTTCATGCTGGCACAACGCAAGTAACTATTTCAGGCCGCAAAAATAGACGAAATTTCGTATTTATTTCGCTACAATTTGGCCTATGGACACCCTTCTCTCCACACGAAGCATTGGCATCTCGGACCTGCGCGAATCGCCCGCCCGCGCGTTTGAGCAGGCGGACGAAATGGCCGTCGTCGTGCTCAATCACAATCGGCCCGCCGGTTACATCTTGTCCACACGCCTGATGGAAGCGTTGCTCGACCAAGCCGCTGATCGCCTGATCGCGTCGAAGGCGGCGGCACGCGTGGCGTCGGTGAAACGCGCGCGCAAGATAACGCTTGATGACCTATGAGCTCGCGATTCACCCGCTCGCCGAAGCGGAGTGGAAATGCCTTGACGAAGCAGTAAAGCGCCGCTTCAAACAAAAGCTGGCGAAAGAACGACTACAAAATCCGCGCGTCGTCAAGGATGCGCTGCATGGCGTGCCCGACTGCTACAAGATCAAAGTCACGACGCCACAATTTCGGCTGGCTTATCACGTCGACGATAAGTCCCGGCTATTGACGATTCTGGCCGTCAGTTCGCGCGATGACGTGTACGAATTGCTGCAGGCGCGGCGTGGCTAATTTTGAGGATGCGGTGCGTCGCTCAAACCTGGCGCGCCTGCCGGCGCGATACCCACCGCCCGCCGCACATCAGCAAGCAGCAGTGAAACCACGCCGATCAACGCCGTCACCTGCGACAGCTCAACCTCCATAAATCCCTCGTACTCGGCCAGGTTTCGCGCGCGATGTGCGGCATCGAGCAGACGCCAGCGCGCTGCGGGCCAGCCGAGCGTATGCGTGAGGGACTGAAACACGATGTAGCGATTTTCGCTGCGGTAGCCGTGGTGCCGCAGCAGAGCAAGCCCTGCCGAATGGCCCGCCGCGTAGGCAGACAGATAGCGCCCCTCCACCGATACTGACGCCTGCTGCGCGTCCGCCAGATGCGTTTGCGCCATACGCAGCAAACGCCGGATTTCAGTCTCGTTGCGCGGCTCGGCGGCGAGCTGCCGAATCTTCACGAGGTTATCCAGCTCGGCAATGCTCACAGCATCTGTCCCGCCACCACATCAAACGGCTGCGCCAGCACACGATTCACGAACGAATCCGGCTGCGCACGACGCGCCGCAAATTCAGCCGACGTGTAAATCGTGGGATTGATCACGCGCGACAAACGATTCTGCACCGCCACGAGCGCCGCCATCACCTCAGCGAACGACAGTGTGTCGGACACGATCATCACATCTACGTCGCTATCGGCGTGCTCGCTTCGTTTCGCTATCGAGCCGTAAACCGCTGCAAACTCGATCCCGTCGGCAAGCGAAAGCAGCGCCTCCGCAATCGCAGGCACCACGCCCAGCGTCTTTTGCACCAGCGACGTCAATTCCGCAAAAACCGGGCTCAATGGATTCGCCTGCACGCGGCGCACGTTCCCGATGCGCTCATCGGTTACCAAACCCGCGTCAAACAACCGCCCGATTTCGCGCTGCACCGACGCGCTGCCCAGCCCCGTCAATCGCATTAACTCATTCAGATGAAACGCACGCGCAGGCATACCGAAAATCCATTCGATGATTTTTGATTGGGCGGGTGCGAACAATGCGTTGGCTAGGGACATATGCTAAATATTAGCATGATCATGCTAATATTAAGATAACCACGAATGGCTCGTAACTGGGCAGGCCGTGGAAACTAGACGTACAACCGTCCTCGCGGGCGAACTGATCCTTCGCTGTGCTCAGGATGACATTACTCAGCGTTTCGCTAACAGCTTTATGCTGCAACGCCATTAAATAGGGGCTGATACGCGTTTTCTTTTATTATTGACTTGGTCAATATATCGCCGCTAGGAGTCTGCGCGGCAGAAGCTGGATTGTGTCGACGAGCGAAGGCTCTC
>JAYSUK010000220.1:0-4066 GCA_043719085.1 Burkholderiales bacterium | reverse complement strand
AGCAGGGCGAGCGTTACTACGCGCCGGGAATTTACGACGACGGCCGCGGCCTCGCGTCCCTGCTGTCGGTCGTACGCGCCTTGAACACCACTCAAATCAAGACGGTCGGCGACGTGTGGTTTGTTGGAACCGTGGGTGAAGAGGAATTGGGCGATTTGCGCGGCGTCAAAGCGTTGTTCCGCGATCACCCGGGCATTGATGGGTTCATTTCGCTCGACGGACTGGGCATTGATCGCGTGGTCAATGCTGCTACCGGCAGCCGTCGTTTCAAGATCGCTTACCTGGGGCCGGGGGGGCACAGCTTTTCCGCGTTTGGCATGCCTAGCGCCACGCATGCGATGGGCCGCGCGATAGCGAAGATGAGCGACGTAGAAACACCGTCCGAGCCAAAAACGACGTTCACCGTGGGCACTGTAAAAGGTGGCACTTCGGTCAATGCGATAGCCGCAGACGCAGAAATTGGCCTCGACATGCGATCCAATAGCTCGGCAGAACTTGCCAAACTCGAAACGAAGATGCTCGCGCTTGCGAGCGCCGCCGCTGACGAGGAAAATGCCCGGTGGAAGCAACCCGGTCGCGTCAAGGTTGAAATCAAACTGGTGGGCGACCGGCCAGCAGGCGCACAAGCCAGGGATAGCCTGATCACGCAGGTAGGCGTGCGCGCAGCGCAGTCACTCGGCATCAAAGACGTGTTCCTCGCAGCATCAAGTACAGACAGCAACACGCCGATTTCGCTCGGTATTCCGGCAGTCACGCTGGGCGGGGGTGGTGTTGGAGGTGGAGCGCATGCCCCACTCGAGTGGTATTCGCCGCTTAACGCCTGGCGCGGCCCGCAAAACACGTTACTTGCGATTCTTGCGTTGGCAGGTGTCGAAGGCCTTAGTGAGCCTTTGTTGCCCAAGCGCACGCGGTAATCCGCAATCGTTGCAAACTTCGCGTCGTTTGCATCGCACCTAACTGTCATTCCCGTGAAGGCGGGAATACAGTCTAAAGCTAGCTGCTTAGGGATGCGCGTTCCATCCTCCTGCTTCCAATCAACCTGCCTCGACCATGCTCACCAGCTTAGCCTCCCTCGCGCTGCTCTACCTTGCGGCCCTCATCATCCCCGGCCCTAATCTTTTGCTGCTCACGCACACGGCAGCATCTGCATCCCGTCGGGCTGCAATTGCTGTTGCGTTTGGCATTGCGACAGGAACGTTGCTGTGGGTGGGCATTGCCGTTTTTGGCGTGCAGAAGATTTTTGACGCGGCACCGATGTTGCAAACCAGCTTGCGCGTTGCCGGTGGCGTCTATCTGCTCTACCTTGCCTACGGATTGCTGCGCTCGCTTTGGGTCGATCGCAAGGGCGTGGCGAACACGGTGGCCGATGCGTCGATCAACGGCGCGGAAAACGAATCGGACAGCCGCCTATCAATCTACTTTCGACGCGGCTTGCTGACCAATCTCACCAATCCCAAGTCGTTTGCCTTCTGGTCCAGCGTAGCGGTGGTGAGTCTTGACCCCAATGCGCTTTTGTCGACGCGTTTGCTGGCGGTGTTCATGGTGGCGTTGATGGCCGTGGCGTGGCATATCGCGCTGGCTTTTGTGTTCTCGACGCCACCGGCGCAACGCGCTTACCTGCGAGCTAAACCGATTCTGTCGCTGGTGACGGGTTTCGTCATGGGGGCGTTTGGCACACGATTATTGTGGGGCCTGCGCGGCTGACGCTGTGACTGTTAGCGCCCCTAAAAGCGAGCTATCCGCATCTCCATTTTTGCTAGCTCTGGCCCTGTCGCTGGGGGCTGCGGTGTCGCTCGGCATTACGCGATTTGCTTACGGCTTGTTACTGCCGCCGATGCGCGCTGATCTTGGCTGGACGTACACGCTGGCAGGCAGTATGAACACGATAAATGCGCTCGGCTACTTTGTCGGCGCGTTGATGACGCCGTGGTTGATGCGCCGGTTTAACGCGCCGAGCGTGATGGTGATCGGCGCGTTGCTCGCTAGCCTGTTCATGGCCTTGAGCGGCTTTTTTACGGACAGCACGATGTTGTTGGTGCAGCGTTGGCTTGCGGGTGTGGCGAGCGCATGGGTTTTTATCACCGGCGGCATCTTGGCCGCGCGCGTGGGCGCGCTGGACCCATCGCGCAGCGGTTTGCTGATCGGCTTGTACTACGGCGGTTCCGGCATTGGCATTACGTTGTCCGCGCTCCTCGTTCCAACACTGCTGAACGAGCTGGGTACGACGCAAAAATGGCACGGTTACGACAACTGGGCATGGGCCTGGTGGGCGTTGGCGCTGGTGTGTGTGATGGCGAGTTTGGTGCTGCTGGCGGCTGCGCGCGCCATGCGCCCCTTGATTGCGGCGAGCCCGTCGCGTGAGTCGCATCATCAACAGTTTCGCGTCGCCGATTTTGGCTTTGCACTGGCCGGTTACACCATGTTTGGCGTGGGCTACATCGGTTACATGACGTTCGTGATTGCGCTGCTCCGCGAGCAGGGCGCAAGCACCAATCAAATCATGGGTTTTTACGCGCTGCTCGGTGTGGCCTGCATGACGTCATTCCGCGTGTGGGCAGGTTTGCTGGATCGGCACAAAAACGGGCGGGCGCTGGCCACATTGAATGCCTTGCTCGGCGCAGCGACGATCCTGCCTGCGTTGACCAGCGTATGGCCGGTGGTATTGCTCTCGGGCATCGTTTTCGGCGGCGTATTTTTGTCGGTCGTCGCATCCACCACCGCGCTGGTTCGTCACAATTTGTCAGCGCACGATTGGCCTGCAGGCATCAGCGCTTTCACCGTGGTGTTCGCTGCGGGGCAGATCATCGGGCCGGTGATCGTGGGCTGGATTGCCGATAGCGCTGTGCCTGCAAACGGCGTGGGTTCGAGCCACGTCGACGCACTGGCGCGCGGGCTCATCTTCTCCGCAGTTGCATTGTGGATTGGGGCCTTGTTCGCGAGCCGTCAGGAAGCGTTGCAGCGATCGCCATCGCGCTCATAGCCCCTCTGCCGGACACGCCGTAACCCAGCAGCCTGGCTGTAGGCGACGACCTGACGTCGCTAAGGTGTCACGGTCTGCGCCTGCCGAGGTGCAGCGCGCTTTTTGAGCGCAAAATGTCGTCATTGAACCGGCAAGAGACTAGTCTCGCACACGTCGCCTGATGAAGAACTCAGCACCCGTACCAGGGCCATGCATTTCTCAATCCTGAAATTTCATCCATTCACCGGAATAGTGCATGGCAGCGGGTCTTGTGATGATGTGAGCTTCTGTGAACGTGCGAGTGACGGCACTAGCGGCGCGCGCCTGCGCGGCGTAAACTAATTGAAGTGGATTGATGTTTCAGATTCAGCGCAACCAAAACCAGCGGCTCACCATGCCTATCGTCTCCTTCGCCCCGCAACTGCAGCGGCACGTGCCATGCCCCACGCAGCGTGTGGATGCGGGCACGCTTGGGGACGCGTTGCGCATGGCGTTTGTGGCGGCACCCGCGCTTGAGCGCTACGTGCTCGACGAGCAGGGCCACGTGCGCAAACACGTTGCGGTGTTTCTCAACAGCGAGATGATTGTCAGCCGGCGCGATATGGCGCTGCCGGTTGCGGTTGAAGACAACATCATGGTGATTCAGGCTTTGAGCGGAGGATAGGTTGTGTCGACACTTTTAATTGCTTCACGCAAAGGACTTTTCACGGCGAATCGCGCCGATCGAACGGGTCTCTGGCAAGTCAGCTCCCATCACTTTCACGGCGAGCCGGTAACGCAGGTGCTGGCCGACCCGCGGGACGGGGCCTGGTACGTGGCGCTGCGCCTCGGGCACTTTGGTGTGAAGATGAAAAAGAGCCTGGACCGCGGTGCCACGTGGACTGAGATTCCCGCGCCCGCCTTTCCGCCGAAACCTACGGACGGCTCGTGGGCCGATGACGCCACGCCGTGGACGGTTGACCTGGTGTGGTCGCTTGCCGCTGGCGGCGCGCATGAGCCCAAGACGATTTGGGCGGGCTGCATGCCAGCAGGCATTTTTCGCTCGCAAGACGGCGGCACCCGCTGGCAGTTGATGGACTCGCTGTGGCTTGATGAGCGGCGCAAAGC
>JAYSUK010000219.1:0-1512 GCA_043719085.1 Burkholderiales bacterium | reverse complement strand
TCAGCGGCGTGCGCGGCGATGTCGCGATCAAAATTTTTGGCGACGATCTTGATCGCTTACGTGAAAAAGCGGCAGAGGTCGAGGTCGCGCTCTATGGCATCGACGGCTCGACCGACATCACCGTTGAACAAACCACCGGCCAACCCGCACTACGGATAACTGCCGATACGGCCGCGCTTGCACACTATGGAATGGCAACCGCAGAGGTGATGCGCGTCGTCGAAGCGATTGGCGGTATTCATCTGGGTGAGGTGATCGAAGGACAGTTACGCTTTCCGCTGGTAGCACGTTTGTCGGAAGCCGTGCGTAGCGATCTGACACGTTTGTCGGCGGTGCCGCTGGCATCAGCAGATGGCGTGAATCTGCCATTATCAGCGGTAACGAAGATCGTTCCTGGGGATATACCGCTAACGATCAGCCGAGAGTCAGGTCAGCGCGTCATCGTCGTCCAAGCGAATATCCGTGGTCGTGATGTCGCCAGTTTTGTTGCCGATGCCAAAGCCGTGATCGCCAAAGACATTCAACTGCCGCCTGGGAGGTATCGCATCGAATGGGGTGGCCAATTCGAAAATCTTGAACGCGCACGCACGCGCTTGTCGATTATTGTGCCGATCGCGTTGATTTCAATTTTCCTACTGCTGCGTTGGTCTCTGGGCTCAGCCTGGCTCGCAACCCTGGTATTTACGGCGGTCCCGGTCGCTGCCGTTGGCGGAGTCGCGGCCTTGTGGTTGCGTGACCTGCCGTTTTCCATCTCTGCGGCGGTCGGTTTCATCGCACTCGCCGGGGTCGCGGTTTTAAACGGTTTGGTGATGGTGACGTTCATCCGCCAACTGCGACTTGGTGGAATGAGCCTCAACGAAGCGGTGATCAGCGGCAGCCTTATTCGCCTGCGTCCTGTGCTGATGACGGCATTGGTTGCCGCACTAGGATTCGTGCCGATGGCGTTTGCCGTCGGCATGGGCGCCGAAGTGCAGCGCCCGCTCGCGACGGTGGTTATTGGTGGTATTTTGTCATCAACTCTGCTGACGCTGTTTTTGATCCCGGTGTTGTACGGCTGGTTTGAGCCCAAGCAGCGCACAGAAGATCTTTCTGCGGAGGACGCATCGTCTTCCGCTTCGACTCACCCCGTGGGCACACCGCCCACATTAACCAAGGAGTATCCATGATTCGTTTCACTATCGCCGCTCTGCTGATGTTGGGCTTTGGTTTTTCCGCCTTCGCGGAAGAAGCCGCCAAAGTCGAACGCTTGACCGCCGATAAATGGTGCGCCAAGCACGACCTGCCCAAAGACAAGTGCGTGGAATGCGACAAAAAGCTCATTCCCCAATTGAAGAAAGACAAAGACTGGTGCGCCGAAGACAACTGCGCCGAATCAGTGTGTTTGAAATGCAATCCGAAGGAAGCCAAGGCACTGCTTGACGCTCAGCGTCCGGCTCCAGCAGCGAAGTAATTCAGCTTGTCTGCTTGGGATCACGCCGGCCCCTGGATGAAAAATCCAGGGGCCGATTTTTT
>JAYSUK010000218.1:0-11983 GCA_043719085.1 Burkholderiales bacterium | reverse complement strand
TTGCTGAATTACATCGGGCTGTATAGCCTCGTCGCGCTCGGGCTCGTGTTGTTGACCGGTGTAGCAGGGCAAACCAGTTTCGGTCAGGCGGCATTTGTCGGCCTCGGTGCGTACACCACAGCAGTGCTCACCACGCAGTATGGCTTTTCCCCGTGGATCACGCTGCTCATCGCTATCGCCATCACGCTGGTGATAGGTTATGTCCTCGGCATCATTACGCTGTCGATGGGTGGACATTACCTGCCGCTGGCAACCATTGCCTGGGGCATTTCACTGTACTTTTTGATGGGCACGATTGAGGGCTTCGGCGGCTTTACAGGCCTTACCGGTGTGCCTCCCGTCACGCTATTTGGCGCGAGCCTTGAAAAAGAGGCCGAGTTTTATTACTTTATCTGGGCCGTCGTGCTTGCCGCGCTCTGGTGCGCGGGCAACCTGCTCGATTCGCGGCCCGGCCGCGCGATTCGTGCGCTGAAGCAGGGCGGCACCATGGTCGAGGCGTTTGGTGTGCATCCGGGGCGCATGAAAACGGCGGTGTTTGTCATTGCTGCGGTGCTCGCCTGTATCTCGGGTTGGCTGTATGCGCATTTGCAGCGCTTCGTGAACCCGACTCCCTTCGGTATCAATCAGGGCATTGAGTACCTGTTCATGGCGGTTGTGGGGGGAGCCACCAGTGTATGGGGTGCCGTGCTCGGAGCCACGCTGATTACGTTGCTCAAAACCTGGCTGCAAGATTGGTTGCCCAAGCTCATCGGTGAAGCGGGGCAATTCGAAATTATCGTGTTTGGCATTCTGCTGGTACTGCTGTTGCAGTACGCGCGAGATGGCCTGATTCCGTATCTGCAGCGCTTTGTGCAGTCGCCACAACGGGCGCTTCCTGCCGCCGCCGACCGCTTGCAACATCGTGGGCTACCCGTGGCTGAATCGTTGGTGCTGGAGGTGAATGCCGCGCGCAAAACCTTCGGCGGACTGATCGCCGTGAATGATGTGTCTTTCAACGTTAACGCGGGCGAAGTCGTTGGCCTTATAGGCCCGAATGGCGCCGGAAAAAGCACCTGTTTCAACCTGATTTCTGGCGCACTCGACGCCACCTCAGGGTCCATCAAATTCATGGGGCATGAGCTGATGGGTCAGCCGCCAAGCGCCATCGCAAAAATGGGGATCGGCCGCACCTTTCAGCACGTGAAGCTGGTGGCAACCATGACGGTTGTGGAAAACGTGGCGCTTGGCGCTTTCCTGCGCGGCAGCAAGGGCATCATCGCGTCGGCGCTGCGGCTGAACAAGGACGACGAAGCCGCAGCCCTTGCCGAAGCCATGCGCCAGCTTGAGCGTGTGGGCCTGGCCGATCACGCGCATGACGCCGCGAGCAGCCTGCCGTTGGGTAAGCAACGCATTGTCGAGATCGCGCGCGCACTGGCGTCCGACCCGATTTTGCTGCTGCTAGATGAGCCTGCGGCAGGTCTGCGTTTTGTCGAGAAGCAGCAACTGGCCACGCTCATCAAGGCGCTCAAAACCGAGGGTATGACGGTGCTGCTGGTCGAGCACGATATGGACTTTGTCATGGGCCTGGTCGATCGTCTGGTGGTGCTCAATTTCGGGCAGAAACTGGCGCAGGGTTTGCCCGAGACCGTGCAGGCTGATCCGGCGGTGCGTGAAGCGTATCTAGGGGCATGACGATGAGTGAATCAATGCTCGAAGTATCCGACCTTCACGTCGCCTACGGTCAAGTCGAAGCGGTGCGCGGCGTGTCTCTCGCGGTGTCTAAAGGCCAGATCGCCGCCGTGATCGGCCCCAACGGCGCTGGCAAAACCACGCTGCTCGGTGCGGTCATGGGCTTGTTGCCGTCACGCGGCGCAATTCGCTTTGCTGGTGAGCGCATTGACGGGCGCGACACCGAAGCAATGGTGCGCATGGGCATGTCGCTGGTGCCCGAAAAACGCGAGCTCTTCGCAGAGATGACAGTGCTCGAAAATCTCGAGCTCGGCGGCTTTTCGCGGCGTCGCAGCGGCGAATCGCGCGCGTCCCTGATGAACACGCTGGACGAGGTGTTTGCGCTGTTTCCGCGTCTGAAGGAAAGGCTGACGCAGCTCGCGGGAACGCTGTCCGGCGGCGAGCGGCAGATGCTCGCCCTAGGCCGCGCGCTGATGGCGAAGCCGAAACTGCTGCTGCTGGACGAGCCCAGTCTGGGCCTGGCACCGCTGGTCACGCGAGACATCCTTGCCACGATTTCGCGGCTGCGTGAAACCGGCCTATCCGTGCTGCTGATCGAGCAAAATGCCCGTGCAGCGCTGCAAACCGCGAACTACGGCTACGTGCTCGAAACCGGTGAATTGAGTCTCGAAGGGCGCGCCGATGAGCTTTTGCACGATGAACGAGTGATCGCAACCTATCTGGGTAAGCGGTAACAGCTTTTTGGTGAAACCCTTATTTTCAGAGGGCTATATCGTTTTTTTGTATTAAGTCGATAAATCAGTAATGCGGGCGCAAGCCCCCTTTCAAAAAGCGTTACACAGAAAAGCTGATCGTCGACAGTTGCATCAAAACGCTATCTCGCAAGCCGTTTGCCCTCATAGCCAATCACACCGCAACACGCTACATTCGAGCGTCAGCACTTTCGCAACTCAGTTTTTCTCACGGAGCAAATCCCATGAATCACCCGCCCGTCACTCAACTTGAAATCGATCAACGCGTTTACGACCTCTACGACGAATATTGCCACGGCAAAATTGATCGTCGCGAGTACCTGAAACGCGCCTCAGCCCTCGCTCTGCTGGGCATTCCGGCGCTCGCCATGGCCACCTCACTTTTGCCCCAATACGCGAAGGCACAAACCATTTCGTTCACCGATCCGCGCATCAAAGCGAGCTACGTAACCTATCCTTCACCGGGCGGCAATGGTGAAACCATGCGCGGCTATCTGGTGCAACCCACGGGCACTGGCCCGTTCCCAGCGGTGCTGGTCATCCACGAAAATCGCGGTTTGAACCCGTATATTGAAGACGTCGCGCGTCGCGCCGCAACCGCAGGCTATCTGGCGCTGGCGCCGGATGGTCTCGCCCCCCTCGGCGGCTACCCCGGCAACGACGATGATGGCCGCACCATGCAGGCCAAGCTCGATCAGCCCAAGCTGCGCACCGATATGTTGAATGGCGCAAAGTGGCTGAAGGCGCACAAACTTTCCACCGGAAAGCTCGGGGTCACCGGCTTCTGCTGGGGCGGTGGCACCAGCAATTTCCTTGCGACCGAAATGGGTGCCGATCTGCAGGCGTCAGCGCCGTACTATGGCGCGGCAGCAGCCACCGCCAACGTCGGCAACATCAAGGCTGCAATGCTGATTCACTTTGCCGCAACCGACCCCGGGATCAACGCAACCTGGGCTGCCTATGAGGCGGCGTTGAAAGCCGCCGGCACCCGTTACGAAGCGCATACCTACCCCGACACCCAGCACGGCTTTCACAACAATTCCACGCCACGCTACAACGAAGCCGCCGCCAAGCTGTCATGGGATCGCACCATGGATCACTTCAAGAAGCATCTGGGGTAGTTGCACCGCGATAAAGTGTTTTGAAGGTGCATCGCTATTAGGCGTCGCTCCTGCTCACTGAGCGTTGGTCGCAGCGCGCGTCGCCGCCAGAGCGGGGTAGGGCAAGTTCGGAAGAGGCTGTCGCCTAAAAATGTCGGCGCAAAACTTGACCCGCTACTGTTCGGTCAAGCCCGCTCGCCCTGAGCGAAGCGAAGGGTTTGACTACGCACCAAACCCTTCGCTTCGCTCAGGGAGAACGGGTTTGGTCGCTACACGAACCGTATTGGGACTTGCCTCAGTTGTGGCTGGGCATTTTCAGCGACAAAACGCAAAACCGCCGCAGGGTCTGCGAACGACATTTTTTTCTGCATAGGAGGTTCACACATGATCAAACAATTTGCCAAAAACACCGCCCTCGTGGTGATCGACGCCCAAAAAGGCGTCAATGAACTAAAGCACTGGGGCGGCCCCAATGGTCGACGCAACAACCCGGCGTGTGAGACCAACATCGCCGCACTACTAAAAGCCTGGCGCGCACGCGAATTGCCGGTGGTGTTCACGCAGCATGACTCACGGCAAGCCGTCTCGCCTTTGAAGGTAGGCCAGCCCGGTGGCGCGTTCCTGGAAGGCCTCGGCCCAGTCGGCCACGAATTGGTGGTGCGCAAAGATGTCAATAGCGGCTTCGTCGGCACGGCATTGGAGCTAGAACTGCGCCGCCGCAACATCTCGCGCTTGGTGGTGGTGGGTTATTTCACCAATTTTTGCGTAGAGACGACGGTGCGCATGGCGGGCAATCTGGGCTTTGACACCTATCTCGGCCACGACTGCTGCTCCACCTCCAACCGCATCGACGTCAACGGCGTTGACCATGCTCCCGAATTGGTGCACGACCTTTCTGTCGCCAGCATGAACGGCGAGTTTTGCACTGCGCTCACGAGCGCCCAAATTCTGCGCCTTGTAGAGGCCGACGCACCCGACTTAAAACGCGTGCAAGCGAATGAGTAAACATCTGCAGGCTGGGGCGGGCTGAGGTCAAGTCTTGCAGTGGCACATCCTTTGATTGGCATTACCCCTTTGGCTTAGAAACGCGTACTGCTGGATCGTAGGTGTCACGGGCAATATTTCGTCTCCCACTGCAAATTTCCGTCCATCGTTTCGACGATCAAAGTTTTTTGAAAAAATTTACGCCACGTTCCTGGCACACTTCAGACAGCTACCCACGGATTCAACATGGGCACACCCGTAGCTTCAAAGTCAGCACCATTGCGCGTCACGACGGTCATACGTCAAAAGCCTAGTTTGGTGGGCACCCCGTGCCCACCAAACGGTGGCGATGGCGAACGAACCCATCCTCTTATGCACGGTGATGGTGGGCACGGGGTGCCCACCCTACGAGGGTGCCGCCCAGAACCGTTTCAGGATAAATCGGCCGCTTTAGCCAAATCGCGCATCTGGGGCAGCGGCAAATCAATCGGCTCTGTGTCTGGCGATGCCGGCAAATCGCTGATGGGGCTGGGCGGCATGGGTGGGGCTTTGCGATCGGCGCACGTCAGTGGATAAAGTGCTCGCTAAACCGCCGCCGGATTAGCCAACCCAAATCGCGCTAAATCCACGGCAGGCTTAGGCGTCCAGCCCTCTGCCTGATGTTCGGCGACCACATTCGTGTAAATCCCGCCGCGGACGTTCCAGCGGGCGGTAACTCGCGCGAAGCGGGGCGCAATGGTGCTAACGATCTTGTCGAGCACGTCGTTGGTGACTTTTTCGTGGAACGCGCCGATGTCGCGAAAGCTCCACATGAACATCTTGAGCGCTTTCAGCTCGATGCAGGCAAGGTCTGCAATGTATTCAATCGTGAAGTGCGCAAAATCGGGCTGGCCGGTGAGCGGGCAGTGGCAGGTGAACTCGGGAATTTGCATGTGGATCAGATAGTCCCGGCCCGGATGCGGGTTCGGAAAGCTGTCGAGAGTGGTCTGCGGTTGCGACTGGGTGCTGGGTTGGCGTTCGGACATGGTGCTCAATCGGTAGTTCGGGGTGGAATTCAGGGCAGCATTTGCCTGCAATGGCGTTGATTTGCCTCGAAATCAACGCGAATCTGGCGTGAATTCAAGGGTTTAGCGCCGCCTATAATGAAAGTCATTTTACGGGTTGGTATTCCCTAACGGGACTATCCCCTTCTGACTACGGATTGCTGACACGGATGCGCTTAACTTCGATCAAACTCGCGGGCTTCAAGTCATTCGTTGACCCCACCACCATCGCACTGCCCGGCCAACTGGTCGGCATTGTCGGGCCCAATGGTTGCGGCAAATCCAACGTTATTGACGCCGTTCGCTGGGTGCTGGGTGAGAGCAAAGCCTCGGCATTGCGCGGCGAGTCGATGGACGACGTCATCTTCAATGGCGGTGGGGACCGCAAACCGGTGTCGCGAGCGAGTGTCGAGCTGGTGTTCGACAACAGCAGCGGGCGTGCGGCCGGGCAGTGGAGCCAATACGCCGAGTTATCGGTCAAGCGCATCGTGCAGCGTGACGTGGGTTCGAGTTATTACCTGAACAATCAGCCGGTTCGTCGGCGTGACATTCTGGATGTGTTTCTCGGCACCGGCCTCGGGCCACGAGCCTACGCGGTGATCGAGCAAGGCATGATCTCGCGCATCATCGAGGCGAAGCCCGAAGAGTTGCGCGTGTTTCTCGAAGAAGCCGCTGGCGTGTCGCGCTACAAAGAGCGCCGCAAGGACACCGAAAATCGTCTTTCCGACACCAAGGAAAATTTGTCGCGGATCAGCGATATCCAGTCGGAATTGACGGCCCAGGTGGATCGGCTTGAAGTGCAGGCCAAAGTCGCCGCACGCTATCGCGAACTCGAAAAAGAAAAGCTGGAGAGTCAGGCGCTGCTGTTTGCGCAACGTCGTGATGACGCGGTTCGCATGCGTGAATCGGCGGTCAAAGTGCTCGGTGAGACCGAGACAGCGCTGCTGGCCAAAGAGACTGAGATGCAGGCGCTGGTGACGCAGCTTGAGGGCTTGCGCCAGGACGTGTTCACGCAAAACGACGCGCAGCATGCAGCGCAGGGCGCGTTCTACGAAATCAATTCAGAAGTGTCGCGCATCGAGCAATCGTTGTCGTTCGAGCGTGATCGTGCGCAACGTGTGGCGGGTGAAGTCGCGCAGCGTCAGGCGCGGTTGACTGCGGCGCAAGAGCAGTCGGTGCAGCTTGCTGAATCGGTGGCCGAGGCCAACGACGCGGTGGCCGTCGCGTCAGCCAAGCACGCCGATCAGATTGGTTTTGTCGAGTTGGCGAGCGTTGCGATGCCATTGGCGGAGACCGTGCTGCGCGCGGCTGCCGCGGCGCTGACCGATGTGCAGCAGGCCATCGGGGCAATTGAGAGCGATGCGCAATTGGTGGGCCTTAAAAAAGGTAACGCCGAGAAAAATATCGCGCAATTTCAGGCGCGCAGGATGCGTTTGGAGCAAGAGCGAGATCGACTCGTTGCGCCTGAAGATGCCGAGCTGATTGAGATTGAAGAGCAGCTCGACGGCGAGCGAGCAGAGCTAGAAGTCGCAGAGCTTACGGCGCAAGAGGCCGAAGAAACCGCAACCCTTGCGGACGAAGATCGCGGCAGTAAACGAGCCGCTCATGAGCAGGCATCGCGAACACTCGCCGAGCTGAAAACCCGCGAAAACATGATTGCTGGCGCGCAGGCCAAATTTGACAATCGGGGTGAAAACAAGCTGCAAGAATGGCGCGACGCGCACAGTATTCGCGGCGAAAAATTCTGGTCGCACTTGAAGGTCGATGCGGGTTGGGAAGATGCGGTTGAGGCTGTGTTGCGGGACCGTTTGAACGCATTGTCCGTTGCTTCGCTCGATGCGGCTGCCGCGTTGCCGGTGCCGCCTTCGCGGGTGACGGTTTACTCCGGCGAGTTGTCAGCGATCGCTTCGCCTGCAGAAGGCGGGCTCAGCGCGCATGTCAGCTCCAACGACGCTCAGGTAACAAGCGCGGTTGCGCACTGGTTGTATGGCGCGCGAACTTCCTTGACGCTTCAAGATGCGTTGGCTGCTCGCAACAGTCTCGCGGCAGGTGAAGTTTTCGTCACGCGCGACGGTCATCTCGTCAGCCCAAACAGCTTGACGTATTTCGCGCCAGACGAAGCCGTTCACGGCGCTATTGCGCGGCAACGTGAACTCAACGAAATCACCGCCAAACTTGCGGAAGCGCAAGCGGTTGCGGGCAAAGCAGAGGTTGCTTTTGCCACCGCGCATAAGCGCTACGAGGACTTGCGCGTGCAGGCCACGCAGCAGCGTGGCGCGATTGTTAGCGTGCAGCGCCGTGTTCATGCGCTCGAAGTTGAGCGCATGCAGATCGAGCAGGCGCGCGCGCAAGCGTCGGAACGTACGCAACAAATCAGCAATGAACTTGCAGAGATTGCCGAGCACGTCGCGGCGGAGACTGAAAACGTTCAGTCGCATATTGAGGCGCTAGAAATTAGCGTTGAACGACGCACCGCCGGTCACGCGGATCGTGAAGTAAAACGTGGCCTGCGCAACGAAGCCGATGTGGCGCTGGTCAAGGCGCGCGAAGCGTTGCGCGCTGCAGAAATCACGCTGCGCGATGCAATGTATGGCGAGCGAGCCGCGACAGAGAAAGTGCAGGAGCTGTCGCGCCGAATTTTGAGCAATGCACAGCAAATCAAAGAGCTGGAAGCCGACGTCGCGCGCCTGAAAACTGAGCAAACGAGCATTCTGCTGGAACCGCTAGAGCAGAGCCTGCAGGCACAACTGAACATTCGTGTTGAGCGCGAAGCGCTGCTCAAAGCGGCTCGTGAAGCGGTGGATGCGGCCAACGGCGCGCTGCGCGCTGCAGACGAAGCGCGTCTGGTCATCGAGCGCGATCTTGAACCGATTCGCAAACGCATTGAGGATGCACGCATCAAACAGAACTCCGCCGAGCTCAATCTGGCGCAATTCGAAGAGCAGCTCGCCGCGCTAAAAGTAGATTTGGAGTGGCTGGCTGGCGCGCTGGAAAAAGCGCCACGCGCTGCAGAATTGCAACGCACCGTGCAGCGGGTTGAAGGGGAGATCGCACAACTTGGCGCAGTAAATCTGGCCGCGTTAGAAGAGCTCACGCAAGCGTCCGAACGCAAGCTGTATCTCGATGCGCAAGCAGGGGATTTGCTCGAAGCTGTGCATACGCTCGAAGATGCGATTCGTCGCATCGACCGCGAAACGCGCTCGACTTTGCAAGAGACATACAACAAAGTCAACGAGCAATTTGGCCGCCTGTTCCCGATTTTGTTCGGTGGCGGTCAGGCAAAACTGGTGCTCACCGGCGAAGAGATTCTTGACGCAGGCATTCAGGTAGTGGCGCAGCCGCCGGGCAAGCGCAATGCGTCGATTCAACTGCTCTCCGGTGGCGAAAAAGCGCTCACCGCTACGGCGCTGGTGTTCGCCTTGTTCCAGTTGAACCCCGCGCCGTTTTGCCTGCTGGACGAGGTCGATGCGCCACTCGATGATCCGAATACCGAGCGCTTTTGTCGCCTCGTGCGCGAGATGTCGGTGGCCACGCAGTTCCTGTTTATTTCACACAATAAAATCGCCATGGAAATGGCAGAACAACTGATCGGCGTTACCATGAATGAGCCGGGCGTGTCGCGAATTGTTGGGGTTGATGTGTCGCAAGCGCTGCGTATGGCGGAGGCGGCGTGATGCGCGGCACAGTTCGCTCATGAATCATTCCACGGTGTTCTTTTGCAACCGGCTTTGCTCTATCTCCGTCAAGGAGAGCGCGGGGTTGATTGCCAGACGAGCTGAGTTCGGATTCGGCGTGCCTCACCCCGACCCTCTCGCTCAGGGCGTGGGAGCCAGCCGAACCGGACAAATCTTGTTGACTCAGCAATTGGGGTTGCCACATTGAATTCTCTTCAAATCGGTTTAATCGCCATCGGGGCAGTTGTGGTTGCCCTGCTGTTTATGTGGCATTGGTGGCAGTCGCGGCGGGTTCGTCGATCGGTCGATCAGGCTTCTGATTCAAGCGATCTTCGTGCATTGCACGAGACTTCGACGGCGCCGCCGTTGACTGAGACCTTGCTGCCCACCCGAATTGAGCCCGTGTTTAAGCCGCAATCTTCGGCAGAATTGAGCATGCCAGCCGCTGCGGTGAGCCCCAACGAGCCACCGCTGCATGTCGAGCACCCCGCTCAGCCCCCGGCACCGACCGTGCTTGCAGCAGCGTCTCTCGCACCAGCGGCAGCTCCGGTCCACGAGCCACGGATTGCCGAGGTTGTGAGCCCGCCGCTTCCGATAGAGCGAACCGCCCCTGCGGCTCCCAAACTGCGCTCGGAATGGCCGTTTGACGAGCGCCTGCATGTGCATGCGTCGGTGGTTAATTTGACCGGAGCCGCATTTGACGCTGCACCGTTCGTGGCCGCAGCGGGACGCGCGGTGGGCTGGGTGCGACTGTTCCGGCAGAGTCCTTGGGAGAGCTATGACGCGGGCCACGTTGGCTCGGTGCAGCAACTGGTGTTGGCGCTGCCACTGGCTTCACGGCAAGGGCCCATTGAAGCGCAGGATATGGACGCCTGGCAATTTGTGCTCTCTGAATTGGCAACGGTAACAGATTGCGAGATTCATTTTCACGGCTTTCGCGATGCCCCGCAGCGGGCAAACGAACTCGACAGCTTTCTCGCAGCGGTCGACATCATGCCCCATGTTTATCTGGTTAAGAAAGAAGGCGGGCACTGGACCGGCACTCGCTTGCGCGGCACGCTTGAGGCGAACGGTTTTCGCCTGCAATCGGATGGTCGGTTCGCCTATCACGAGGTTGAGTCAGAAGCGGTTATTTTTCATGCAGTGGACGGTTTTGAGCGGCCTTTTACCCCGGAGCGCCTGCGCACCGAGGCGATCACGGCACTGCGTTTCTCGATTGAGCCGGTGCGGCTGACTCATCCACTGGTTCGGTACGACTGCTTTCGGCAAAGCCTGCGCGCACTGTCCAAGCTGCTGGATGCGGACCTGAAATCGAGCGATGGTGATCTACTTGATGATGCAAAGTTTGTAGCGATGCGCGAAGAGGTGAAGACGGCGATGGATGCGATTGCCGGGGCCGGTATCGAGCCGGGCTCGGACACCGCGCGCTCGTTGTTCAGCTAGTCACGGGCCCAACCTGTGTTTGCGACGGAGACTGATTTCACGAAGGCGCGCGCGCTTCGAGCATTGCTGGCAGAGGCAAATCATCACTATTACATGGCCGATGATCCGTCGATCCCCGACGCGGAATATGACCGGCTGTTTCGCGAGTTGCAGGCGCTTGAGGCCGCGTATCCCGAGCTGCAAACGCCGGACTCACCGACCCAGCGCGTAGGCGGCGCGCCGCTCGCTGCATTTGCGCCGGTGCGTCATGCGGTGCCGATGCTGTCAATTCGTACTGAGACCGATGTGACTGTGGCCGGAGCACGCGCTTTCGATGCACGGGTTCGTCGCGAATTGAAACTTTCCGAGACCGATCCGCCCGTTGAATATTTGGCGGAACTCAAGTTCGATGGCCTCGCGCTGGCCTTGACCTATGTTGACGGCGTTTTGGTTCGTGCCGCCACGCGCGGCGATGGCGAGACCGGCGAAGAGGTCACGCTCAATGCGCGCACCATCGCAACTATCCCGCTCAAGCTGCGCACCGATTCGCCGCCACCGGTGCTCGAAGTGCGCGGTGAGGCGTACATGACGCGCGCCGATTTTGATCGCTATAACGACAAGCAACGCTCAGCGGGGCTGCCAACGCTGGTCAATCCGCGCAACGGCGCGGCGGGCAGCATTCGCCAGCTTGATCCAAAGCTTGCCGCTGCGCGACCGCTTTCGTATTTCGCCTATGGTCTTGGAGAGATTCAGGGGTGGGATTTGCCACCCACCCAGGCCGCTTTACTTGACGCGCTAGCCGCGTTCGGACTTCCGGTAAACAAAGATCGTCGCGCTGTTTCGGGGCCTGATGCCCTGGCGAATTTTCATAGCGATATTGCAGTCAAACGCGATGCCTTGGGCTTTGATATTGACGGCGTTGTTTACAAAGTGAACCGTCGTGACTGGCAGGCACAACTCGGCTTCGTGTCGCGTGAGCCGCGCTGGGCAGTGGCCCACAAATTTCCGGCACAAGAAGAATTGACGCGCGTGCTCGCCATTGAAGTTCAGGTGGGACGTACCGGTGCGATCACGCCTGTTGCGCGGCTGGAACCGGTGTTCGTCGGCGGCGTCACCGTGTCCAACGCTACGTTGCATAACCTTGATGAAGTGCGGCGCAAAGATGTGCGCGTTGGCGACACTGTGATCGTGCGCCGCGCGGGCGACGTGATCCCCGAGGTGGTGAGCTCGGTCATTGATCGCCGACCGGACGGCACTACGGAATTTGCGATGCCGACTCACTGCCCGGAGTGTTCATCCATCGTCGAGCGCCCCGAGGGTGAGGTGATTGCGCGGTGCAC
>JAYSUK010000217.1:0-4111 GCA_043719085.1 Burkholderiales bacterium | reverse complement strand
TCCGCGAAACGATCACTGCGGAACAAGGCGACGCCGAGATTGCAATGCGCCGCCGGAAAATCCGGCTGCAACCGGAGGGCGGCCTGGTACTGGGACATCGCCTCGGCCGTGCGTCCGGCGGCGGCGAAGGCGTTGCCGAGATTGTAGTGGGCCGCGGGGAAGTCCGGCTGCCGGCGCAGGGCGGCCTTGGCGTGCGCGATCGCTTCTTTGGTTTGCGGCATTACGCCATCGTCGGCGGCAACAACCAAGATCACAATGTCAGTGACCTTGGAGCCGCGCGCACGCATTGCCGTAAAGGCTTCATGACCCGGTGTGTCGAGGAAAGTGATGATGCCGCGCGGTGTGGTGACGTGATACGCGCCGATGTGCTGCGTTATACCGCCAGCCTCGCCGCTGGCAACGCGCGCACTGCGAATTTTGTCGAGCAGCGAAGTTTTGCCGTGATCGACATGGCCCATGATGGTGACCACCGGTGGACGGGTCTCCATTTTGGCATCGGAGTCGGTCGCGTGATCGGTCAATGCAGAATCTGGATCGTCGTCTTTCGCGGCAACGGCCACACGGCCCATTTCCTCAACCAAAATCATCGCGGTATCGCGATCAAGGACCTGGTTGATGGTGACCATCTGGCCCATCTTCATCATGCTCTTGATCAGTTCGGCTGCCTTGATCGACATTTTGTGAGCAAGCTCGCCGACCGTGATTGTTTCAGGCACCACGATCTCTTTAAGGACTGCGTCCGACTGGTCGATCTGCTGCGCTGTTTGCTCTGGCGCTGAACCGCGCTTGCCGGCATGACCACGACCACCGCCACGGGTGCCCGCTTTCCATGCGCCGGCTTTTGCTGCGTCCGGCGGCGCGTCGCGGGTCTTCATGACTTTTTTGCGCGCGGCGTCTTCTTGCCAGGCAGCTGGTTTCTTTTCACCCGGTTTGGTGACGGCGGGCCGCGCTGCACCCGGTGCCGCCTTTGCATCTGGCTTGGCGCCCGGTTTGGTCGGCCGGTGCAGCGTGTTTTCGGTCGACTTTGGCTTTGGTGGCGCGGGCGTCATGTCGACTCGTTCACCGATGCGTGAACGATTGGCTATGACAGCTGCCGAAGGCGCGGTTTTGGTGGGTGCGACCGCGGCGGCTGATGCGACGGCCTTTGCGGGCGTTGATGTTGTCGACAATACCTCAACCGCGGCTGGTGGCGCAGGGGCGGCGACCACGGTCGCCGTGACAGGGGGCACTGGCTTGATAAAGGCCGCAGCACCAATCATCGGCGCAGGAGCGGCGCTCACAGCAACCGGCGGCAGCACTGATTCCGCTACCGATACGACATCGACTGGCGTTAAACCAGCGGTCAGAGGTTGCGCTTCATCGGCTCCAGGTTTTGCGTTCCTGGTATCGGCGGCTTCACCCGCTTCAGCGCGTGCGGCCACACGATCCTGTTTTAGTTTCTGTTCGTTTTCCTGAATGTCGCGCAACGCATTACCGCGCTGTGTTTCCGCTTCGCGCGATGCGATTTCTTCTGCAGACAACAGAGGCTTAGCCGGTGTTGATGCGGCATCAGCGGGGACAGCGGCAGGCACGGCGTTCTCTGTGACACGCGTCACAAGCACTCGCTTTTTGCGCACTTCCACCTGCACAGTGCGCGAACGACCCGTTGCGTCTGCGGTACGCAGTTCGCTGGTCGACTTGCGCACCAGAGTGATGCGTTTGCCCGCGCTTTCGTCGGCTCCACCGTGCTGCTTGCGCAAATACTCCAGCAATTTGCCTTTGTCGGAGGCCGACAGATCTGCGTCCGTTGTAGCTGCGCTGACGCCTGCTGCGCCGAGCTGTTTCAGCAGCGCATCAGGGCTTAAATTGAGTTCGCCTGCAAACTCAGTAACCGTTGTTTTAGTGATGCTCAAGCGGCCCCCTCGTGTTATTGCGCCGCCGCGAACCAGGATTCGCGAGCACGGGCAATCAGTTGTGTTGCAGCCTTGGCGTCAGAGCGGCCCATCATCTGGCGCTCCTCATCGGTCAAGTCAGAAAAATCGTTGTCGAGGAGCGCGCGCGCGCGCTCCTCGGGTAGCACGCGAATGGCGCACAGTTCATCGGCGGCGAGATCACCCAACGAGTCACGTGTAGTGATGCCGAAGCGGGAAAGTTTCATGAGCAACTCGGTATCTACGCCTTCCAGCGTTTTAAGATCGTCAGAAGCATTCTCAAGCACTTCCTCTTTTGCGATTTCGTCGGTCAGCGCAGCATTGCGAGCGCGTGTGCGCAGCTCTTGCACGGTGTCTTCGTCAAACGCTTCAACCGCCTGTAATTCAGCTACTGGCACGTAGGCCACTTCTTCAACCGTCGAGAAGCCTTCGTCTACCAGAATCTGCGCCACCTCCTCGTCCACGTCAAGCTTTGCCATGAACGAATCGCGCAGGCGAATCGACTCAGCTCCGGCCTTTGTGGCCGACTGCTCTTCGCTCATTAGATTCAGCTGCCAACCGGTTAGCTCCGATGCAAGGCGAACGTTCTGACCGCCTTTGCCAATAGCAAGCGCGAGATTGTCTTCGTTAACTACGACATCCATCGCGTGACGCTCTTCGTCCACCACTATGCTCGTGATCTGCGCCGGTGCCAGTGCATTGATGACGAATTGAGCCGTATCTTCTGCGTAAAGAATAATGTCGATACGCTCACCCGCCAATTCGTTGGTCACGGAGTTAACACGTGAACCGCGCATGCCGATGCAAGTGCCTTGCGGATCAAGACGCGGGTCGTTTGATTTCACTGCAATCTTTGCGCGCAGTCCGGGGTCACGAGCAACCGCCTTGATTTCGATAACGCCTTCTTCGATCTCAGGCACTTCAAGCTCGAACAACGCTGAAACGAATTGTGGCGAGGTGCGCGACAAAATCAGTTGCGGGCCACGAGCCTGACGATCAACGCGAAGCACGTACGCGCGTACACGATCGCCGACGCGGAAATTCTCTTTGGAGATGAGCTGGTCGCGCGGGATCACACCCTCAACGCGGCCTGATTCAACGATGACGTTTCCGCGATCAATACGCCGAACACTACCGTTAATCAACTGATCGTTGCGCGCGAGGAATTCTTCCAACACCTGATCACGCTCGGCATCACGAACACGCTGCAGAATAACTTGTTTCGCCGCCTGCGCGCCGATGCGACCGAACGGAATTGGCTCCAGCGGCTCCTCGACAAATTCGCCCATCAATTTGCTGGTGTCGAATTCGTGCGCTTCGCGCAACATCATCTGGTTGTCTGGGTCAACAAATTCGTCTTCAGGAACAATTAACCAACGTCGAAACGACTTGTAGTCGCCCGTCTCTTGGTCGATCTCGACGCGCGCTTCGATTCGTTCTTTGTTCAACCGCTTGGTTGCGGACGCGAGTGCATGTTCAAGCGCCTGAAAGATTACTTCTTTAGCAACGCTTTTTTCACGCGCCAACGCGTCAGCCAGAACTAAAATTTCTCGATTCATTTATTTCTCCAACTAATACTGCGGCTGCACGCGAGCACGCGCGACATTTGCATAGGGAACCCTGCTCTCAACACCGTCGATGTCGAGAACAATCTCTTCGTTTTCAAACCCAACTAACTTGCCCACGATTTTCCGCAGCCCATTCAACGGGGGCTCAACCGTTAGCTTCACGTCTTCACCCGCAAATCGCAGAAAGTGTGACGCTTTGGTGAGTGCGCGATCCATCCCGGGCGACGACACTTCAAGATGCTCGTACGCGATGTTTGATTCGATCAACGCGTCCTGCACAAAATCCGATGCTTTGCCGCAATCGTCGACGGTAATCAAATCAACGCCACGGCGGCTTTCTGGGCGATCAATGAACACGCGCCAAAGTTGACGCGTGGGCGCATACTCTGCCTCAATCAGCTCATAGCCATTTGCATTCAGAACGTCACTGATCAATGTGTGTGTGTGTGTCGTCACCAAAAAAAAATGGGCCTAAGCCCATTTCCTCAAAATACACCGGCGGTGAAAGTCGGTTTTTTCGAAAAAAACAGACGATTCCCCGCACGGGGAAGTGGTGGCCAAGGGCGGAATCGAACCACCGACACGCGGATTTTCAATCCGCTGCTCTACCGACTGAGCTACTTGGCCGAATTC
>JAYSUK010000216.1:0-4125 GCA_043719085.1 Burkholderiales bacterium | reverse complement strand
GCAGTGGGGCCGAATTGCAGGCCCGCGGTGCCTTCAACCGAGGTGCGATCACCGTCGTAGGCAACCGTGCCGATGGTGGTGTTAACCGCGCCAAACGGCGGCGTGATGAAGCCGGTCAACGACACGTTAATGCCGCCGCCAGCGGTGCCGTTATTCACCCGCTGGTAGCCATCGTACACCGCAAGATTTCGGGTGGGAGACGCTGAATTGGCATAGGCAACCACCAGCGACCAACCGCCGTAGACATTGCCTGTATTGTTGGTGGTTTGCACATTCGCTGCGGTGTAGATGCCGTTGCCCGCCGCCGCCACGATGGTGGTCACGTCGGCGAAAGCTTGGTAGACGTTGCCAATACCGTCGAGCTGGGTTGCAGTAATGGTGGTGTAGGTGGCGGCACCGGGCTGCTGAAGCTTGACCGTGTTGCGCGTCGCAACGGCTGAGTCCGACGCCCAGTACAAGCCTGCGAACAGCACCGTCGAGCCTGACAACATAGCGAGCCGTGATGACGATGAATTAAACGTGGTGGCGTCGCTGTCAACGTCAACGTTGATCATGGTGAAGTTATTGTTGGTCGGCGCGGTAGTTGTTGCGATGCCCGCCAGCGTGTTGGCGCAGTTGGCGAAGTTCGCGCCCGCTGTTGCGTTACAGCGCATCACGGTGTTGCCGGCGATGGCGATATCACCCTTGGCGTTGGTCGAATAACGCGCGGCAAAAACGCGCTGTGCGGCAGCATCGGCGGCAAACATTAGCAACAAACACGCGCAGGTGAGCCGCAACAGCGCGCAGCCGCGCGCGCTAAAACTTACGCCAATTGCCATGCCTGCTCCCAAAACCATCAAACGGAATTCGCACTATACGGGCCTTACGGCCTAAAGCACAAGGCCAACTTGCACGCACTGCCTTAAATAAGAAACCTAGGGGCCGCGCATTCCAGATAATCGGTGCTGAAGCCCCGATGCACGTGCTGCACGGCGATAATCCGTGACATCCGTTCCGCGCGCAATGCGCAATGCGCTCTCTCACGCCACGCACTTCGCCAGTTCTCCGCTATGACCTTCAACTACACCCGTCCCTACCCCGGTGGCCGCTCGCCGCTGATGTCCCGCAATGTGGTGTCGACCACGCATCCGCTCGCCGCACAAGCGGGCGTGCAGATGCTGAAAGCGGGCGGCAACGCGATTGACGCGATCATCGCGACGGCTGCGGTGCTCACCGTGGTCGAGCCGTGCAGCAACGGCCTCGGCAGCGATCTGTTCGCGCTGGTGTGGAGCCCTGAAGACAAGGCGCTGCACGGCCTCAACTCGTCGGGCCGCTCGCCACAGGCATGGTCGCCGGACACGTTTAAGGGCATGCAGGCGATGCCCGAGCGCGGCTGGATGGCCGTATCCGTGCCCGGTGCGGTGGCGGGCTGGATGGCGTTGTCGAAGCGCTACGGCAAGCTGCCGTTTGCTGACTTGCTCGCGCCCGCCATTGACACCGCCGAGCGGGGCTTTATGGTTACGCCGATCATCGCGGGGCAATGGGCGCGTGCGGTGCCGATTCTTGAGAACCAGCCCGGCTATGCGCAACACTTTATGCCACACGGTCGCGCGCCGTTGCCGGGCGAATTGTTTCGCAACCCTGCGCAGGCCGAGTCGCTGCGCTTGATTGCCGATAGCGAGGGCGAATCGTTCTATCGCGGCCAGCTCGCGGCGCGCATCGTGGCGCATGCCAAAGCCCATGGCGGCCTGATGACCGGCATTGATCTCGCGGCGCATGTGGCCGATTGGGTCGAGCCGATTCGCACCAGCTATCGCGGCTATGAAGTCGCCGAGATTCCGCCCAATGGGCAAGGCATCGCAGCACTGATGGCGCTGGGCATGATGGAGCAGTTTGATGTTGCGGCGCTGGGGCCGGATCATCCCGATTACTGGCACTTGGCCATTGAATCGATGAAGCTCGCCTTCCGCGATGTGCATGCGCAAGTGGCCGATCCGGCGTACATGAACGTGTCGCCCGCCGCGATGCTGGATCGCGAATTTTTGAAAAGCCGCGCCAAACTTATCGACATGAAACGGGCGCAGGATTTCTCGCCTAGTGCGGAGCTTCGCGGCGGCACGGTGTACCTCAACGCAGGCGACGAGAACGGCATGATGGTGTCGCTGATCCAGTCGAATTACATGGGCTTCGGCTCGGGCGTGGTGGTAGATGGCATCTCGCTGCAAAACCGCGCCTGCGGTTTCGTGCTCGACCCGACGCATCCGAACTGTGTGGCCGGTGGCAAACGGCCGTTCCACACCATCATTCCGGGCTTCATCCTGAAAGACGGCCAGCCGCAAAGCGCGTTTGGCGTGATGGGTGGCCATGTGCAGCCGCAAGGCCATTTGCAGACGGCGATCCGCATGATCGACTTTGGCGAAAATCCGCAAGCCGCGCTCGACGGCCCCCGCTTCCGCGTGGAGCAGGGGTTGGAGCTGGACCTCGAACCGTGGACGCCGAACGCTGTGCGCGAATCGCTCGTGGCGCGCGGCCACAAGCTCAAGGAAAACAAAGACAGCTACATGGATTTCGGCTCGGGCCAGATCATCTGGAAGACCGATAACGGTTACATCACCGGCAGCGATTGTCGGCGTGATGGCGGGGCCGTGGGGTTCTAGCGACACCTCACCCAGAGCGGCGCGGCGATAGCGCCGCAGTCAACCTCCGCCACAGCAGCTCCATCGGGCCATGCGCGTGCCCGCTCGCGAGCCACGCGCGAATGAAAGCGCACAGCAGCAAGTAGGTCGCCAAGGCGATCAGCGAATAAGTGCCGCGCCCCAGTTCGCCGTGCCAGCCGACCAGACTTTTATTGAACAACAGCGCGAACACCAGCGACTGCCCAATGAACTGGGTGAGCGGCGCGCGTCCCGTGGCAACCACGAAACTGGCGAGCGTGTTATCTGCGAAACGGCTGCGGCCCCAGCAAGCCGCCACCGTCAACCAAAACCACAACCCGCCGAGGCTCGCGGGCAACAGCGCGATGGTCATCAAGCCGTAACCGAAGTCCTCAAACGTCTGCGCATTCCAGCCGCCATAGCGCGCGGCAATCAGCTCGGTCGCGCTGCCCGCGACAAACAGCAACGCGCCGACCACGACCACGCCGGGACGAGCAAACGGTGCGGCTAAAAATCGTTGCAACGCCCCAGAGCGCGCCGCCCACATGCCGAGCAGTGCGTGGCCCCAAAAATCGGAAACGAGAAGCTGGGTCAGGCCTCGCTCAAAATATTCGCGCGGGTGAAGCGACAGCGCTGCGGTAAGGCGGTCAGCGGCGAACGAGGTGGGCGCTTCAACGGCGGAGTACGGCTCAATCTCTGATGCCAACATGGCCACACCAATGCTCGCATACAAGGCGGCGGTCAGCGCATACACCGCCACGGCGAGGCCGAGCGTCACACGGTGGTCAAATTTAAGCAATCCAACAATCAACAAACCCAACACCGCGTAGGTGGTCAACACGTCGCCCGGCCACAGCAGCAGGCCGTGAACCACACCAAGAATGAGCAGCGCCCACAAGCGTCCGCGCAGCGCCGGCGGATTGCGCCTTGCATCAGGTAGATGCGACCATTGCAACGCCAGCCCCGCGCCGAACAAGAACGACAGCACCGGATACGAGCGGTGGGTAAACAGCAGCGCGTTGACGAATTCAGCCACCACATCGGCCGCTGAGCGCGCCATATCCAATCCGTACAACGACGACCAGGTCGCTGCAAACGCGTGAATATTCACCAAAGCCACGCCCAGCATGGCGATGCCGCGTGCCAGGTCAATCGCAATCTGGCGGTTTGAGGCAGTGGAATCAGGCATCAGCTTTTACTTGAAAGCCTTATTTAATAGGGGCAAAGTGGTCGTTTTAGCTAAAAGTTGATTATTCAAATTTATTAGTGCTGTGCCCAATAAGAATGGGGCTTTCAGTCAAAAGCTATTTACATTTTGTGCGTTTAGCAATGGTAGAGGCGGCAGTGCTGCGTCCCGTGCTCGCTATCGGTAATGGGTCGCGGCACCGCCGCCCCTACAGCGAAGGCGGCGTCGCCAAAGCGTGTGCCGCATCACGCAGCGCTTCAGGCGTTAACTCGTTGAGCGTGACATGTTGCGCCGCTGCAAGCTTTG
>JAYSUK010000215.1:0-1526 GCA_043719085.1 Burkholderiales bacterium | reverse complement strand
TGCTAATGGAGAAGTATGCCAAAGGCGTCGATCAAAACGTGGACGATGTTCGTCATCGCGTGGCGAAAGCGCTGGCCGTGGTTGAGCCAGCGCGTCGGGATCATTGGGAGCAACAATTTTACTGGGCGCAGGTTAACGGATTCATCCCCGGCGGTCGCATCAATTCCGCTGCGGGCACGGATCTGAAGGCCACGCTCATCAATTGTTTCGTGCAACCGGTGGGCGACAGCATTTCGGACGAAGACGGCGAAGTCGGTATCTATGACGCGTTGCGTAAGGCAGCCGAGACCATGCGTCGAGGCGGCGGTGTGGGTTATGACTTTTCACCCATACGGCCACGCGGGGCACTGGTTAAGGGCACGAACAGCCGAGCGAGCGGTCCGGTGTCGTATATGCGCGTGTTTGATGCCTCGTGCAAGACGGTGGAGTCGGCCGGATCACGGCGCGGTGCGCAGATGGCGGTGCTACGTTGCGATCACCCGGATGTGGAGGAATTTATCCACGCCAAACGGGAAAAAGACACGTTACGTAACTTCAACGTCTCGGTCGCAGTCACCGACGCGTTCATGCAGGCCGTGGCGCACGATCTGGAATGGCCGCTGATGCATAAAGCAACGGCGGATGTCCAGTGGCAAGCGGCCGGCGCGTGCCAACGAGACGACGGTATTTGGGTCTATCGGCAGGTGCGTGCAAGGGCACTGTGGGAGCAAATCATGGAAAGCACGTATAACCATGGTGAGCCGGGGGTGTTGTTCATTGATACCATCAATGACGACAACAACCTGCGTTATTGCGAGACGATCTCAGCCACCAATCCCTGTGGCGAGGAGCCGCTGCCGCCCTATGGTTGCTGTGATCTGGGCAGCATCGATCTCACGCTGTTCGTGCGGGATGCGTTCGAAGCAAACGCCGCGTTTGATTTCAAAGCGTTTGAGCGCGTGGTGCCGGTGGCGGTGAGAATGTTGGACAACGTTCTCGATGCAACGGTGTGGCCATTGGTTGAACAGCGTGACGAAGCGATGGCCAAGCGCCGTGTCGGTCTCGGATTTACGGGCCTGGGTAGTGCATTGGTGATGTTGGGGCTGCGGTATGACTCGCAACAAGCGCGCAGTCTGGCGTCCACCATCACCCGGAGCATGCGCGATGTGGCGTACCAAGCCTCGATCAAGCTGGCGCAGGAGAAGGGCAGTTTTCCGTTGTTGGATGCAGAGCAGTATTTGGCTGAGCCGAGTTTTGCGTCGCGGCTGCCCGACGAGCTGAAACAACAAATCAGGGAAGTCGGTATTCGTAACAGCCATCTGTTGGCGATTGCGCCCACGGGCACGATCTCGCTGGCCTTTGCGGATAACGCGTCGAACGGGATCGAGCCGGCATTTAGCTGGTTCTACACCCGCAAGAAGCGCATGCCGGATGAAAGTACGAAGACGTATCAAGTCGAGGATCACGCCTACCGGCTGTACAAGGCGAAGATGGGGATCGGTGACGAAGTGAGTGTCGTGCCGTATGACGCTACCTTCGATCACCCT
>JAYSUK010000214.1:0-12102 GCA_043719085.1 Burkholderiales bacterium | reverse complement strand
GCATGGATGGGTTGGCTTCAATAGGCATCAGTTGGCCTCGCTTTGAGCGTGCTAGTCACATCGGATTATGGCGTCAGCGCCGCTCACGGTGACACTGACATGCCGCATTGGTTGAACAGGTAATCGCGAATGGTGAGCCAGGTTGATCGTGGCGCATGCGCGGCAAAGCCAACGTTTTGAATTACCGCTGCGCCGCGAAATCCGATGGCAACGCGCGCCAGCAGCAACGAATCTTTCGAGTCGACTGCGCCGTCGCCGTCGATGTCACTGCTGCATTGGGCGTAATCGTTCGGGCCGCCTTTGAAGCGAGCGGCACAGAGCCGCGCGGTGTCTAGAGGCGCGTCTTGGCATGTGCCCGCCAGCACCACTTTGCCGTCGTTAAGCAACCCCATCATGGCGTAGTTGACGCGACGGGTGCTTGTCTCGGCATCGGTAAATGGAAACGTCGGATCAGGGTTGCCGTCGGCGTGAAAGCGACCCACGCAGGGATACTGTGTGCTAGCTCCGGAACAGATGGCGTTGACCAGCATCCGTCCATCGGGTTGTATGAGGAGTCGGTACGCGATCAAATCCGGGCTGGCCGCATAAATTTTTCGACCCGTTGCGGAAAACGTGGTGTCGATATTGCCGTCGCGGGTGAACACGATGAAGCTGGCTTTGCCCAGCGTATTACCGAAGATGGTGAGCAGCACAATGCCGCCGTCAGGGCGCAGCGCCACGTCCCGCACAGTGGTGAAATCGTTCGGGCCGACGGGTAACGGCGTTGATAGCAACCGGTAGCCGCCGCTACCAAAATTCGTGTCCACCGCGCCGCTGGTATTCAATCGCGTCATGCAGGGCACGATCGCGAGCGATCCGGCTAAACCGCAATCGCCCGCCAACACGATGTGGCCATCGGGTTGCACAACCGCCGTGCCGGTGTTCGCGATGTAGACGCCGGGGAAGGCGGTGACCACGGCCGAGCCTTGCGCGCCAAAACTCACGTCCTGCGCGCCGCTGGGCAACAACCGCACGACGCACAAATAGTTGCTGTCGCTCGGGCCATCGCAAATGCCTGAAAGAACAATTTTTCCGTCGCCAGTGATGGTCAGGCGGCCTCGAAGAAGCGGTTTGAGCGCGCCGGGGGCAAACGCGGTGATGCTCACATTCACCCGGCCATTGGTGCCAAACCCGGCGTCAACGGCACCGCTGCTCAAGTAGCGGCGAACGCAGCCTTGCGCGGGCGCGGTGTTGGTTGGGTAACAGAGCCCGGAGGCGACTAGTTTTCCATCGCTTTGCACCGCGATGGCATCCACCGAGCTGATGTCATCGTTAACCGCGATCACGCGCCCGTTGTTGCCGAATTCAGGGTCGGGCGCGCCTGACGTAAGCAGGCGGACAAAGCACATCGCCGAATACGGCTGCGAGCAGTTACCGGCAATCACCATGCGACCGTCAGGCAGCAGCGCCAACGCGTGCGGGCTTGAGGAATACACCTCATCGAAGGGAGACAGCGTGACGCGCCCGTTGGCGGTGCCGAACGTCGGGTCGGGTGCTGCGGGTTGTGCTCTGGCTGCAAGCGCCGCGACAAGGCACAACGCTAGCGCGGCGGTCGAGCGCAAGAGAGATTTCGACGGCTTCACGGTGACACCGCCATGCCGCACTGGTTAAACAAAAAGTCGCGAATCTTCGGCCACGTGTTTCGTGTGGCATCAACCGTGAACGCGACGCCCTGCGCGAGCGTTGCGTCTCTGAATCCGAGCGCGACGCGGCTAAGCAGCAGTGAATCGTTGGTCGTGATCACCCCATCGCCGTCGATGTCGGCGCTGCAGCGGGCATAGTCGAGCGGGCCACCTTTTAATTTGGCGAGGCAGGGCTGCTCGATGGGGG
The DNA here is from genome assembly GCA_043719085.1 of Burkholderiales bacterium. Taxonomy (GTDB): domain Bacteria; phylum Pseudomonadota; class Gammaproteobacteria; order Burkholderiales; family Casimicrobiaceae; genus Casimicrobium. Next base: position 10,233 of record JAYSUK010000214.1, on the reverse strand, counting down.
CAGCGCCGAGCTCTGCTTTGCAGATGCCTAAAACAATTAGCGCATCGTCGCGGGTGAGGGATAGGGCGCTGTGCGCGCTGTTGATCCGTGTACCGCTCGCGTCCCATGCTTCAAGTATTGCTTTGCCGCTGGCGTTGTTTCCAAATAGTGGGTCGACGCTGCCGTCGTGGCGCAGCCGATGCACGACTACGTCAGATCTTGGCGGATGCACCGGCGTCAACGTCGGCGGCTGAAGCAGCCCGGTGCCATACACAATTTTTCCATCACCAAGCACTGCGAGTGTGTCCTGCACCGAGAGCACGGGCGCTACGGTGCTTTCGTTGGCGCGACCGAAGAGCAGCGTGTTTGGGGTGGCGCTACCGGCGGCCCAGGTTGTGTCAATGCTGCCGTCGGCAAGGTAGCGTTTGACGCAGCGATAGACGCCGTTGCTCCGGCATGAACCGGCAATGATGAGCTTTCCGTCGGGCTGTGTGGCCACGGCGGTGGCGCGGGTCAACACCGGGGCTGTGGTTGCGGGCACGCCAGCGGCTTCGAGCATGATCCGCGTGCTTGAGCTGGTTGTGTTGCCGAACGTAGTGTCAAGCACGTTATAGGCGGTGAACTTCACCACGCACACCGCAAACGCAGCGCCGTCCTTGCAGGTGGTCACGATCCACAGCCCACCGCTCGCTGTCGTCGCAATAGCGCCCACCCGCGCGTAATCTCCCGGGCTGCGAAGGCTCACATAAGAATTCAACGGGAGCCCGACGTCGCTCACGATCCGCGTGCAAAACGTGCTGTCACCGCTGGCACAAAAACCTGCCAGCGCCAACACGCCACTGGGCAGCTGCGCAAACGCGGTGGAAATGTTGCGGTCGAAATACGCCTCTTCGGTGCCGCCGTAGAAATGCCGCAACATGCCGCCCGCCGCGTTAAATCGCACTATGCAGGTGCCCACCGTCGTAGCTCCTCCGCCGGTGAGCGTGCGGGTAATGGCACAGGTGCCTGCTAGCGTGATGTCGGTGCTGCCCGGCGCGAGGGCCATGCCGAGCACACCTAAAAACGTGAACTCGCCCACCACCAGCGCGTGGTAACCGGAGACGCCGAAAGTAGTGTCGAGGGCTCCACTCGCAGTAAATTTTCGGACACACACTGATGCACCCAACGACCCATTGCAATCGCCGGCCACGTAGATCGCGCCGTTGCCCGCTACGGCCAGTTGCTGCATGGGCGACGATTGCCCCACTGTGCCAGCGGGGTAGCGGGTGCCATCAATGCCAAACGTTGACTCCAGATCGCCGGGCACAGCATGGGTTGCGCCCGCGCTCAGCAGAAAAGAGCTCAAGCCAATGCACAACGCGCGGGTGAGCAGCAGCAGTGCGTTCATGGCTTAACAGCCATGCCGCAATGATTGCCCAAATAATCACGCACCGATTCCCACGTGGTTCGCCGCGCGCCGGGGGCGAAAGCTAGCCCGCTCATCACCGCCGCGCCACTTTGCCCTGCGGAGACTCGGGCGTGAATCAACGCATCGGTCGGCCCCATCACGCGCCCATCACCGTCGATATCCATGCTGCAATTTCGATAACCATACGGCCCGCCCTCCAGCCGCACGGTGCAGTATTTGGTGACCCCCAACTCAGTGCATTGACCAGCGATCACCACCTTGCCGTCCGATTGCAAGGCCATACCCGTGCCGTAGGCGGGAGAATTCGCGCTGAGCGTGGTCTTGAAGCCCACCCCGTCGTAGGACGTATCAAGCGGGCCATCGCTGTGAAATAGCGCGACACAAAAATCAATGCTGGCATCGCTGCAATAGCCGCCTGCGACGATCTTGCCGTCGGGCTGAAGCGCCAAGCTAAACGGGCTGGAATTAGCGCTGCCGAGCCCGCCAATGCGGTGATAGATGCGTCCGTTTAGCGCACTGTTGCCGAAGCCTGAATCAAGGCTTCCGTTGTCGCTGACGCGCGTCAAGCAAAACAGAAACGTGTTGGCCAGTGTGGGCGTGTGAACGCAGTTAATGGCGAGCACGTACTTGCCGCTGGCGGTGCGGGCAATCGACACGTCGCCGCCAATGCTGGTGCCCATAGTGATGTGGTTGGTGTTGGTGGCATTCATACCGCCGAAACTGCTGTCTTGCTGCCCGCTGGCTGTGAGTGCGCGGACGCACAGGTTGCGCCCTGAATCGCTGCACACTCCGGCCATCACGATACCGCCATCAGCACGCAACACCGCCCCGTTCAGCACGCGGTTGAACGCGGTAGTGAGCAGGGCCACGCCGTTGCTGGCAAACGACGGATCATTGGCGCCGTTCGAGAGTCGGCGCGTCACGCAAAACTGGGAGGCACCCGAGGGCGAGGCTTGCGCACAATTGCCCAAAAGCAAAATTCGCCCATCCGGTTGCACCAGCAATTTTTTTAGGCGAGCGTCTGCGCTAAACGATGTGATGATGCTGCCTTGCGAGCCAAAGCTTGCGTCGATGATGCCGTTGGCGAGTAAGCGTTGCACGCAGAACACGTTGACTGCACCGTCGGTGCAGGTGCCTGCCATCAAAATTTTTCCATCTGGCAACAACGCAAGGTCGGCCATGGTTTCAGGGATGTTGTTCAGGGTGGTGGAGATTGATACGCCCGTGGTGCCCTGATTGCCAAAGCTTGAATCGATCCAACTGGAGGAACGTGGTGGTGGCGCACGATAGCGCGAGACACAGAACCGCGACCTGGTGGTGCCGTCGGACGCGGCACCGCTGTTGAACGCGCTGTGGCAGGTGCCGCCCACCAGAATGCCGCCGTTGGGCTGTGCGATCACGGCGCTTACGCTGGTGTTTGCGGTGAAGCTGCCAGTGCCCACGGTTTGGATGATTTGCCCGTAGATTCCCGGGCCGGCGAAAGCAAAGCTCGGGTCAAACTGCCCCGGCGCGGCGTGCGCCGCTGGGAGCCAGAGCGCGCAGAGCAGCCCAGCGGCGGCGAGAAACAAACGGCGTGGCGAACAGTGACGCATGGCGGTCTCCGGGCAGCGGTTAAATAGAAACGGTGGCGCACAAACACGCCCACACGTTAAGAACGCTGCGATCGGCCGAAACCAGACATTTCAGTAAAAACTACCAACAGCTTTTCTGGTAAATGGCGTAATAAATGGGCTTAGACGTAGTTTTAGGTAAATACCGAGTTAATGAATAAAACGACGCTAAGCCCAATGTAAATGAGCGTTTCAGAGAAAAGCTATTGCCGAAATTCGCAAACCAAAACGTGTAGGCGCGGACTTGGCTCAATACTGTTCACTTAGTCCCGTTTGCCCTGAGCGTAGCGAAGGGTTTGACCACGCATCAAACCCTTCGCTTCGCTCAGGGCGAACGGGTTTGGTCGCTAAGTAAACAGTATTGGGACTTGGCCGCCCCCCAACTTCGCCGCTCCCCCGATCGCAAATCCGCGCATTCGCTTCATTTGCGCAACGTCCTGCGCGGCCAAGTCCGCGCCTACAGATAATGCGGCCAAGTCCGCTCGTACAAATAGTTTTTTCGCCATGTCTGGTTTCGCCAAACACGCTCGTTCTATGCTTGCTGACGCCGCACATCCGTGGCGTATTGACTTGCGAGATTAATTTGATGACCCCCGTTGCTGCTTCACCCGTCCGCGCCCTCATTGGTCATCTGATTGGCGGCGTGCGTGCGCTTTGCATCGTGTTCGGGCTCGCCGCCTTCACCGCCCACGCAACCACTGGCCAGCCGGGCACGCTTGACCCGTTCTGGGCAAACGGCAGCGCGTTGGGCTCGGGCAAGCTCATCACGGTCATCGGTGCGCGTGCTGACACTGCAACGACGATGGCGGTGCAACCCGACGGCAAGGTACTGGTCGCCGGTTTTTGCGTGAACATTGGCCTCTGCGCGGTGCGCTACAACGCTGACGGCACGCTCGACGTGAGCTTCGGCGGCGCGGGCACCCTGCCGTCGGTGTTCGTTCCGAATGTAGGCAACGGCACCCCAGCGCTCGCGCTATTGCCCGACGGAAAATTTTTGGTCGCTGCCACTTGCTTTGATCTCGGCGACAACGACTTTTGTGTGTTCCGTTTCAACGCCGACGGCAGCATTGACAGCACATTTGCCACCGGTGGCTCGACCATCACGCCCATCGGCAGTGCGAATGATCGCGCCCGCGCCATGCTCACGCAGCCCGACGGCAAGATCGTGGTGGCGGGCACTTGCAACAACGGCGTTGACAGCGATTTTTGCGCTGTGCGTTATCTGCCCAACGGCACGTTGGACCCCAGTTTCGGCAGCGGTGGCAAAGTCGTCACCGCGTTCAGCAATCGCGACGATGTGGTCATTGCGATGACGCTGCAACCCGACGGAAAACTGCTGCTCGCGGGCAGTTGCAACAACGGCACGGTGGAGGACGTTTGCGCGCTTCGCTACGGGATTAACGGCGCGCTAGACGCGAGCTTCGGCAGCGGCGGCAAGCTCATTGCGGTGGTGGGTAGCGGCTACTCGGCTGCCCGCGCGGTGGCGTTGCAAGCCGACGGCCAACTGCTGGTCGCTGTGGAGTGCGTAACCGATGTGAGCGTCAGCAAAATCGATTTCGGCACGCTGCGAGTTAACGCGAACGGCACGCTTGACACGAGCTTTGGCGCAAGCGGCACGCTCGTGACCTCGATTAACACCGGCAACAATTACGTCACTGCCATGACATTGCAGCCCGACGGCAAATTCATCCTCGCCGGATATTGCGCGGTGAGCGGCCAGGTTGACTTTTGCGCCGCTCGCCTAACCGCTGCGGGCGCACTCGACGCCACCTTCGGCACCGGCGGAAAACTCACCACCGGCATCAGCAACGGGGCTACGCCAGCAACCAGCAACGACTTCGTCACCGCGATTGCACTGCAACCCGACGGCAAGCTGCTGCTCGCGGGCTATTGCAGGAGCGGAACCTACGACAAATTTTGCGTCGCGCGCTACGACGGCGGGCCATTCACGGCTCCTGCGTGCTCACTCGATATCGACGGCGACACACAGGTGCTAGCCACCACCGACTCGCTGATTCACGCGCGCATCGCGCTCGGCATTCGCGGTGATGCGCTGGTTGCGGGCATCACCTTCCCGGTCAACGCGCAACGTAAAACATGGGCGCAGATTCGTGGGCACTTGGTGTCGATGTGCGGGATGGTGTTGCCGCTGTAGCACTCCTAAAAATATTTTTAAAAAATGTCTGGTTTGAACTAACGCGCGCGTTCTTCACGGTAACAGCAGTTGCACTGTCGCAGCGCTGAAATCCGCTTTCTGGAGAACGCGTTTGAACGTCATCGCAATACTTTCTCATCGACACCAACCTCGGTCGATGCACGCGATATTGGACGCGATGCAATGGGCATTCGGTGTCCTCCTTTTGCTTGCTGCACTATTTCCGCCCGTTGCTTCTGCGCTAGTTCAACCGACCGTAACGCTTAGCAGCCGCGAGAACCCGATTGCGGCTGGGAAAAGCAATTTCCTCATCGCTCGGGTGCAAGGCGGATCAGGTGCAGCCCCGCTGCCGCGCGGTACGGTCACATTCACCGATGCGCTGACGTCCACTCGGCTTTGTGTGGCAAACCTGAGCACGGGCAGCATTGGCAACAATACATCCGAGACGGCCTGTGCGTTTCCGTCGACCGCAAGCGTTGGCAACCACACGATATTCATCGCATACAGCGGCGATAGCTTCTATTTTTCTGGTGGCGCGCCCGGTTTGGTACAGGTAGTGGTGCCGTCATACACGGTCAAGGCAGTGTCAAACGGCGGCGGTGCGATTGACCCAGCACAGTACACGTTTGTCCATCGTGGCGACACTGTGCAATTTCAAGTGTCGCCGAGCCCCGGGTTTCACGTGGTCTCGGTGGTTGGCGACAATTGCGGCGGCGTGTTGGCACCTATCAACATCGGTGGCAATATTTATCGCTTTAGCTCGGACGGGATTCAATTTAACTGCACGTTGCGGGCGAGTTTTTCCAACACCTATCAAGTCACCATGGTGGCCGACACGGGCGGAAGAATTAGCCCCACTGGCGCGCAAAACATCAATGCTGGCGCGGCCACGACGGTCACTGTCACGCCTAATATTGGCTTCCGTTTGACCAACGTGAACGGCTGCGGCGTCGCGTTTTTTGGCGGCACTGCCATCACTGGCCCGACGACGTGGACCACCGCGCCGATCACTAGCGATTGCCGTGTCGAGGCATTCTTCACGGCACTGCCCACCTTCACCGTGAACGCCACAGCAAGCGCGGGGGGCAACATTAATCCGGCGACGCGCGCGGTGCCGCAAGGCACGTTCGGCGCGTTTACAGTCACGCCGAACACCGGCTTTGTGATCAACGCGGTGAGCGGCTGCGCTGGCAGTTTGTCAGGCAACACGTACACCACAAGCGCGATCAACGCGGCTTGCAACATCTCCGCCACATTTAGGACTGCGCTGGCTGAACCACCGGCAGTGGCCACCACACAGATGATCGAGTTTTTGCATCCGGGGCTGAATTATTACTTCATGACATCAAAGCTCAACGAGATTTCCCTGCTTGATCGCACGCCGCCGTTCGTGCGCACTGGGCAGAGCTTTTTGGTCTACCCGAATGCGGTGGCAGGCACGCGCTCCATCACCCGCTTGTACTTCAATAAGGTGGCGCTCGCCGGGCTGCGTGACGGGCATTTCTATACCTTGGTTGAGGCGGAGTTAATCGCGCTGCTCGCGCTCAATCCCGCCAACGTACCCGCTCCCAAATTGCCATTCAGCGAAGGCACCGATTCGTTTGCAGTACTGCCATTGGTTGAGGGCGTGGGTGGCAGCTGTGCTGCGAGCCTAGTGCCAGTGCTGCGCTTGTTTCGCGGCAACGCGCAGTTCCCCGACGACCCTAACCACCGCTTCACCACCAGCACCGCGATCTACAACAGTTTTGTAGCGCAAGGCTGGGACGGCGAGGGGGTTAAGTTTTGTGTTCCGGCGCCATGAACCCTGTGCAGCATCCGCCGCAACCCATTCCCAATTCAATCAGAGGAGTACTCTATGGCACACATTCTGAGCAGCAGTTCTCCGACCGTTAATATCGACTATCCGGTGGGCGCAGGCGCCACTAATCGACGTGATGATGTGATGCTCGTGCAGGGCCTGTTACTCACATGGGCGTGGGAAAGGCAGCTTTTCGCGACCGAGCACGGCGGTTCAAATCCAGTCAAAGCGTTCGATCTCAACGCGTTCCGCGTTGACGGGCATTTTGGTGACAAGACGCGACAATTACTTCGCCTGTACGCCACACGACGACCCGGGGTCCGGCTTGGAGGTAGCTGGATTGATCCCCTACATATTGAAGTGATTCAATCTGCGGGTAAGCCGTTCAACTATCAAACGGGCAGCAACGTCCTTGGTGATCTCGCGCAGGTATCGCTTTTCTTCTTGCCGGGCTACGTTGACACAGCCCGTGGCAAATACCAGCCCTTCGGGCTGTTTTGCCTAGGCTGGGATATGCCGCCGACGCTCGCCGCATCGCTCGCGCGTCGTCAATCAAAGCCACACTACACACTCACGCCGCAGATAGACATTTGAGTTTAAAGCTGCGCGAATTTCTTGATCGCCCAGCAGGTGTCGATACGACCCGTGGTGTGGCCGAAAAGTCCCAACGCAATGATCGATCACTTCACTGGCTTGAGCACCAACGACACCGCCGTGACAATCGCGAGCAGGGCGACGTAGTCAAACGTGCGCGGCACCTCTCCCAGCACCAGCATACCGCTGACAAAACCGACCATGGGCACCGCTAGCGAGCTGATGCTGCTGACTTGCGCCGGTAACACGCGCACCAACTCGTTCCACGCGAACCAGCAAAAGCCGAACACGACAATGACGTTGAACAGCAGACCCGACCAGGCAGCAACGCCGGTCGGCAGCCACGGCCCGTGCCCGACCGCGAGAAGGCCTACGAGAAGCGGCCAACCACCGAGGAGGAAGCTCCAAACCATCAACGTGGTGGTCGGGATGGACTTCGGAAATCCCTTGAACAACACGATGCCAAACGCCCACACCAAGCCGGACGCCACCATCAGCAACGCCCCTACCGGAGCGGTCTTTAGGGTGTGAAATTCGTCGATTAGCAGGAGCCCGATTCCGGTCATGCCCAATGTGATGGCGAGCAGGCGCAGTTTGGTGAGTGCCTCGCCGAGGAAGAAGCGCGACAGCAGCACCACCCACAACGGCATGGTGTAGGCAAGAATGCCCGCGCGGCCCGAAGGTAACAAGTTAAGCCCCGCGGCCGACAAAATATTCCAGCCCGCCACGTTGCACAGTGCGCAGATGGTGAGCCGTGCCCAGTGTTCGCGCGGTACTTTGAGCGACACCCCTGCGACGAGGTTGTAGCCCAAAAACCACGCCAATCCGGCCAGCACGCAGTAAGCGCGAAACACCCAAAAATTCAACTCCGCTAGCGCCATTTTCATCATCGGCCAGTTGACGCCCCACAGGACGACAACGGCGATGAAAAGCCACAATTCGCGGCGGGCGATCACGGGCATAGCGGCGGGTTACCTTTTGGTTGGAACGCCCGTTGAATATGGGTTTGGGCAATTAAAGCGACTGAAGTCGACTTGTGGGATAAACCGAGCTTACGCCCCTATTAAATGGACACTTCAAAGAAAAGCTGATGTCCAATTGTGGGAGCGGTTTCACCGCGAATGTCGCGGCAAAACCGCTCCCACAAAATCAAACCAGCCGCCCATCAATGCAAATGCACCGCGCCTGTCTCGGCATCTTCCGGCAAGTGGGCATGCAGCATTTCGCCGTCGCGATTGGGGAAATGTGGCGCGCCGCAATCGTCGCAAAACTCCAGCGGCAGTTGCTCCTCCAGCAACAAAATCGTGCCAATATTGGCAGCGCGTAACAGGCCTTCAATTTCCTCGACCACCGGCGTGTCATCGCCTTCGTCAGACACCAGTGGCCACACGCAGCCATGAACGATTTCGTCGCTGTCGCCCATCGAAAAACCAATGCGATATTCCTCCAGCTCGTTGCCCCAGCATCCGCCAATCACCGCCGTCAGTTTGTCGGGTGTGGTGCCTGTTACGGCTTCGAGATACGAGACCGACGCACCAATCGAGTAGGCACGCGATGCCATATCGGCATCACGACACGCGGCGAAAAATGATCGCGGTAAAGTGAGTTCATGCGGAAACCCAACCAGCAGTGGCTTGATCGCGCTACCGCCTTGCGCGCGCCACGTTGAAAGGCACGCCTGACGGGCTTCTTCAACTTGTGTGGTGGTCTCCTGCCACGCATAAAACGGCTCGCCTTCGGTCACCTGAAAAGCGCCGACAATCATGCGCATGTCGCACACTACATCCGGCGCATCCTCCACCGATTCCGGCGCAATGGTTAGGTGCGTTCTTTCGCGAATGGCGGTGCCGAGGTTTTGCAGCAGTTCGCGTGATTGGCTGTAGCTGTGAGGCAGTTGATCCGGCGCAAACAAGAAGTTGGCTAGTGCGATTTTTGCCTTCGACGAGAACACATGCGCGGCGAGCTGCACCGAGATGTCCTGCAACTGCTGTTTGGCAATCGTCTTCGCCGGGATTTTGTTGCGGCCCCACACCAGAATTGGCGCGCAAAATAGCGTGATCCGCTGTGGACCTTTTTCAGAATCGAGCACGATGGATTCGGTGAGCGACTCCACCATGTCGGCGAGCGCATCAAAAGTGGATTCGGGCGCGTCGTGCGCCTTGTCGAGCGCACGGTTGATCGCGTCCTCGTCATTATTCTCAAGCTGCGTGGTCACAGCAGCCTCAAGCTCCCGCTCCCAATACACGTCTTCAGCGCGGCTTTTGGACGAAGCCAAGCCTTCAGCCAGGCGAACCAGCTGGTTAGCTTCACGGGCGCCGCTTTTGCGGCGAAATGGGGCACGGGCCATGAACAAATCCTCGGTAATTGCCTGATTTTACGGTGTAGTCGACGGCGCGGAGAGATGCTGCGTCAGTGCCCAGCTTACATGCTCGCGCACCAGTTCGCTGGCGTGGTGCGCGTGCTGCTGTAATGCGTTTGTAACTATCGTAGACGTGGGCGCGTTGCCCAAGGCAACGGCGATATTGCGCAGCCAGCGCTCATGCCCGATGCGGCGAATCGGGCTGCCTTGCAAGCGTTCGTTGAAATCGGCTTCGGTCCAGGCGAACAGCTCGACCAGCATGGCGGAATCGAGGCCATTACGCGGTTCAAAATCGGGGATCGGCGTGCGCTGCGCAAACTTGTTCCACGG
>JAYSUK010000213.1:0-12122 GCA_043719085.1 Burkholderiales bacterium | reverse complement strand
AATTGATGTAGCCAATCAATCCATTGAAACCTGCCGCGTAGCCCTTCGTTCCGACCTGCTCGGGCACCGCTTCTGGAGAAGTTCGCCCTGCACCTGCGTAGGATATGAACCGAACCGCTTTTCTTTCCAAACGACCGAAATCACGCAGGCGTCTGGCGAACAGAATCGCGCTTACATTGAGCAGATTCCAACGATTTCCTTCTTGCCGCTGAATCAACCGATCTGCCTCCAGCGCAGCGAGAACGCCGTCCGCTCCTGCTGGCAATGGTTGACGCATCAAATCGAAATAGGACGGATAGTCCAACAATTGAAGCACCTCGCCGCCCGTAATGTGCTCAGCTGCAAGCAACAGCTCAAACGGCGTTTCGTCAAGCACGCGCCAAAGTTCGCGCTCCTTCTCCTGAAAGTCCTTCAGTTTCTTTTTATAAGAACCGATACGAACGTACTCTACGCCGCCGAATTGCACTGGATGTCTAAATGCACGGTCAATTTCGAGAATCACGACACTGCACGAATCAATAACGACCTGTTGAAAGCGAAAAGCGATCTTCGGTGACAGCAAATGTAGAAGCCAATTCTCAAACTCCTCCGCCCCAACTTTTGTTTTGTCCGGATCAAAGCTGGTTCCACAGATCGAGTGATCAATGTCATTGATGCCCCAGACGAGATAAGCCTTCGCTTTTCCCACCAGTGCGGCGGAATTAGCGAGCGCTGATATGTATTCACCAATCTGTTGGCAATCTGTGAAATTCAGCTTGAATTCCAGCCAACCCGTCTCTTTTGGCAATCGTGTCAATTCAAGCACTAGGCTGCGCAAGTAGTCATCGTCGCGAGTCATCATTACCTCCCACAATCCAAGCCGAATCGCTCACAAGCTTCATCCATTTGCGCAATCTGAACAGATACTTTTCAAATCACATCGGCACCTCCCACAGCGCCAAAAAATGAGACGTATCTGACCCCACCAGGCGTCTAGCAAATCCTTGAATACCTCACGAACAATAGTCTCGCGCGAGCTGCCGTTGACCTTTTTTATGACGTCAAGCTGGTTTAAGTATTCGTTAATCAGGAGTTGGCTCATGGTGTTGCAAGCGTTGCAATAAACGCGTCAAGCGCGAGGATAATGAATTTGGGTTGTCCAGCGAAGACCAGCAAGTCACGGTCATCAGTGACCAGCATCTTCGCTTTGCCGACGACCGCAAGATGCAAAAACATTACGTCGAACGGATCGCGGCACTCGGGCACATTCGGCGGAGAATCGGGGATTCGAACTGTTGTGGTGTGTGGCAAATAATCGGCGAGCAGTTCCTGCTGATCGGCCGCCGTCAGCCGGAACTTCGGGTACGCGAGCACGCGTACCAGCTCCTGCGCGGTGGCAGTGGACACCAGCGGCGTAACCGCGCCGGATTGCCATGCGCGGCGCACGCGAGCGCTGTTGCCACCGCCGAATACGAGCGCGGAGAGCACGATGTTGGTATCGAGAACGACGCGCGGTGGTGCTGGCTTCGCTTTCAATCGTAGCGAGCCGTCAAATCAGTCAAGTTTGATCACGAGCGACTACGACTTGCGGCGTGCCCAAATCACAGCGGCATTGAGATCACCCGCATCAATGTCAAGCTCCGCAAGCTTGGTGCGAACCGCGTCGCTGCGCTGGATGCGCACCGGCGTCAAGATGATTTGACCGGCGGTGGCTTGCACGTCGAAATACTCAATCGGGCCGCTTGATTGCTCGATCATTGTCGTGATGCTTTTGGGCAATGTGAGCTGATTCTTCGAGGTGATTTTGGCAAGCATACGACTACACTTTCCTGCGTGACAAAGTAAGGATTCCTTACTTTAGCACGGATTTCTGCCGTCGTGTGCTGGTTAAACGTAATTCGATAGGCGCGTTCGCACTAACCCGCCGCCGCCCGCTCCAGCTCGGCGACATCAATCTTTGTCATCCCCATCATCGCCTGCATCACGCGTCCGGCCTTTGCCGAGTCCTTGTCACCGAGCAGGCGCATCAGCGCTTTCGGCACGATCTGCCACGAGACGCCGAATTTGTCCTTAAGCCACGAGCATTGACTCGGCGAGCCTCCGTCGGCGATCAGCGCATTCCAAAGGCGATCGACTTCGGCTTGATCGTCGCAGCTCACAAACAGCGAAAACGATTCGTTGAGTTTGAAGTGTGAGCCGCCGTTGAACAGAATGTATTGCTGGCCGGCAAGGTCGAGCGTGACACTCATGACGCTGCCTTCGACATACGGCGAGCCTTTGCCCCAGCGCGCGACGTCGATGATGATTGAATCGGCGAACAGCGATACGTAGAAGTTGGCTGCGGCTTCGGCTTCCGTGTCGAACCAGATGAACGGTGTGACTTTGTTTTTCGGTTGAATCAACATGATGATTTCCCCACCGTTAAAGCGTCGCGGCGAGCGCGGCGAGTTGGTCAGTGCAGATGCCCCAGCCGACGTAAAAGCCCATGTCTTCATGTGACTTGCAATCTTCCGCGGTCCAGTGCCGCGCGCGGGCGGTGTAGCGCGTTTTGCCGCCTTCATCTTCAAAGGTGAGCACGCAGGTGAAAAACGGTTTGCCTGATGGCACCCACGCCGAGGTGTACGCATCGGTCGTCACCAGTTTTTCGTTTCTTACGACTTCCAGATAGACGCCGCGATTGGGCGTCTCGGTACCGTCCGGGCCCTGCATAACGATGTTGCATGAACCGCCGGGTCGCACGTCAATTTCAGCGCGAATGGTTTTCCACGGTGGTGGCGTGAACCATTGCGTGATCAGCGCCGGCTCGGTCCAGCAGCGAAATAATTTTTCGCGCGGTACGTCAATCAGACGTGTGATTGAGAGTTCGTGACTGCTTTCGGCCAAGGGAAATGTGCAGGACATAAGCGGCGCTCCTCGAATTGCGAATCGGAAAAGTATTCAGCGAATTTCAGACATCAAGAATGGTCTGAAAGCCTCCATAAATCATGCGTTTGCCGTCGAAGGGCATGGGATTGTTCTCGTGACTCATGCGTGGGTCAGTCATCACTTTTTTCCATGCCTCATCGCGCACAAGCTTTGACGGCCAGGTGATCCATGAGAACACCACCGTCTCGTCAACCTTCCGCTGCACGGCCATGGTGAAGGACGTGAGCTTGCCTTCGGGCACATCATCGCCCCACGTTTCCACCACACTCAGCGCGCCGAATTCCTTGAATAGCGGCGCGGTCTTCGATGCGTGCGCCAGATAAGCGTCGCGATTGGCGGTGGCAACCGCGCATACAAATCCATCTACATAGTTCATTACGTTCTCCATTGTGTTGATAAGTGCGTGAGCTACAGATCGCCCACGCGTTTTGTGCCTTTGATCAGCGCAACGATTGCCATTGCGTGGCCATGACCCAAGTCAAAATCAGCTTTCAACCAGGACACGACATCTCCAGCTTTTATGCCCTCGCGCAAGCCCGCGCTGTCAGAGAAACCCTTTTTCTTCGCGAGCTTCAAGAAATCCTCGGGCGTTTTTCCGGTCTTTTCCTGAATATTGTCGAGATACGCCTGGAAAGACATGCGTGCATCGCCTTATTGGCCGTCAATGCCGACCATCCAGCTCACGCCGAACTTGTCGCTGAGCATGCCAAAGCACGGCGACCAGAAAGTTTTTCCCAGCGGCATGAACACATTGCCGCCCACCGCCAGTGCGTCAAACAGACGCTTGGCCTGGATTTCGTCATCAGCAGTGATCGACAAACTCACGCCCGCAAAGCTCACGGCTTCCGAGCTCATCCCGTCCGACAACATGACGGTGGTGTCGCCGATCGTCATCGCGCTGTGCAGGATTTTTTTGTCCCAATCCGGCGGCAATGGCATCGGGTGATTTTTGTCCGGACTTTCATCAAAGCGCATGACCATGACGGTTTTTGCGTCGATGGCCTGGTTGTAAAAAGCCAGCGCTTCTTCGGTGCGGCCGCTCAACATCAGATACGGTTCAACTCTCATGGTGTCTCCTTTAATGTGGGTCTAGTGGTTGCTTTGAAAATGGGCTACCCGGCGTGAGCAAGCCTTCAACGTAGCAGCGCAAGTGCCCAATGCACAGCGTTGCGATTTCTGCTCTACCTTGCGCTTTTGCAAGGATGAACGCGCCCTGAATTACCGCCTGTGTGTACAGCGAGAGCGTGTCGGCGTCCCATGTGGCGTCGGCCGCGTACATCGCTTTCGCGGCGTGGATGTGGACCGCGACCGTTTGCGCGTGTGACGAAATGCCCGCTTCGCAGGCGACACGAATGCGTGGATGCGTTTCGAACGTTTCCTGCACCATCGTACCCAGCAGACAGGTGAAATCGGGCAGTTCGCCTTGCAATATTTCAGCGCGAAAATCGATGTACGCCAACACCCGATCACGCGGATCTGCGAGTTGGTGATACGCACACTGCGCGAACATGCCGCCAGTCATCGCGTTCCAGTGTTCGACTGCGGCGAGGGCCAAATCTTCTTTGCTTTTGAAATGATGAAAAAAACTGCCCTTGGTCAAGCCTGCTGAAGCGCATATGTCATCAATCGTGGTCGCCATGTAGCCCTTGGTGCGGATCACCTGCAGGGCAGCGTCGAGCAGTTTTGACTTTGAATTGTGAACTGTGTTTTCCATACCCAATTCAAAGCATACCAACTAGTTGGTATTGGGTCAATCTAAGCATCAGCTTTTTTACGGACACTATATTTACATTGGGCTCGCGACGATTTTCACGAGAAGTCGATAATTAGCTAAATAGGCCTGTAGCCCCTACGTAATAGACTTTTCGGCAAAAAGTCAATGCTAGAAACTTACGCATTAATCTGTCTCAATTTCACTCAACCGGTCATCGAGAAATCACGCTATGAGCAGATAATCTGCGAACGATTTTTAAGGAGTGCTCCATGCCTAAATTGAACGTCAACGGCAAGATGTTGGACTATGTCGCCGACGACGGCACGCCGCTGCTCTGGGTGCTGCGCGAGCAGCTTGAATTGACGGGCGCCAAGTACGGCTGCGGCATCGCACAGTGCGGCGCTTGTACGGTGCATATCGACGGCGTGCCCGTTCGATCCTGTGTGATGCCCGCTTCTGCCATGAAGCCCACACAAAAAATTACCACCATTGAGGGCTTGAGCGCGAACGGCTCCCACCCGATTCAAAAGGCATGGCTCGCGCTTGATGTGCCGCAGTGCGGCTTTTGCCAGTCCGGCATGATCATGGCGGCCACCGCGCTGATTAAGGACAAACCGAACCCGACCGATAAGGACATTGACGAGGCGATGACCAACATCTGCCGCTGCGGAACGTACAACCGCGTGCGCACCGCGATCCACACCGCTGCCCGCGAAATGGCCGCTGCAAAAACCGGTGCCAAGCCGAAAAAAGTCGCCGACCTAGGCAAGTCTATTTTGAACATTGAACACATAGATGGAGGCCAAGCATGAGCACCACCGCGCAACCTTCGCGCCGCGCTTTTCTGAAAGGCAGCGCCGCCACCACGGCCAGTCTCGTCATCGGCTTTCACGTCCCATTCATGAACAAGCAGGCGATGGCGCAAGGCATCGATGCGCCTGTCTCGCCCGAAGTGAACGCATGGGTCGTTGTGCAGCCTGACGACAAAATCATCATTCGTATTGCGCGCTCCGAGATGGGCCAGGGCAGCCTCACTGGCCTCGCGCAAATGGTCACGGAGGAGCTTGAATGTGACTGGGCCAAAGTCAGCACCGAATATCCGACGCCGGGACAAAGTCTGGCGCGCAAACGCGTGTGGGGCGACTTCTCCACCGGAGGCAGTCGCGGCATTCGCGGCTCGGCAGACAATGTGCGCAAAGGCGGCGCTGCGGCGCGCATGATGCTGATGCAGGCGGCAGCCAACGAATGGAAAGTGCCGGTCGCCGAATGCACCGTGTCTAAAGGCGTGATCACCCATGCGGTGTCAAAACGCAGCACCACCTACGGCAAAGTGGCTGCCGCCGCGTCGAAGCTCACCGAACCGACCAACATCAAGCTGAAGGACCCAAAAGACTGGACCGTCATCGGCAAACGTTTGGCGCGCCTCGACACCGTGGATAAAACCACGGGACGGCAGATCTACGGCATGGACCTGAAGCTGCCCGGCATGTTGAACGCGGCGGTGAAGGCGTGCCCGGTGTTCGGCGGCAAGATCAAGAGCATTGATGATGCAGCAGTGCTCAAACGCCCCGGCGTGAAGAAAGTGCTGCGCGTTGGTGAAGACACGGTAGTGGTGGTGGCCGACACGTGGTGGCGCGCCAAGACCGCGCTCGACGCATTGAAAATTGAGTGGGACGAAGGCCCCAATGCCAAAGTATCCAGCGCGACGTTTGCAGAAACGCTGAAGGCGGGGCTCGACGCGAAAGATGCGGTGGTCGGCAATAGCGTGGGCGATGCGCGTGCCGCAATTGCCGGTGCCGCACGCAAGATTGAGGCGGTGTATTCGTACCCGCATCAAAACCACGTCTGCATGGAGACGATGAACGCGACGGTGAAGTGGACGCCCGAGCGCTGCGAAGTGTGGGTGCCGACGCAAAACGGCGAGGCCGCTTTGGCCGCGACTGCGGAAGCCTCCGGCTTGCCCGCGGCGCAATGCGAGGTGTACAAAATTCATTTGGGTGGCGGCTTTGGACGCCGCGGTGGCACCGACTTCGTGCGGATGGCGGTTGGCATCGCCAAGCAAATGCCAGGCACACCGGTCAAGATGATCTGGTCGCGCGAGGAAGATATGGCGCAGGGCCGCTTCCACCCGATCACGCAATGCAAGATGACCGCTGGGCTCGACGACAAAGGCGAGATCACAGGGTTAACGATGCGCATTTCAGGGCAATCGATTCTCGCCTTCGTCGCGCCGCAAAACATCCGCGATGGCAAAGATCCGGTGGTTTTTCAGGGGCTGAATCCACCGGGGCCTGAGGCTTCGATTGGCTACACCTTCCCCACGTTATTGGTCGATCACGCGATGCGTAATCCGCATGTGCCACCCGGTTTTTGGCGCGGAGTAAACCTCAACCAGAACGCGATTTATCTCGAAGGATTTATCGACGAAATCGCGCACGCAACCAAGCAGGATCCGCTGGCGTTGCGGCGCAAGCTGATGACGCAACATCCCAAGCATCTGGCGGTGCTCAATGCGGTGGCTGAAAAGGTTGGCTACGACAAACCGGCACCTGCTGGGGTGTTCCGCGGCCTGGCGCAAACGATGGGCTTTGGCTCTTATGTTGCGGCCTGCGCAGAAGTGTCAGTCAGCAAGGACGGCGTGCTGAAAATTCATCGCATCGTGGCGGCCACCGACTGCGGCAATGCCGTCAATCCGCAGCAGATTGAGGCACAGGTTGAGGGCTCGTTCGTGTACGGACTCGGCGCGGCGCTGTATCAGGAATGCACGGTCAAAAACGGTCGCATCGAGCAAAGCAATTTCGCCGACTATCCATCGCTGAAACTCGCTGACATGCCAAAGGTGGAGACGGTTATCCTGTCATCCGGTGGCTTCTGGGGCGGTGTGGGCGAACCGACGATTGCGGTGGCGGCACCGGCAGTGCTCAACGCAATATTTGCGGCAACGGGCAAGCGCATTCGTGATTTGCCGTTGAAGAACCATAGTTTGAAAGCGTAGCGACCATGCGCCTGCTGTTCATGGCGCTTGCGATTTCCGTAGGCGGCATATTGGTCGCGGGACACGCCACCAGTGCTCCGATGGTCGCCTACCGCGTGGTTGATCGCGGTATTCCTATCGCGTTCACGGAGCTTCCGGGAGACGCGACGCGCGGTCGCGACATCGCCACCAACCGTCAGGTTGGTCTGTGCCAGCTTTGTCATCAGGTGCCGGGCAGCAACGAACGCTTTGAGGGCGACATTGCCACTAATCTCGGAGGCGCGGGCACACGCTGGACGGCGTCGCAACTGCGCCTGCGTGTGGTTGATTCGCGTCGTGTAAGTGCAGAGTCTGTGATGCCTGCTTACTACAAAGTTGAATCATTGAACCGCGTCGGCGTGACGTGGCGCGAGCAACCGATTCTCACCGCGCAACAGGTTGAAGATGTGGTGTCATGGCTTATGTCGCTCAAATGAAGCGTCGACTGTTTCTGGCAGCGAGTACCGGCATTGTGTTGAGTATCGTCGCGCGTCCGGTGGCGGCGTTCGCGCAAAGCTCTGTGCTCACGGGGCTGGTGAAGGAGTACGCGGCGGGTGGCATCGTCACTGAGGGGCGCGTGAAATTCGACATTGCCCGACTGGTCGACAACGGCAACAGCGTGCCGATTGAAGTGATCGTCGAAAGCCCGATGACGCAACAGCAACATGTTGTCGGCATCACAATATTTAACGAAAAAAATCCGCAAAACGACGTGGTGCAGTTCACGCTATCGCCGCAGTCGGGGCGCGCTCGAATCGCCACGCGCATCCGCCTTGCCACTACGCAGCAGCTGGTGGCGGTGGCAAAAATGAACGATGGAAGTTGCTGGACGCACACGGTGGAAGTGCTGGTCACGGTTTCCTCCTGCATCGAGGAATAGCGCCATGGCCCGCACCCTGATCACCGTTCCGCGAACCGCAAAAGCAGGCGAGATCATCGAGATCAAAGCATTGGTGCAACATCCAATGGAGACGGGCTATCGACGCTCCAGCGATGGCGACATGTTGCCGCGCGATTTGATCCGCACGTTTACCTGTCGATTTGTTGCCGGTGCGAGTGCAACAAACGCAGCGAGCGCAAGTGACGCCGGTGAACTCGTGTTTGCTGCAACGTTTCATGCCGCCATTGCTGCCAATCCTTACCTTTCGTTTAACTTCCGCGCCGCGTCAAGCGGAATGCTATTTTTTATGTGGGAAGGCGACAAGGGCTTCGCGCAGCGCGAGACGGTAAGTCTGATCGTTGCCTAGCGTGCGAACATTAGTCGCACTATTTTGTTCGTTCGCACTGATAGCCCTGTCGCAAGCAGCCGAAACTCGAAAATCGGGTTTCGATTTCATGCAGCCGTCGACACAGACGCTGCAAAAAGACGACGCGCAAAACCCGGCGATGTTGTGGGTGAAAGAGGGTCTTTCGCTATGGAGCAAACCCGAGGGAAAAGCGGGAAAATCCTGCGCTGGTTGTCACGGTGAAATCACGCGAATGCGCGGTGTCGCAACGCGCTACCCCGCGTGTTCGTCGGCCCAGAAAAAAGTAGTCAACCTGAGTCAGCAAATCAACTTTTGCCGTACGACACAGCAAGGCGCAACACAGTGGCCGCCCGAGCATGAATCGTTGCTGGGCCTCGAAGCCGCCATCGCCATAGAGTCCCGCGATCTGCCGATTAAACCGCCCGCTCAGCCGCGACTACAAGAAGCGCAAAAGCGAGGTGAGGCACTGTTCAATCAACGCATTGGCCAGGTCGATCTGAGTTGCCGCGATTGCCACGACAATCTTGCTGGCAAGAAGCTAGGCGGCAACACCATTCCGCAAGGCCACGCCACCGGTTACCCAATTTATCGACTCGAATGGCAAAGCGTCGGCAGCCTGCAACGAAGGTTGCGCGGCTGCATGACGGCGGTACGCGCCGAGCCGTTTGCGTATGGCGCAAGCGAGTTGGTTGATCTGGAGGCCTACCTCGCGCGTCGAGCCGCGGGGATGAGCGTGGAGACACCGGCCGTTCGACCGTAGTGTTTCGCGGCTCGTTCAATGATGCGCCGGCGGGTCGCAGAGGGTGTTTCCCGACGAACGCTTTGACGGGGTAACATCTTTTTTCCTTTTTCGGTTCGAACTCCGCAATTTATGGCGCTGATCCAGCTTATGCGACCCCACCAATGGATCAAGAACCTGTTTGTCCTGGTAGGTATCCTGTTTGGTCACGCCTGGTTTGATCCGGCGCTGCTGCGCTCGGCTGCCTTGGCATTCGTGTCGTTTTGCGCAGTGTCGAGCGCGATCTACATTTACAACGATTTTGTGGATCGTGAATACGACGCGTCGCACCCTCGCAAGCGCACCCGCCCTTTGCCCAGTGGGCGAGTGTCTGCGGCGACCGCGTTGACGCTGGCAGCCGCGTTGGCTGCGGGTGGACTATTCGTGGCATTTAGCGCTGCCGTCGAGGTGGTGATGGTGCTGGCAAGCTACATGCTGCTAAATCTTGCCTATTCGCACTACCTTAAACACGTGGTGGTGCTGGACGTGTTTTGTATCGCGGCAGGCTTCATTCTGCGAATCGTCGCTGGCACTTACGGCATCGGTATCCCCGCCTCGTCGTGGCTTTTGATCTGCAGCGCCATGCTGACCTTATTTTTGGGATTCGCCAAGCGTCGAGCTGAGCTGTCGATCATCCCCGAGATGACACCTCATACGGATCAAGCGGAATCCCGCCCCGTCCTGCAGCAGTACACCGCGCCACTCCTCGACAGCTTTCTGATCATCACCGGCACATGCAGCGTCATTGCATACGGGCTGTACACGATGAGTCCGACAACCATTGAGTTGCACGGCACACCACATCTGATATTTACGTTGCCGTTTGTGCTGTACGGATTGTTTCGCTACCTCTACATGTTGCAGGCACGCATCGCCACCGAAGATATTTCGCGAGACTTTTTTACCGACGCGCATATCTGGGTGACGGTGACACTGTGGTTAGTCACCACGTTCTGGTTGATTGGTGGAAGTGGTGCTTAAGCGCCGCACGCAGTGCGCGCGGCTGCCAGGATGTGCGCCTAAGTGGCTGCACGCTTTCGGTTGATGACACCGCGTGACACTGCGGGCGGGTCACTGCCATTGGTGGTGGACCTGGACGGCACGCTGATAGACGGCGATTTGCTGCACCTCTCGCTGTATCGGCTGCTGTTGCGCCATCCATTGCAACTGTGTTTATTGCCGCTATGGCTGCGGCGCGGCAAGGCCGCCTTCAAGCAACGGGTGGGCGAGGCGATTGGTTGGTCGCTCGACGTGGGTCAATTAAATTATCGACCGGCACTGGTGGCCTGGTTACGCAGCCAGCACGCATCAGGGCGGCACATTGTCCTGGCCACTGCATCGCCCCAGATTTACGCGCAGCGCATTGTTGAGCACCTTGGTGTGTTTGATGAGTGTTTCGCCAGTCATGCCACGCTCAATTTGATCGGTCAAAAAAAGGCGGATGCATTGGTGGCAAGATTCGGCAGCGGAAAGTTTGTTTACGCCGGAGATTCGTTCAAGGATATTCCCGTGTGGCGCGTTGCGGCCGCCGCCGTACCGGTAGGCGTATCAAATCGGTTGCGCAGCTACGTTGAGCGCCACTTTGCAGTTGAAATTTGGTTCAACTAACCGGGAAACCGGACGGCAATCATTGATTCATCAGCGCGCTAATCGAACAACGATCCCAACAGACTGCCCACGCCGTCGCTGACCAAATCAACCAGATCTCCGCCTGACGCGGTCAGCTCACCGACACTGTCGAGCACGGAAGCACCGGCGTCTTCGAGTGCCACGCTGCCCGCGTCGACCAAAGTATCAGCCGCATTCGACGCGGTGCTGCTTGAAAACAACTGGCTGATCTCGCTAAAAACACCGCTGCCGCCGGCGGCCCCAGCTGCATTCGCTGTTGTACCGAACAGCGCGTCAGTTGCATCCATTGTGTCCGGCAGCGCATTGACCGCGTTGGCGCTGTCACCAAGACCCGAGGCGAACAAGGCGTCGGTTGCCGTAGGGAATGCATTTGCTGCGCCACCCGAACCGATCGACTCAAGCAGTCCGCCGCTAGTAGCCACCCCGGTGTCGGCCAGCGCAATGCCCGCTCCCGCCCCAACACCGGTTGCGGCGGCAGCGGGAATAGCGCGACTTCCCGCGCTGCCAATACCGCGCGTGGCGGCGCGACCGAGTGCAAACAGGATATCGGCAGCGAGGTCCACGCCTCCGTAATCAAAGCCGCCCACGCCCGATCCTGAGCCGCTGTAGCTATGGCTTGACCCGCCAGCGGGCGCCTGCGAGGGAAGCTGCCGATGGCGGGCTTCGAGGTAGTGTTCGATGGCTTTCTTTGCCGCGTCGCGATCAAACACTGAAACCGGGGCGCGGCAGTAACCGCAGGCGTCGGTCTTGCCAATATCGACCGGGGCGGCGCAGCTTGAGCATTTGATTTGCTGAACACTGCTGGCGAGCTTGGCACGCTCCAACTGCGTGAGTTCG